>NZ_JACAPM010000056.1:0-61774 GCF_013385695.1 Pseudomonas sp. D8002
GGAACCATAAGTCGCCGTTACCTAAATAACGGATATGTACACCGAATCAAACAGCCGCCAAAGAAGGTTCCAACTGCCGCTGAGCCAACCAAATCTCCTCCTGCAACCACTGCGCAAACACCTGCAACTGCGGCGTATCCGTCTGCTCCGGCCGGGTCACCAGCCAATACGACTGATGCCCCTCCACATGCACATTCAGCACCTGCGTCAACTGCCCACTGGCCAACTCCGAAGCGACCATATGCCAATCCGCAATGGTAATCCCCAACCCATCGATCGCCGCCCGAATCGCCAAATCCAGCAGGTCAAACTCATACCCCCCCTCGATATCAACCCCACTGATCCGCGCCGCATCCAGCCAATGCTTCCACGTCAGATACCGCTGATCCTCCCGCGCCAGCACATGCAGCAGCGTCATGCGATTCAGATCAATCCCGTCACTCCACTCCCGGGCATACAACGACGGCGCACACACCGCGATATGCCGCTCCTGAATCAACAACGAGCTGTCCAACCCATCCCATTCCCCATCGCCAAACCGAATCGCACAATCCAGCGTACTGGTCTCCGCCAGGCTGTCCTGCAACCGCGTGGTAATGCTCAACTCCAACTCCGGATGCTGCTCGCGCAAGCGCCCCAACCGCGGCATCAACCAACGATTGGTAAACGTCGGCGGCGCATTGATGTGCAACCGATTGGCATGGGACTTCTGCTGGATACTGCGCACCGTCAGCTCGATCTTGTCGAACGACTGGTGCAACGCCCGCAGCAATACCCGCCCGGCACTGGTCAATTCCAGGTGATGGTGACGACGCTCCAGCAGGGCCTCGCCCAACTGTTCTTCAAGCTGGCGCACCTGGCGGCTGACCGCACTCTGCGTGACGTTCAACAGCTCGGCGGCCCGGGTAAAACTGCCGGTACTGCCGGCGACTTCGAAAGCTTTGAGGGCGTTGAGACCGGGCATTTTGCGTTTCATGGACGACACTCGGGAGCACAGGGGAAATAACCTGCACAACATACCTTTTTGTATTGGGTCAGCGGTAGCACCCCAGCCTGACAAACAATTAATCGTCACAACCGCTGAAAGTGTCGTTTATCGCTACAGACCGTCGCTCACGAATAAATAGCCTGCGTATAACGCATGCACACTAAGACAATTAAGCATTGGTCGTCGCCAGGCTATAAACGCTAGTCTGCCAATGTACTTCCTGTAACTTCGCCCCTCTCTTTCGCGATTAACTTATCGAGTCATCGCCATGTCCAACGCACCCGTTTCATCCCGGCGAAGTATTGGCTTGCTGGCACTGGTGTTTACCGCCTGCAACGCCACCACCCACGGTTTCAGTGTGTTCCTGTATTCGGCGCTGTTGCCGCAGATCCGCCTGGCCTTTGAGCTCAGTTACAGCCAGGCCGCGTTGATTGCCGCGCTGTTGCAGCTGTTCTACATGGGCGCCTCGATTGCCAGCGGCCTGGCGGCGGCGTGGATCAGCCCGCGCAATATGGTGCGCCTGACCATCGTCCTCAGCCCCGCCCTGCTGGCCCTGGCCGTCGCCACGCCGTGGGTGCTGCCGTTTGCCCTGTGCCTGGCACTGGTGTCGGCGTGCGCGGTGTCGAACTGGAACGCGATTTCGGCCCTCGCTCAAGAGGTGATCCCGACTACACATCGCAGCCGGGTGCTGGGGCTGGCGTCCTCGGGCTCAGCCTTTGCGCTGTGCTTGAACGGGCTGTTGATCGCGCTGTTGCAGGGCTTGTCCTTGCGCCAGTTCTGGCTGATCTGCGCCGGGTTGACGCTGGTTGTCACGCTGTTGACCCTGTGGGCACTGGCCCCGATCAAGCAACCGACACCACGCGAGACCATGGCGCCGGCGCTGAATCAAGTGCTGCGCCAATGGCTGAAGTTGTGCGTGGCACAACCGGTGGCAATGCAGATCGTCTTGCTCAGCGCGTTTATCGGCGCCATCAGCGGGCCGTTTCTGAATTTCCTGTCGGCGTTCGTCAGCGAGCAGCTACAGGCCAGCGCTTCCGTCACCGGCTCGATGTGGACGCTGATCGGGATCGGCGGTGTGATCGGCGGCTTGCTGCTGGGCACGCTGGCAGATCGTTGGGGGGCGTTGCGGGTGATGGCCCTGAGTATCGGCGCGTTTGGTCTGAGCATGCTCGGCTTGCTCGGGCACCCGAGCCTGGTACTGAGCTGGCTGGCGGCCGGGCTGTTCGCGCTGTTCTATTTCCCGTGTTGGGGCTTGATGGCCGCCTACGTCGGGGCCCGGCTCAGCCCGGTGCACAGCCTGCAAGTGGTGAGCCTGAGCATGGTCAGCTACGGCCTGGCGAGTGCCACCGGCAATGCCTTGTGCGGCTGGCTGCTGCAAGTCACTGGCGAATTTGCGGTGGTGCACGGCTGGATCGCGGCCTGGGTGTTGGCCAGCCTGTTATTGCTCAAGCGCATGGCCCAGCGACACACCCGCGAAGCGCTGGCCGCCCAGATGCCCTGAGTGGCCCAGTTGCCGGCGCAGAATCTCCACCAGGGCATCCACTTCCGGCACCTGGCAACCGGCTGAACGCCAGAACATCAGGCGCGCCGGGGCAATCGGCGGGAAGCCCTGGCGCTCGTCCAGAATCTGCCAGTCGGGTGGCACCAGGCGCCGCGCCATCACGCCCACCGACAAGCCCTGCTCGATCGCAATCGCAATGCCGCGCGGGCTTTGGCTGGTGTAAACCACCTGCCACGAGCGCCCGGACTGGGCCAGCGCCTGCACGGCGTTCGCACGGAACGCGCAGCCCTCGGCGTACACCGCCAACGGCACCGACTGACGCCCCACGCAACTCCAGCTGGGCGCCGCGACCCACACCAACGGCTCGTCGCACAGGTATTCCCCGCTCTGCAAACCTGCGTGTTCCACCCCCAGCACCAGGTCCAGTTCGCCCCGTTGCAGGCGCCCCACCAGGGCCGTCGACATCTCGCAGCACACATCGGGCCGTACCTGGGCGAACTGCGCCTGGAAGTCCTTGAGCATCCCGCCCAGGCAATACTCGGCGTAGTCCTCGGGCATGCCGAGGTGGATACACACCTGTTGATTGGGCAATTGCGCGGCGCTGACGGCCTCGCTGTGCAGCTTGAGGATCTGCCGGGCGTAGATCAAAAAGGTTTCGCCACCAGGGGTCAGGCCCACCGAGCGGCTGGTACGGCGGATCAGTGGCGTGCCGACGATGTCTTCCAGGCGTTGCAGGCTCTGGCTGACGGTGGATTGGGTCTTGTGCAGGCGCTCGGCGGCCGCCGAAAACCCCTGGCACTCGATAATTGCCACAAACACTTTAAGCAGGGTGCCATCCAGTTCGCCCGACATAACTATCGCCCTCGCCGATGGATTCGATCACAACTTGTAATTTCCACTTTGCACCTCGTTCAGCAACTATCGGGTCAGCCAAAAAACACCAACTGATAGTTCCGGGAGTCTTGCATGAGCCTTCAACTTGCTGACGCTGAAGTGGGCGATATCAGCGACATTATTAATACCGAGCTGTATCCCATACATGATTCGGGCCATGTTCAATTACAGGCCCTGATCGAACACGCCCGGGCCGAACTGGCCGAAGACGGCTGCTGCCTGCTGAAGAACTTCCTGCGCCCCGCAGCGCTTGAGCAGGCGCGCCTGGAAGGTTTGGCGCTGTCGGGCAAGACGTTTTATTCGGTGCGCAAGGTCAACGCCTACTTCACCGAGGACGACACCTCCCTGCCCCACGATGACCCGCGCCGCACGTTCATGGAGCGCACCAGCGGCTTTGTGACCCGCGACATGATCGCCCCGGACGCGATCATCCACCGGCTGTACGTGTCGCCGATGATGAAACGCTTTATCGGTGCCTGCCTGAATGAGCCGGAAATCTTCGAGTACGCCGACCCGTTCGCCGGGCTGGTGATCAACGTGATGCCGGACGGCACCGAGCAGCCCTGGCACTTCGATACCAACGAATTCATCGTCAGCATGATGACCCAGAAGCCCGAGGCCGGCGGCCTGTTCGAGTACGCGCCGATGATTCGCTCGCGCACCCAGGAGAACCTCGGCGCCGTCGGCAAGGTGGTGCGTGGCGAAGACCGTTCGCGGGTGCAGGAACTGGAGCTGAATCCCGGCGATTTGCAGATATTCAAAGGGCGTTTTTCGGTGCACCGGGTGACCCGCGTGGAAGGCGCCACCGAGCGCAACACGGCGATCTTCGCCTACTCCGAAAAGCCCGGAATCATTGGCCGTGCCCAGCGCACCAAGCAGCTTTACGGACGCCTGTCCGAAGCCCATCTGCAAGCCGAACGCAACCTGGTCCGCAGCGACCAGTTGCTCGACTGATTCACACCTAAAAAACCTTGAAACCGTATGTGCCCTGCGAGGAACACCCCATGAGTCTGTCCGGCCCCAACCGCAACCCCGCTGACTGCGAACCTACCCATGACGAGATCCAGCAGATCCAGTTGGACCGTTTGCAACGGGTACGCAACGAGCTGAAAAAACGCGACTACGCCGCCTGCGTACTGTTCGACCCTACCCACATGCGCTACGCCACCGGCTCACGCAACATGCAGGTGTACTCGGCGCGCAACCCGGCCCGCTATGCGTTTATCCCGGCAGAAGGCCCGGTGGTGGTGTTCGAGTTCGGCGGCTGCCTGCACCTGGCCGAAACCCTCAACACCGTCGATGAAGTGCGCCCGGCCAAAGCCATCTCCTATTACTTCTGCGAAAGTTTCCTGGGCAATGTCACCGCCGACTGGGCCGCGGAAATCGATGAGCTGGTGCGCAAATGCGGCGGCGGCAAACGCATCGCCATTGAAAGCGCCACCTCCGCTGCGGCCTTCGAACTGCAAAAGCTCGGTTACCAGATTTTCGATGCCCAGGAACCGCTGGAACGTGCGCGCTGCATCAAGGTGCCGAACGAACTCAAGATGATCCGCGCCAGCCTGCGTGCCACTGAAGCCGGGGTGCGCCTGATGGAAGGCAAACTCACCCCCGGCATCAGCGAGAACGAGCTGTGGTCGCACCTGCACCAGCACGTGATCGCCACCGACGGTGATTACGTCGAGACCCGCCTGCTGTCCTCCGGCCCACGCACCAACCCGTGGTTCCAGGAGTGCAGCACCCGGCCCATCGAAGCCGGCGACCTGGTAGCGCTGGACACTGACGTGGTCGGGCGTTTCGGCTACTACGCCGACTTCTCGCGGACCTTCCTGTGCGGTGAACAAGCCGCCACCGCCAAGCAGCAGGAGCTGTACAAACTGGCCTACGAGCAAGTGCAGACCAACATGGAAATGCTCAAGGCCGGGCGCAGTTTCAAGGAGTACGCGGAACTGGCCTGGAAGATTCCCGAGCATTACAAAAACAACCGTTACTTCGCCCTGGTGCACGGGGTTGGCATGACCGGTGAATACCCCTACGTGGTGCATCGCGAAGACATTGATGCCCTGGGCTACGACGGTGTGTTCGAAGCCGGCATGACCATCTGCGTGGAAAGCTACATCGGCCACGACGACGGCGGCGAAGGGGTCAAGCTCGAAGAGCAGATCTACATCCACGAACACGGCATCGAGTTGCTCTCCGACTACCCGTTCGACCCGCGCTTGTTGAGGTACTGATCGTTCCCACGCTCTGCGTGGGAATGCATCCCGTGACGCTCTGCGTCACCGTTTCGCAGAGGGGGCGCGGAACGTCCGGGGCGGCATTCCCACACAGAGCGTGGGAACGATCAGTCGGTGGGGAGCGACATGTAACATGCGTTTATAGAACGTTCCAACGCAGAATTTGTCGTTTGTCGATCTTTGCGCAAATGACAAAACTGCGGGCATCTCTAATAAAAACAACATGAGAGCTGCCCTATGTCCTGTCCCATTGCCACCCTCCCGACTTCGTTGCGCCTTGTTCTTCTGCCGGCTTCACAGCGGTCACGGTCGCGCCTTCGCGGCGCTTGCCATTGACCCTTGCGGTTCAACAAAAAAACGCATATTCGCAAGTACCGGAGAGGCTTATGAAAGAGTTGACTACCCTGGACGGCGCCGCGCCGCATCCAGCCGTAAATGATCTGTGTGCCCAAGTGCAAAGCGGCGAAATCAACCGTCGCCAATTCCTGCGCACGGCCGCGCTGCTGGGCATCACCGTCGCCAGTGCCAGCACCTTTCTCGGTTCCGCACTGCTGGGCAATGACGCCCAGGCCGCCGAGCCACGCCAGGGCGGAAGCCTGCGGTTTGCCTGCGCGATCCAGGAAATCCAGGACCCGATGCTGATCACCTGGATCGAAGCCTCGAACCTGCTGCGCAACTCGGTGGAATACCTGACCTGGGTCGACGCCGACAACATCACCCACCCTTACCTCGCCGAGAGCTGGAACCCGTCGGAAGACCTCGCCACGTGGACCTTCAACCTGCGCCAGAACGTGAAGTGGAGCAACGGCGACACCTTCAACGTCGACGACGTGCAGCACAATATCGAACGCTGGATCGCCGCCGATTCCAAGTCGGTGAACCGCACCGCGTTCCAGGACATCAAGGCCTTCGAAAAAGTCAGCGAGTTCCAGTTCCGCCTGGTGCTCAAGCGGCCGATCCTGGCGATCCCGGAGATGCTCAACGCCTTCACCTGCGCCATCGTGCACCGCAGCTTCAAGGCCGGTGACGACTGGGCGAAAAACCCGCTGGGCACCGGGCCGTTCAAGCTGGTTTCATTCGCCGTGAACAAGCAGGCGACCTTCGCCAAGCGCGCCGACTACTGGGGCAAACCAGCCAACCTTGACGAGTTGCGCTACATCGACATGGGCACCGACGTGTCCACCCACCTCGCCGCCCTGCAAGCCGGGCAAGTCGACGTGCTGTACCGCGTGACGGTGGCTGAACTGGACCTGGCCAAGCGCTTGCCCGGGGCCCAGTTGCTGACCTGCAAGTCGGCGCAAACCGTGGTGATGCGCATGGCCTGCGACCAGAAACCGTTCACCGACCTGCGCATCCGCAAGGCGGTGGTGCTGTGCGCCGACAACGCGCAGATGCTGAAGATCGCCTATCGCGGCATGGGCACCCTCGGCGAAGACCATCATGTGGCGCCTTCCCACCCCGAATATTTCCCGCTGCCCAAACGCAACCGCGACGTGGCGGCGGCCAAGAAGCTGCTGGCCGAAGCCGGCTTCCCCAACGGCATCGACATTGACCTGATCGTCGGCAACACCCAGGGCCGCTATGAACAGGACTGCGCGCAGATCCTGCAACAGAACTGCCTGGAAGCCGGGATCCGCATCAACCTCAAGGTGATCCCTGCTGCACAGTACTGGCCGATCTGGGACAAGGCCGCCTTCAGCCTGACCTACTGGGCCCACCGCCCGCTGGGCGTAATGTCCCTGGAACTGGCCTACCGCGGCGGTGGCGCCTGGAACGAAAGCCATTACAGCGACCCGGCGTTCGATGCCGCGCTGGACAAGGCCATGGGCATCATCGACCCGAAACAGCGCGCCGTGGCGATGGAAAATGTCGAACGCATCCTGCAGGACGCCTGCGTGATCGTGCAGCCGTTCTGGGGCGACAAGTTCACCGCCGTGAGCAAAAAGGTCCAGGGCTTCCAGGTGCACCCTTCCGACTTCTACCCGATGGACAGTGTGTGGATGAGCGCTTGATTTAGCGCACGCCCTCCTCCCTGCCCGCACACGGGCAGGCATCCCTTGAACAGTCGGAGCATGCACCCATGGCTCATTTTCTGATGCGCAAGTTATTGGCGCTGGTGGCGACCCTGCTGTCGGTGTCATTGATCGTGTTCCTGGCCCTGGAACTGAATATCGAAGACGTGGCGATCAACGTCCTCGGCCCCTACTCCGCCGCCGACCAGCGCGCCGCGTGGCTGGTGGAACATGGCTATAACCAACCCTTTGTGTGGCGCTACCTGGTGTGGCTCAAGGACTTTGTCAGCGGCGACTGGGGCACCTCGGTGTACTTTCGCGAATCAGTGATCAAGCTGCTGCTGCCGAACCTTGCGCAAACCCTGACCCTGGCCGGCCTGGCCTTGCTGGTGATGGTGCCGGTGGCGTTGACCCTCGGCGTTCTGGCCGGGATTCGCCAGGGCTCGGCGCTGGACCGCCTGGTGTCGTTCCTGTCGATCGTCACCACCTCGATTCCCGACTTCGCCAGCGCGGTTTTCGTCTCCGCGATCTTTGTGTTCTGGCTTAACTGGCTGCCCGGTGTGAGCAGCATGAGCGAAGGCTTCAGCGTCGTGCAATTGGTGCTGCCACTGATGGTGCTGTGCCTGTTCGGCATCGGTTACCTGGCGCGCATCACCCGGGCCTCGATGGTGGAAGTGATGCAGGCGCCGTACATCCGCACGGCGCGGCTCAAGGGGGCGTCGACCTCACGCATTGTGCTGCGGCATGCCCTGCGCAATGTGCTGATCGCGCCGGTCACGGTGATCATGCTGTACATCCCGTGGCTGCTGTCGAACGTGATCGTGGTGGAGGTGTTCTTCGCCTACAAGGGCTTCGGCTCGCTGCTGTACACCGCCTCGCTGAACCATGACGTGTACCTGATCGAAGCCTGCGCGATGGTCAGTGCCGTGGTGGTGGGCATCACCAAGATCTTCTCGGACCTGGCCTACACCTGGCTCAACCCGCGCATCACCCTGCGCAGCCTCGGCGGAGGTGCCCAATGAACCTGCTGCACTCGTTCAAACATCCCTTGGCATTGCTCGGCCTGCTGCTGGTGGGCGGCTGGGTGGTGATCGCGCTGTTCGCACCGTGGATCGCGCCCCATGATCCGCTGGAAAGCTTCACGCCCTTACTGACGCCAATGACCGTCGGCGACAACGGCCAGAGCTTCCTGCTGGGCACCGACATGATTGGCCGCGACATTCTCTCGCGGCTGATCTGGGGCACCCGCACCGTGCTGTTCTGGTCGATCCTCGCCACGCTCACCGCGTTTGCCGTGGGCATCGCCATGGGCCTGTGCGCCGGCTACTTCAACGGCTGGGTCGACAGCGTGCTGTCGTATGTGGCCGACACGGTGCTGTCGTTCCCGGTGCTGGTGTTGTACATCGTGATCATCATCGCCCTCGGTGCTTCGGCGCTGAATATCCTGATTGCGGTGACCTTCACCAGCGCACCGGCGATCTTCCGGATCATGCGCGCCCTGACCATCGACATCCGCTCGCGAGACTACGTGCTCAGCGCCATCACCCAGGGCGAAGGCTCGCTGCGGATCATGCTGGTGGAAATCCTGCCCAACTGCGGCGGGCCGCTGATTGTCGATTTCTGCCTGCGCATCGGCTACACCGCGATCATGATCGGCGCCCTCGGCTTCCTGGGACTCGGGCTGCCGCCGCCCACACCGGACTGGGGCGGCATGATCAATGACGGCCGCGCCATGGCCATCGCCTTCCCGCACCTGGTGATCTTCCCGTGCATCGCCATCTCCACCCTGATGCTGGGCCTGAGCCTGTTGGCGGACGGCCTGGATGAACACGCCCAGAAAGGCGCAAGGAGTTGAGCATGAACCACACGCAAGTACTGCGGGTGCAGAACCTGTCCATCGAATTGCCCGCCGGCGCCGACCGCAGCCACGCGGTGCAAGGCATCAGCCTGGAGGTGCGCAAGGGCGAAATCCTCTGCGTGATCGGCGAGTCCGGCTCCGGCAAGTCCGTGCTGTCGGCGGCGATCATGGGCGACTACGCCAAGGGTTTGCGGCATACCGAAGGCGTGATCGACTTCCTCGGCGATGACATTTGCACCCTCGACGAGGAGCGTTTGCGCCAGCTGCGGGGCAACCGTATTGCGATGATTTTCCAGGAGCCCATGGCGGCGCTGAACCCGGCGATTCGCATTGGCAAGCAAGTGGAAGAGATCTTCGATATTCACGCACCGCAGATGCCGGCGGCGGAGCGTCGCGAGCGCATGTTGGCGCTGCTGGAATCCACCCAACTACCGGACCCGCCACGCATCGCCAACAGCTTTGCGCACCAATTGTCTGGCGGCCAGTGCCAGCGAGTGGTGATTGCCATGGCGCTGGCGATGAACCCGGACCTGCTGATCGCCGACGAACCCACCACGGCGCTGGACGTGACCACCCAGGCGCAAGTGCTGAAGCTGGTGCGCGAGCTGCGCGGCCGCGGGCAACACGGCATTCTGTTTATCACCCATGACTTCGGCGTGGTGGCGCAGATTGCCGACCGTATCGCGGTGATGGAAGGCGGCCGGCTGGTGGAAATCGGCGAGCGCGACCAGGTGCTGAATGCCCCGGCCCACGCCTACACCCGCAAGCTGATTGCGGCCGTGCCGGCGCTGCACCCGGAGCTGCACAAGCCGAGTGCCGACGGCGAGCTGGCATTGCGCATCGAGCACCTGACCAAGACCTACACCGTCGGCGGCAGCTCGGTGGCGGCCTTGCGCAATGTCTCGCTGCAACTGCCACGGGGCAAGACCCTGGCGATTGTCGGCGAGTCCGGTTCGGGCAAAAGCACGTTGGTGAAAGCCGCGATCCGCCTGGTGGACAGCGACAGCGGCCACGTATGGGTCGGTGACACCGACTTCCTGGCCCTGCGCGGCTCGGCGCTGGCGGCGAATCGTCGGCGCATCCAGATGATTTTCCAGGACCCGTATGGCTCGCTCAATCCTCGGCACCGGGTGGGCGACATCATCGCCCGCGCCGCGCAATTGCGCGGGTTGTCGGCCAAGGATGCGTGGGCTGAAGCCGGTGATTTGCTGGAACAGGTGGGCCTCAAGCGCGACGCCCTCAAGCGCAAGCCCCGGCAGTTCTCCGGCGGCCAGCGCCAGCGCATCGGCATCGCCCGCGCCCTGGCGATGCGCCCGGAAGTGTTGATCGCCGATGAGAGCGTGTCAGCCCTGGATGTCTCGGTGCAGAAACAGGTGCTGGAACTGCTGGCCGAACTGCAGCAGCGCCTGAACCTGAGCATCCTGTTCATCACCCACGACCTGCGGGTGGCGGCGCAGATCAGCGACTACATCGCGGTGATGCGCCAGGGCGAAGTCGTGGAATACGGCACTGCCGAGCAAGTGTTGCTGCGACCTCAGAACACTTACACCCAGACCTTGCTGGCCGCCGCCCCCGGCGCCTCGGAGCTGCCCACGGCAGGCCCGCCGTTGCGGCTGATTCGCCCGCAAGCGCACTGAGTCAACCCTTTACCCCGCGTCGCAGCGTTCGTTGCGGCAAGGGGCTGCTGTTGCCAAAAAATAACCAATAACGAGAGCAAAACCATGCGACCAACCTTCCGTTACATCGCTCTGGTCCCTGTGCTTGGCGCCCTTGCGGCACCGGCCATGGCCATTCAAGTCACCGACAACCTCGACCTCGGCGGCGCCGTGCGCGCCCGTTGGGACTACGACCCGGATCGCGACATCCAGAAGTTCGGCCTCGACACCGCGTACCTCAGCGCCAAGTACAACTCCGACACCTGGATCGGCGAGGCGCAGTACCGTTTCTACGGGCGCTCCTACCCGTACCAGTACACCAAGAACTACGGCGATATCCAGTTCGCCAAGTTCGCCTGGGTGGGCTACAAGTTCAACCCCGACCAACAGGTGCAAGTGGGTTTGAACACCGTGCCGTTTGGCTTGCAGCCGTACTTCGGCAGCACCTTCTACGAAACCCTGGGCAACGTGATCGGCCTGGAAGATGTGCAGCAGGTGGGCGCCAAGTACATCCAGCAAAGCGGCGACTGGAACATCCAGGCCGGTTACTACCTGCGCCCGGCGTGGCAAGGCAAAGGCACGAGCAAGGGCGTGACCTACTCCAGCGTGATCTCCGAGGCCGACAGCTACGTGGGCGACGGCAGCAACAACCAGGAACGCAATACCGTGGTGGTGCGGGTGGCCAAGGCCATGGACCTGGGCGGGTGGAAATCGGAAGTCGGGCTGTCCGGCCTGACCTCCACCCTGGAGAACAAGGACACCAACGACGATGGCCGACGCAATGCGGTGGCGATCCACTACCTGGGCAAGAACGGCCCGTGGGGCGTGCAATTGCAGGCGGCACGCCAGCAGATGTCGCCGCGCAACCCGGGCACCGACAGCGTGGTGACCCTGGGCGGGTATGACGGCACGTTCAACGTGGCCAGCCGCGGCAATCTGTATGTGGCGGATTTGAGCTACGACGTGGCCGGCAAGTACCTGTTTGACCAGGTCAGCGGTGTGAAGCTGTATGCCAACTACAGCGCGTTTGACAAGTCCGAGGATCAGTTCAAGACCTCACAGCGGGTGATCCTGGGCACGTCGTTTTCGGTGAGTAAACTGTGGGTGGCCACGGAGTGGTTGATCGGCAAGAACGACCCGTATATTGGCGGGAGCAGCTATACCGAGAGCCTGGGGGCTGGGGGGAGTAACCAGTGGGAGAATCAGTTGTATATGAACATTGGGTACTACTTCTAAAATAGGCGGCGTCTTCACTGACGCCTTCGCGAGCAAGCCCGCTCCCACATTTTGACCGCGGCGCCGATCAAATGTGGGAGCGGGCTTGCTCGCGAAGAGGCCGCCAAAAACACCCATAAAAACAACAGGTGTGGAATCCATTTCATGCGCCAACTGCCCTCCCTCAACATGCTCCGTGTCTTCGAAGAAGTCGCCCGCCACCGCAGCTTCAGCCAGGCCGCCGTGGGCCTCAACGTCACCCAGGGCGCCGTCAGCCGCCAGATCAAACAACTGGAAGACTACCTCGGCGTCGCCCTCTTCATCCGCACGCCCCAGGGCCTGTCCCTGACCGAAGCCGGCTTCGCCCTCTCCCCGCACCTGAGCGACGCCTTCGACCATATCGAGCGCGCCCTGCACGCCGTGCGCGTGCCCAACCTGCGCCAGCGCCTGCGCATCGTCGCGCCACCCACCTGGGCCACCCGCTGGCTGTCCGCCCACCTGCGCCGGTTTTGCGAGCGTTACCCGGACATCAACCTCAGCGTCACCCACCAGAACACCCACGCGAGCCTGGCGGAAATCGACTGCCAGGTCCGCTTCGGCCTGGAAGCGGCCACGCAGTGCAGCAGTGAACTGTTGGTGATGGAACGCCACATCGCCGTCGCCAGCCCGGAACTGTTCAGCGACGGTCAGCCGCCCGACCTGCGGCGCTTTCCGCTGCTGCACATCCTGCACGATGGTAAGCGCTTGAAGGTTTGGGAGAACTGGCTGGCGGCCATGGGCCGGGAAGATATCGATGCAGGCCAGGGCCTGGAATTCAGCACCCTGGACCAGGTGATCCACACCGCCCTGGCCGGCGGTGGGTTGGCGGTGATCGACCGGCAGATGATCGAGCGTGAACTGGCGAATGGCAGCCTGCTGCCGATCACCCCGGTGGAGGTGATCGGCCCGTATGGCTATTGGCTGGATGTGGCAAGTGACAAGCAGGGTTTATCCAAGGTTCGGTTGTTTACGCAGTGGTTGAACCGGGTGAGCAATCCCTGACACCGCAGGCTCGGCCTTGCACGCCTGGCTCAACGTCAACGCCTTGGTTTCCGGCGCCCAGGCCCAGGAGATGATCGCGCCCAGCACCAGGATCGCGGCGAGGATGCCCATGGTCGGGCTCAGGCCGATCCCCGCTACGCTCACCGGCAACAGGAAGGTACTCACCGCCGAACCCAGGCGGCTGACGGCTGTGGCAAGGCCGATGCCGCTGGCCCGCACTTCGGTCGGGAAGCTCTCCGCCGGGAATACGCCCACCAGGTTGCTCACCGCCGACAGCACCAGGGTGAACACGCCGAACGTCAGCACCATCAACCACGCCATGCTGCCCGGCAATACCGCCAGCAGAAACAGCGCCGCCGCCAGGATGATGAACGAGTTGATCAGAAAGCCCCGCCGGGAGAATTTCACGGTGCACCAGATGCCGATCAAGGCGCCGATGATCAGCAGCAGGTTGAGCATCAGCGCGGTGCCAAAACCTTCGGCCAGGCCCATCTTCTGCAGGATAGACGGCAGGAAGGTGTAGATGGCGAAGTACGGCATCACGATGCACACGAAGAACAGGCAGTTGAACGCGGTGCGCTTGCGGTATTCACGGCTGAACAGCACGCCGTAGCCGGAACGGGTTTGCCTCGACGGTTCTTCATCGAGGACCACGTGTTCGCCGAGGTGTTTCTTGACGATGGCTCGGGCCTCGGCAATCCGGCCCTGGTTGATCAGCCAGCGCGGCGATTCGGGCGTGCCGATGCGCGCGATCAGGATCAGCCCGGCAGGAATTGCCGACGATGCGAGCATCCAGCGCCAGGCATCATCGCCGAGGCTGAGCATGGCGGTGCCGACAAAGGTCGCGGCCACGTAACCAACCGTCCACACCACGCTGAAGGAGCCCAGCAGTACCCCGCGATGTTTCCTGGGTGAGAACTCGGCAAGCATCGCGTGGCCGACGCTGAAGTCGCCGCCCAGGCCGATACCGATCAACACCCGACAGAGGAACAGCCCCATGGCGGTTTCGGCGTAAAACTGCATCACCGAGGCAACGGTGATCAGGACGAAGCTGACCAGGAAGATTTTCTGCCGGCCGAGGGTGTCGGAGATCCAGCCAAAGAACAGGCTGCCCATAAACAGGCCGATCAGGGCCGAGGCGCCGATCAGGCCTTGCCAGAAGGCGTCCAGTTGCATCTGTGGGCTGAGCAAGGTGAAGGCAATGCCGATCAGGCCGAGGATGTAGCCGTCGGTGAAGTGGGCGCCGAAGGTCAGGCCGGCGATTTTAAGGTGGAAGCGACCGATGGGCAGGTCGTCGATTTTGATGGGTTGAGTGGACATGGTGTTCTCCATATTTTTGTTCTTGACGGAGTAACAGCGGGCAAGCCCATTTCCCTGTGGGAGCGGGCTTGCTCGCGAAGGCGGTGTGTCAGTCAATGCATGTGGTGGCAGGCCCACCGCTTTCGCGAGCAAGCCCGCTCCCACATTGGATCGGTGTTGTTTGGGAGAGTGGGGTCAGAGACCGCCCATCAACAGGTATTTGATCTCCAGGTAATCCTCCAGGCCGTACCTGGAACCTTCACGGCCCAGGCCCGACTCCTTGATCCCGCCAAACGGTGCGACTTCGGTGGAGATGATCCCTTCGTTGATCCCGACCATGCCCGCTTCCAGGCCTTCGGCCATACGCCATACGCGGCCGATGTCGCGGCTGTAGAAGTAGGCGGACAACCCAAACGGCGTGTCATTCGCCCGTTGCAGCACTTCGGCTTCGTCCTTGAAGCGGAAGCAGGCCGCCACCGGGCCGAAGGTTTCTTCCTGGGCAATGAGCATCTCGCCGTGGGCTTCGGTGAGGATGGTCGGTTCGAAGAACGTCCCGCCCAAGGCATGGCGACGGCCGCCGCACAGCAGCTTGGCACCTTTCTCGAGGGCGTCGCCGACGTGGGCTTCAACCTTGGCCAACGCGGCCGCATTGATCAGCGGGCCTTGTTCGGTTTCGCCGTCCAGGGCGCTGCCGACGCGCATCGCAGAGACTGCTTCGGCCAGCTTGCGGGTGAACGCATCGTACACAGCGTCCTGGATGAAGAAGCGGTTGACGCAGACGCAGGTCTGCCCGGTATTGCGAAACTTGGAAGCCATGGCGCCTTTGACGGCAGCGTCCAGGTCGGCATCGTCAAACACGATAAAGGGTGCGTTGCCGCCCAGTTCCAGGGAGACTTTTTTCAGGGTGTCGGCGGCCTGGCGCATCAGCAGCTTGCCGGTGCGGGTGGAGCCGGTGAAGGACAGCTTGCGCACAATGCTGGAGGCTTGCAGTGCGCCACCGATGGCCACGGCATCGCCGGACACGATGTTGAACACGCCCGCCGGAATCCCGGCCTGTTCTGCCAACACCGCCAGGGCAAAGGCCGACAGCGGGGTTTCTTCCGACGGTTTGAGAATCATCGTGCACCCCGCCGCCAGCGCCGGGCCAACCTTGCGGGTGACCATGGCCAGGGGGAAATTCCATGGGGTGATCGCTGCGACCACGCCGATGGCTTCCTTGGTCACGATGATGCGGGCGTCGGCCTTGTGGCTCGGGATCACGTCGCCATAGGCACGCTTGGCTTCTTCGGCAAACCATTCGAGGAAGCTCGCGGCGTAGACCACTTCGCCCATGGCTTCGGCCAGCGGCTTGCCCTGTTCCAGGCTGAGCAGGTGGGCCAGGTCCTTCTGGTTGCTCAGCATCAACTCGCTCCAGCGCTTGAGGCGCTGGCTGCGCTCCTTGGCGGTGAGCTTGCGCCAGGCCGGCAACGCGCGGTTGGCGGCGGCAATGGCTAGGTTGGTTTCTTCAGCACCGGCGCGTTGTACTTCGGCGATCTGCGCACCATTGGCCGGGTTGCGCACCGGGTAGACCGGCCCACCGCTGGACCATTGGCCATCAATGAAATTGCCTGTGCGAATCAGCGGGTTCATGCCACGGCCTCTATCAGGTTAAAACGGTCCAGGCCCGGACGGGCGCTGCGCAAGATGCGTTTGCCGGCGGTGTAGTCGTTGATCACATCGCACGGCGTGTAGTTGCGTTCCAGCTCGTGCAGTTCTTCGGCATCCAGTTGGGTGTCGAGGGCTGCAAGCGCGCTATCAAATTGTGCGGTGGTGTCGGCGCCCACCAGCATCACGTCCACACCCGGATGATTGGCCACCCAGGCCTGGGCAATCTGTGCGTTGGACACGCCACGGGCACGGGCCACACGTTGCACCGAGTGGGCGATGTCGAACGACGCCTGGTCGCTGTACATCTGCTGGGTGAAGAAGTCGGTCTGGTTGCGGGTCGACTGCACTTCGCCGGTGAGCAAGCCACGGGCCAGCGGGCTGAACACCGACACGCCCAGGCCCTGGTCGCGGCAGAACGGGATCATCTCGCGCTCTTCCTCGCGGTAGGCGCAGTTCAGTTGCAGCTGCATGTTGATCGGCTTGACCCAGCCGTTGCGCTCGCAGGCCATGAGGATTTTTGCCAGTTGCCCGGTGAGCATGGTCGACACGCCGATGTAGCGCGCCTTGCCGGAACGCACGATGTCGTTGAGGGCGCCCATGGTTTCTTCCACCGGGGTGTTCACGTCGAAGTAATGCAGCATGAACACGTCGACGTAATCCATGCCAAGGCGGCTCAGGGAGGCGTCGATGCTGTCCATGATGTGCTTGCGCGAATGGCCGCTGGCATTGATGCCGCTGCGGGTGCCGTAGCCGACCTTGGTGGTGACCACGATGTCTTCACGGCGCGCAACGCGCTTGAGGATGCGCCCGACCACTTCCTCGCCGACGCCTGCGGAATAGAAGTCCGCCAGGTCGATGAAGTTGACACCGTTGGCCAGGGCATGGGCAACGATGGGTTCGCTTTGTTTCTCGTCGAAGATCCACGGTTTCCAGTCCGGGGTGCCCATGTTCATGGTGCCCAGGCACAGGCGCGAGACTTGCAGGCCGGAGTTGCCCAAACGGATGTATTGCATGGGAATGTCCTCAGGCTTTTGGCGTGTAGAAAGGGTTGCTGATGTGGTTGACCACATCCGCCAGTTGCGCGGTGTGCGGCAAGCCTGTGAGGGCGGCGCGGATCGCAGTGCGGCAGGCGTTGTAGTTGTTGAGGTAGACCGCATCCAGGTCGTCGCAGGCCGGGTTGACCCAGTTGGCGGTGACAATCGCCCACTCGTCCTCGGCTTCCGGCGGCAGGGTGCCGTCGAGCAGGGCTTCGAGCACCGCCTTGGCGATCCCGGCCTGGGACGCGCCCCAGGTGGCATTGCCGTGCAGGTCGCTGCCGATGGCGGCCTTGTTGACGTAGAGGGTCATGGGTTTGACCGGGATGTTCGGCTGGGCAATCACCATGAACGGGCAATGGCCCTGGCTTGGCGACGCCAAACTGTTGGCAAACGCCTGGCCGGCCGGACCGTTGCGCGGGCCGATGAGGATGTTGATGTGGGCAGCATTGACGCCTGGGCCTTCGAAGCCTTCGCCGATGTACAGATCAAGTGCTTTCATTTCGCAAACGCTCTTTTTTGTTATGGGGAGCTGGTTGGCGAATTTTTAGCACTGGCCCGGGTAGCGGCCGTAACCATTAAAAGTCATGGGGCTGTGAGTTTTAGTCATGGCCCTGCGACCATCGGCCTGGTCTTGTGCGTTGACCATCGTTGTTACACCCCATATAGTGTGCCCACAAACACAGACAACCACTACATAGTGTGCAAGAACGCTGAACACCGACCACACTATGCGCAGTATTTCAATGCCTTGAAGCCTGCAAAACGCACATTTTTGAACACGCTGGGTGAATCGAAGCCCACGCCGTCAGACGGACCACGAAGGAGCAATTCAATGCTGAGTTGGGATGAAGCAGATCAACCAGACACCGGTGACGTAGTCATCCGGGGCGCCAACGCCGGCCACGCCACCGAAGCCAACATGGACCGCCTCGACGGTGCCGGCGCTGCCGCCGCCCTTGAAGCCCGCAACGTGACCGCCAGCGACTCCGCCGCGATCATCCGGGCCAAGGCCGCCCTCGACAAGCTCGACGTCGCCGAAGGCCTCGCCGAACTCGAAGGCTCCGCCGCCCGCGTCGCCGTTGACGAAAAGCGCATGATCAACTGCCGCGCCGACCTCAACCAACTCGTACCTTTCAAGTACGACTGGGCCTGGCAGAAGTACCTCGACGGCTGCGCCAACCACTGGATGCCGCAAGAGGTCAACATGACCGCCGACATCGCCCTGTGGAAAAACCCGGAAGGCCTGACCGACGACGAGCGTCGCATCGTGATGCGCAACCTCGGCTTCTTCTCCACTGCGGATTCGTTGGTCGCCAACAACCTGGTATTGGCCGTGTACCGCCTGATCACCAACCCGGAGTGCCGCCAGTACATCCTGCGCCAGGCCTTCGAAGAAGCGATCCACACCCACGCCTACCAGTACTGCATCGAATCGCTGGCCATGGATGAAGGCGAGATCTTCAACATGTACCACGAGATTCCATCGGTCGCCAAAAAGGCTGCCTGGGGCTTGAAGTACACCCGTTCGATCTCCGATCCGAAGTTCGAAACCGGCACCGTTGAGACTGATAAAGAGCTGCTGCGCAACCTGGTGGCGTACTACTGCGTACTGGAAGGTATCTTCTTCTACTGCGGCTTCACCCAGATTTTGTCCATGGGCCGTCGGAACAAAATGACCGGGGTGGCCGAGCAGTTCCAGTACATCCTGCGGGATGAGTCGATGCACCTGAACTTCGGTATCGATGTGATCAACCAGATCAAAATCGAAAACCCGCACTTGTGGGATGCCGAGATGAAGGAAGAAGCGACCCAGATGATCCTGCAAGGGACTCAGCTGGAGATTGAATACGCTCGCGATACTATGCCGCGCGGCGTACTCGGCATGAACGCGGCGATGATGGAGGATTACCTCAAGTTCATCGCTAACCGTCGTCTGTCGCAGATTGGGTTGAAGGAAGAGTATCCAGGGACGACTAACCCGTTCCCGTGGATGAGCGAGATCATGGACTTGAAGAAAGAGAAGAACTTCTTCGAGACCCGTGTGATCGAGTACCAGACTGGCGGCGCGCTGAGCTGGGATTGATTTAAAGCGGCCCCTTCGGGGGCCGTGTTGTTTCACCTGTCGATGTTTTTTTATGCCCAATCAAACCATCAAGACACCCTGCGTCGGCCTGTGCTCCACCGTTTACGGAGACCTGGTATGCCGGGGCTGCAAGCGCTATCACCATGAGGTGATTCAGTGGAACGGCTACAACGCCGAGGAGAAACAGGCGGTGTGGCTGCGCCTGGAACAACTGCTGGTGCAGGTGATGACCAGCAAGCTGCAGGTCCTGGACCCGCAGCGCCTGCGCCAGCAACTGGAAGACCGCAAGATCCGCTTTGTGCCCCACCAGTCGCCGTATTGCTGGGCATACCAGTTGATTGCCCGGGGCGCGCGGGTGATTTCGAAGCTGGATGCGTATGGGTTGGCGCTGTTGCCGGAGTTTCGCGAGCGCAATCTGGCAGATTTGCGGGATGCGATTGACCGGGAGTTTTTCCTGTTGTCCGAGGCGCATTACGAGCGGTATATCGCGCCGGGGTTTCTGCGGGAATCGTTTGGGGCGCCGTTGATAGCCAGTATTTAGACAACCACACAGAACCAGTGTGGGAGCGGGCTTGCTCGCGAAAGCGGTGTATCAGTTGCCGGATATATTGACTGACACACCGCATTCGCGAGCAAGCCCGCTCCCACATTTAGATCTTTGTCGCTCAGGAGGTCCAGGACGGCTCGCGATCGGTCTGCACCCCATAACGCTTTATCGCCTGCTGGCAAACCTGCCTGTCCAGACTCCCCTGCTCCACTAACGCCGTCAGCGCCGCCAGCACGATGTGATGGCGGTCCACCTCGAAGAAATCCCGCAACGCCGCCCGGGTATCGCTGCGACCAAAGCCATCCGTCCCCAGCACGGTGTAAGCCGAATCCACGTACGACCCAATCATCTGCGGCACCGCCCTTACATAGTCAGATACCGCCACCACCGGCGCGCCCTTGGGCAAACACTCCGCCAGGTGGCTGCGCCGCGCCGGCTGTTGCGGATGCAGGCGGTTCCAGCGTTCCACGTCACGGGCGTCCCGGGCCAGTTCGCTGAAGCTGGTGACACTGAACACTTCAGCGTCAACCTGCCAATCCTCCGCCAACAATTGCGCCGCTGCCTGGGCTTCGCGCACCAGCGTGCCGGAGCCGAGCAACCGGACCTTGCCGCCAGGCTGCCCGCTCAGCCGGTACATGCCTTTGATGATCGCCGCTTCGACGCCTTCCGGCAGGCTCGGCTGCGGGTAGTTTTCGTTCATCAGGGTCACGTAGTAGAACTCGTCCACATCGTGCTCCAGCATCTGGCGCATGCCATGGTCGAGGATCACCGCAAACTCGCCGGCAAACGCCGGGTCGTAGGCGCGGCAATTGGGCACGGTGGCGGCCATCAGGTGGCTGCTGCCGTCCTGGTGCTGCAAGCCTTCGCCACCCAGGGTGGTGCGCCCGGCAGTGGCGCCCAGCAGGAAACCTCGGGCACGCTGGTCGGCGGCGGCCCAGATCAGGTCCCCCACGCGCTGGAAACCGAACATCGAGTAGTAGATGTAAAACGGCAGCATCCGCAGGCCATGCACCGAATAACTGGTGGCGGCCGCGACCCAGGAACTGATGGCGCTGGCTTCGCTGATGCCTTCTTCAAGGATCTGCCCGTCGGTGGCTTCGCGGTAGCTGAGGATCGAGCCGATGTCTTCGGGCTCGTAGCGCTGGCCGACGCTGGAATAGATGCCGATCTGCTTGAACAGGTTGGCCATGCCGAAGGTGCGCGCTTCGTCGGCGACGATGGGCACGATGCGCGGGCCGAGGGCCTTGTCCTTGAGCAGATTGGTCAGCATGCGCACAAAGGCCATGGTGGTGGACATTTCCTTGCCCTCCGCCTGGGTGGCAAACGCGCCGTAGCCCGACACCGGCGGGACACTTACGGTGGGTGCCTGCTGGCCACGGCTCGGCACATACCCACCGAGGATGGCGCGGCGTTGGTGCAAGTACCGCATTTCGAGGCTGCCTTCAGCGGGCTTGTAGAAGCTCAGGGATTCGGCCTGTTCATCCGACAGCGGCAACTGGAAGCGATTGCGGAAGGCGATCAAGGCCTCGCGGTCGAGCTTCTTCTGCTGGTGGGTGGTCATCTTGCCCTGCCCGGCCTCGCCCATGCCAAAGCCCTTTTTGGTCTGGGCCAGGATCACCGTGGGTTTGCCGGCGACCCGGCGCGCCGCGTGATAGGCCGCGTGGATCTTGACCATGTCATGGCCGCCACGCTTGAGCCGGTCGATCTGCTCGTCGCTCAGGCCCTCGACCAGTTTGGACAGCGCCTCGCTCTGGCCGAAGAAATGTTCGCGGTTGTAGGCGCCGTCCTTGGCGGCGAAGGTCTGGAACTGTCCGTCCACCGTCTGCGACAAGGTGCGTACCAGCGAGCCGTCGGCGTCCTTGGCCAGCAAGGCGTCCCAATCCGAGCCCCAGACCAGCTTGATCACGTTCCAGCCGGCACCGGCGAACAACGCCTCCAGCTCGTCGATAATTCGCCCGTTGCCACGCACCGGGCCGTCGAGCCGTTGCAGGTTGCAGTTGACCACCCAGGTCAGGTTGTCCAGGCCTTCACGGGCGGCCAGGGTCAGCGCCGACATGCTTTCCGGTTCGTCCATCTCGCCGTCGCCGAATACGCCCCATACGTGGCGGTCGGTGGTGTCCTGCAAGCCGCGGTGTTGCAGGTAGCGCATGAACCGCGCCTGGAAAATCGAGCTGATGGGGCCAATGCCCATGGACCCGGTGGGAAATTGCCAAAAGTCCGGCATCAACCACGGATGGGGATAGCTGGACAAACCTCGGGCGCCCGCCTTGCCGGCACCGATTTCCTGGCGATAGTGGGCCAGGTCGGCCTCGCTCAGGCGCCCTTCAAGGAAGGCGCGAGCATAGATGCCGGGGGCGGAATGTGGCTGGTAGAACACCAGGTCGCCGCCAAAACTGTCGTTGCGGGCACGGAAAAAGTGGTTGAAGCCCACCTCGAACAAATCCGCCGCGCTGGCGTAGCTGGCGATATGCCCGCCCAGTTCGCCATAGGCCTGGTTGGCGCGCACTACCATGGCCAGGGCGTTCCAGCGCACCACTGAGGCCAAGCGTTCTTCGGTGGCCAGGTCGCCGGGAAACGGCGGTTGCTGCTCCACGGCGATGCTATTGATGTAGGGCGTGCCATGCCGGGGTTTCCAGGCGATGTGCGGCGCGCCGCCGGCATCCGCCAGCATGTCGAGGATCTCCCGTGCGCGCGCCGCGCCGGCGTTGGCCACCAGGGAGGCCAGGGCATCGCGCCATTCGGCCAGTTCTTCCTGGTCCATCGCTGTCTGACTCACTGCACTCGCGAAACCGTTCATGGGCACCTCCGGGCTTTTTTTCCAGTTTATGTCGGTGCCAAGGGATTTTTTGACTGTTGTGCGCCGCCTCTCGGGGCCTTTTGAGCATAAATCACTGCCAATCAGCAAATTCAAAGCACGTTGTGCTTCAACTCCCGAACACCCCGCAATTGTGTTTAAAATGCCGCCCGCTCAATGACCGACGTTGCCCGATGAACCCAGACGCACTCGCCACCCTGCACACCCATTTGCTGAACGCCCTGCAAACCGTCCCCGCCGAGACCCGGCGCCTGTTTCACGGGCGTGGCCGCTGCTGGCCGGGCCTGGAGCAACTGACGGTGGACTGGCTGCAAGGCGTGGTGCTGGTCTCGCTGTTCAAGGAGCCAGAAGCCACGGAGCTTGAGGCCTTGAAGCAGGTGCTGATGCAGATCGACTGGCGGTCATTCGGCGCCCATACCGTGGCGCTGCAACACCGCTACCTGCCGCAAAGCACCACCGAATGGCTGCTGGGCGAGGTGGTCGACGAACTGACCATCACCGAAGGCGGCCTGCGCTACCTGATCGACCTGGGCAAAAAGCAGAACAGTGGGCTGTTCCTCGACATGCGTTACGGCCGCAACTGGGTACGCGAACAGGCTCATGGCCTGCGGGTGCTGAACCTGTTCGCCTACACCTGTGGTTTCTCCGTGGCCGCCATCGAAGGCGGCGCCGAGCATGTGGTGAACCTGGACATGGCCCGAGGCGCCCTGAGCCGTGGTCGTGACAATCACCGCCTGAACGGCCACGACCTGAGCAAGGTGACGTTCCTCGGCCACGACCTGTTCAAGTCGTGGGCCAAGGTCACCAACAGCGGCCCGTACGACCTGGTGATCATCGACCCGCCCTCGTTCCAGAAAGGCAGTTTCCTTTTGACCAAGGACTACCAGCGGGTGCTGCGTCGCCTGCCGGATTTGCTCACGGCCCAGGGTACGGTGCTGGCGTGCATGAACGACCCGGCGTTCGGCGAAGACTTCCTGATCGACGGCGTAACCCGCGAAGCGCCTGGCCTGCGCTTTGACCAGCGGCTGGAAAACCCGCCGGAATTCCCCGATATCGACCCGCAAAGCGGATTAAAGGCACTGGTGTTTCGCCAAGGCTGATGCCGAAACGTCCTGCGCTTGCTACGCTTAACCTACGCCGGGTGGTGAACCTTATCCCACCCTTCCCGGTCGATACCTGCACACTCTGGCCAGATTCGACGGTGCTACCCCGTCGGCTGCCCTGTTTCACCTTTTGGAGAACGCCCCTGTGATATCGACCCTGCATGTAGCCCGTCTCAAGGCCTGGGGCGCCCATGGTTTTACCGCCACCGGCGTGGTGCTGGCCTTCCTGGCCACCCTGGCACTGCTCGACAACCAGCCCAAGGCTTGCCTGCTGTGGCTGGGCCTGGCCTTGATCGTCGATGGGGTCGACGGCTCTCTCGCGCGACGGGTGAATGTGCAAACAGTGCTGCCAAGCTTCGATGGCTCGGTATTGGACCTGGTGATTGATTACCTGACGTACGTGTTTATTCCGGCGCTGTTTATCTATCGCTATATCGCCCTGCCGGACTTCACCCCGTTGTTTACGGTGTCGGTGATTCTGGTGTCGTCGCTGTTCTGCTTCTGCAACGTCAACATGAAGAGCAAGGACAACTACTTCGTCGGCTTCCCCGCCGCATGGAACGTGGTGGCGCTGTGCGTCTATATCATCCAGCCGGAAGCCTGGGTCACCTTGCTCACCGTGATCGGCCTGGCGTTGCTGACCGTGACGCCGATGAAGTTCCTGCACCCGTTCCGGGTCAAGCGCTTCATGCCGATCAATATTGCCGTGACCACCATCTGGTTGCTGTGCAGCCTGCTGCTGGTGATCGACTTCCCGTACACCAATCGCCTGACCCTGGGCCTGTGGTTGCTGATGTCGGCGTACTTCCTGGGGATCTGCATCTGGCGGACCGCACTGGAGTGGGTCGAAACACATAAATAGCCAAGCGGGCACGGTTGAAATGTGGGAGCGGGCTTGCTCGCGAACGCGGTGGATCAGCCACTCTATCCGGTGACTGACACTGCGCATTCGCGAGCAAGCCCGCTCCCACATTGGGAATGCATCCCGTGACGCAGAGCGTGGGAACGATCATAGTCGCAGGCCCCCACGCTAATCGGTAAGATACCGGCCTTTCGCGCAGCCCTTGCTGCGCCCTGCCGACTAAGTCTTGCCCATGCCTTTCGAACTCAGCGTTGACCTCACCACCCTGGCGATCCTCGCCGTGGTTGCCTTTATCGCCGGTTTCATCGACGCCATCGCCGGCGGTGGCGGCCTGCTCACCACGCCCGCCCTGCTGACCGCCGGCATGCCGCCCCACCTGGTGCTGGGCACCAACAAGCTCAGTTCCACCTTCGGCTCGGCCACTGCCAGCTTTACCTTCTACCGGCGCAAGCTGTTTCATCCGCGCCAGTGGGTGCACGCCATCGTCGGCACCCTGGTCGGTGCACTCACCGGCGCGGTCGTGGCCCATTACCTGCCGGCAGAAACCCTGAACAAGATGCTCCCGGTGATTGTGTTCGGCTGCGGTTTGTATTTGCTGTTCGGCGGCACGCCCAAGGCGGCGCTGGACAACGACGCACCGATCAAGAAGAAATGGCAGTCCACCCAGGGCTTTGGCCTGGGTTTCTACGACGGCGTCGCCGGCCCGGGCACCGGGGCGTTCTGGACCGTGAGTACCATGCTGTTGCACCCCATCGACCTGGTAAAGGCCAGCGGCGTGGCGCGCAGCATGAACTTCGTCAGCAACGCGGCGGCGCTGACGGTGTTCATTTTCAATGGCTCGGTAGACTGGATTGTCGGCCTGTGCATGGGCGTGTCGGTGATGTGCGGCGCGTTTTTTGGCGCACGCAGCGCCATCAGCGGCGGCGCCAAGTTCATTCGCCCGGTGTTCATCACCGTGGTGCTCGGCCTGACGGTGCGCCTAGCCTGGCAGCACTGGTTCAGCGTGACCTAGGCGACGGGCCAGGTAGAGGTCGATCAGGTAGCGCGCAATCGAGCGCGACGCCGGCAACGGCGGCAGTTCATGGATGTTGAACCACTGCGCGTCTTCGATCTCGTCAGCCTGGGGCACAATGTCGCCGCCAGCGTACTCGGCGTGAAAGCCCAGCATCATCGAGTGCGGGAACGGCCAGCACTGGCTGCCCATGTACTGGATGTTCTTGACCTCCACCTGCACTTCTTCACGCACCTCGCGAATCAGGCAGTCCTCGGCCGACTCGCCCGGCTCGGCAAACCCCGCCAGGGTGCTGTAGACCCCCGTGACAAAGCGCGGCGAACGGGCCAGCAGGATCTCGTCGCCACGGGTCACCAACACGATCATGCTCGGCGAGATCCGCGGGTAGCTGCGCAGGTCACAGGCCTGGCAGAACATCGCCCGCTCCCGTGGCACCTGCACCATCGCCTGGCCGCAACTGCCGCAAAAACGATGCTCCCGGGCCCAGGTGCCGATTTGCGCGGCGTAGCCCAGGACTTTGTACAGCGTGTGATCGCCCTGCAGCATGAATGCCCGCAGGCCCTGCCAGCCGCAGCCCGGCACGTCGGCGGGGCTGTTGAGTTCCAGCAGGTACACCGGCTCGCCGTCCAGGTGGCCGATGCCATGCTCGGCGAACACCGAGAGGTCCTGGCGCTTGAGCCATTCCCGGGGAAACAGCGGGCCGTTCTGGTCGTGTAAAAAGCCTTCACGGCTGCGGGCCACGGCCCAGCCGCCCGGGGCGTCATTGTCCAGCAGCGTTGTGGTAATCCAGCCTGGGGTCATGTTCAGTCAATCCACGAAGTCGGGTTTCTGCTTGCTCATATGGGCCGCGATGGCCACGCGCAGGTCGTTGGATTGCAACATAGCTGAGTTCCAGGTGGCAACGTATTCCAAACCGTCATTGATCGTGTGGTCACGCATGTAGCTGATCATCGCCTTGGTGCCGGTGACCGCGATCGGTGATTTGGCGGCTATTTCCCGGGCGATTTCCATCACGCCGGCCAGCAGGCTCTGGTGATCGCTGTACACCCGATTCACCAGGCCGATGCTGCAGGCCTCTTCGGCGCCGAACTGGCGGCCGGTGTAGGCCAGCTCGCGCAGCATGCCGTCGCCGACGATGCGCGGCAGGCGTTGCAGGGTGCCGACGTCGGCGGCCATGCCGATGTCGATTTCCTTGATGGAGAATTGCGCATCTTCGGCGGCGTAGCGCATGTCACAGGCGCTGATCAGGTCGATGGCGCCGCCGATGCAGTAGCCATGGATCGCCGCGAGTACCGGCTTGCGGCAGTTGTCGACGGCGTTGAAGGAAGCTTGCAGTTCGAGGATCTTGCGCCGCAGCAGGCGCGCGTTGCGGCCCACGTCCTTGCCGAACTCGTTGGCGACCGAGGCCAGCAGCATCAGGTCGATGCCGGAGGAGAAATGCTTGCCGGCGCCGCTGATGACCACGGCTCGCACCGCGTCGGTGTCTTCGACCCATTGGAAGATGTCGATGATCTCGGTCCAGAACGCCGCGTTCATCGCGTTGATCTTTTCCGGGCGATTGAGCTGCACATGGGCGACGTTGCCGCTGAGTTCGACGACAAAGGCTTGGTATTCGGACATGGCAGTGATCCTTGACTGGCGGCTGGAATAGGGGCCGAACTATAACAAGGCACCGCGTGAGGTGGTAAGGCTGTGCAAACGCCAAATTCGGGACTGAAGAACGATGAAGATCAAATGTGGGAGCTGGCTTGCCTGCGATGGCGGTGTATCAGTTAGCAAAGATGCAAGCTGACCCACCGCCATCGCAGGCAAGCCAGCTCCCACAATGGTTTTGTGGTGTTCTTTAACTCGGCAGCCAGAGCCGGAAGCGTGCACCACCCAATGGCGAAGCCTGGGCCGTCAATGTTCCGCCCTGCGCCTCCAGCGCCCGCCGGCTGATGGCCAATCCCAGGCCAAAACCGCCAGTGGCTCGATCCCGGCTGCGATCCAGCCGGTAGAACGGCTCGAAAATCCGCTCCCGCTGGTCAACCGGAATGCCAATACCGTCATCATCCACGCAAATCTCGCACCCCCTGGGACACACCTTCACCCCCACCTGAATTCGCCGCTCGCAATACCGCATGGCGTTGCGCAGCAGGTTTTGCAGGGCCCGGGCGGTCAGGCGCGGGTCCAGGGTGAAGCGTTCCACGGCGCAGTCCAGCACCACGTCCATCACGATATCGGGGTTTTCCAGTTCGTCGTCGACGCTGCCCAGGATGCTGTCGATGAACTCATCCAGCACCACTTCCACCCGCTCGGGTGTTTGCGCCGGGTTTTGCAAACGGCTGTAGGAGAGCAGCTCCAGCACCAGCTCATCCAGCTCGCGAATGTGCGCCACCAACCCTTGCAGCCGCTCACGGCTGGCCGCCGGGAGGTCGTCGGACAGCGCCAGGGCCAGGCCGAAGTCCAGGCGCGTCAGCGGCGTACGCAGTTCATGGGAGACGGCATTGAGCAAGTCGCGTTGCTGGTTGAGCAGCTGTTCGATGTCGTTGGCCATGGTGTCGAACACCGCCGCCAGGCTGCCGATGTTGGAGCTGGGCGGGATTTTTGTGCGGGCCGCAAGGTTGCCCTGGCCGAGTTGCGCGGCGGTGCTTTTCAGGCGCTCCAGGTCGCGCCAGTGGGGCCGCAGCCAGAACAGCAGGCATGCCAGCAGCGCCGCGCCGATCAGCACGTTCATGCTCCAGTACAGCAGGTTCATGTCCAGCGGGTCCGGCGGTACCGAGACCTTGACCACCAACTGGTCGTCCAGGGCCGAGCTGACGTCGTCCGCCCAGCCCCACTCGCCCAGGCGAATCACCATCTGGTCTTTTTCCAGCAGGCGCTGTTCTTCAGGGGTGTAGCTGGCGTCCTGGATACGCAGCAGTTGCACCTTCAGCGGCGCGAAATCCGCCG
The DNA here is from genome assembly GCF_013385695.1 of Pseudomonas sp. D8002. Taxonomy (NCBI): domain Bacteria; kingdom Pseudomonadati; phylum Pseudomonadota; class Gammaproteobacteria; order Pseudomonadales; family Pseudomonadaceae; genus Pseudomonas; species Pseudomonas sp. D8002. Next base: position 28,735 of record NZ_JACAPM010000056.1, read on the forward strand.
ACAGTCGCACGGTGACATTGGCCCACTGCTCCATCGGCACCCGTCGATACTCCTTGACGATCAGGCTCTGCATGCCTCGGGACTGCTCGATGTTGTAGTTCATGTAACGGTGTTCAAACAGCTGGATCACCGCCCGGGGCACCAGGTAAATCGCGGCGGCGAAGGTGACGATGGTGATCAGGTACAGCCGAATCAGGACGCGAAACATGGCTCAGCATTCCCACTCGGAACGGCTGAACAAGTAGCCCTTGCCCCACACCGTCTTGATCTTGCGCGCCTCGCCCGCGTGGTCGTCGAACTTGCGCCGCAGCTTGGAAATCGCCACGTCCACCGAACGGTCGGTGCCGTTGAACTCGATGCCGCGCAGGCGTTGCAGGATCTGGTCGCGGCTGAGCACTTCGCCGGCGTGCCGGGCCAGCACCACCAGCAGGTTGTATTCACCGCTGGACAGCTCAACCGGCTGGCCGCGCCAGGTCACGGTGCGTTCCGACAGGTCGATGCACAGGTTGCCCATCAGGATCTGGTCGTTGGCCACCTGGGGTTCGGTGAGGCTGCTGCGGCGCAGCAAGGTTCGCACCCGCGCCAGCAATACCCGCGGCTCGCAGGGTTTGGTGACGTAGTCGTCGGCGCCCATTTCCAGGCCCAACACCTGGTCATGGCTGTCGTCGCGGGCGGTGAGCATCAGGATCGGCAGCGTGGCCGAGTCGGCCCGCAGCAACCGGCAGACCTGCAGGCCGTCGAGGCCCGGCAGCATCAGGTCGAGAATCACCAGGTCCGGTGGGTTGAGCCGCGCACGCTCACGCACGTGGTCGCCACGGCTGAGCACACTGACGTGATAGCCGTTGCGTTCCAGGTAACTGGCGATCAATTCGGAGAGCGCGGCGTCGTCTTCCACCAGAAGAATGTTGGGCATGGTATTTCCAAATAATACAATTTCTGAGTAGTACGCAAATCCAATGTGGGAGCGGGTTTGCTCGCGAAAGCGGTGTTTCAGTTAACGCACACGGCGACTGACACACCGCCTTCGCGAGCAAGCCCGCTCCCACATTTGATCTTCGGTATCAGGAAGATCGTGTAAGGTTCGGCGGTTATGAAGGATATACGCCCGCGTGCATCTGTGGGTCGCACCTTACATTTCTTCACACACCACCTACAGAGCTTCACAGCACTGTGGCGGGGGCGCCCGTAGGATGCGCCAGTCAATATTGGGATATGAGCATGTCGAAGAATCTGTTTGCGCCGTTTTGCCTGTTGGCCCTGACACTGGCGTTGAGCGCGTGTGGCAAGTCGGCGGACGACGCCGCCGAGGCGCCGCTGGCCAAGGTGCGGATCGAAACCCTGGAAGCCAAGCCCCTGTCCATCACCAGCGAGTTGAGCGGACGGATTGCCGCGCCACGCATCGCCGAAGTGCGCGCCCGGGTGGCCGGCGTGGTGTTGCAACGGGTGTTCCAGGAAGGCCATGACGTCAAACAGGGCGATGTGCTGTTCCGGATTGACCCGGCGCCGTTCAAGGCCGACCTCGACAGCGCCCAGGCCAGCCTGCGCAAGGCCGAGGCCAATGCATTCCAGGCGCGCCTGCAAGAGCAGCGCTACAGCCAACTGGTGGAAGGCAACGCCATCAGCGGCCAGGAATACGACAACGCCCGCGCCGCCGCCAGGCAAACCGCCGCCGATGTGGCCGCCAACCAGGCCGCCGTGCAGCGCGCCAAATTGAACCTGGGTTATGCCACCGTGACTGCGCCGATTTCCGGTCGGATTGGCCGTGCGCTGGTGACCGAAGGTGCGCTGGTGGGCCAGAACGAAGCCACACCGATGGCGCTGATCCAGCAACTGGACCCGATCCACGCCGACCTGACCCAATCCACCCGCGAGCTGAACGACCTGCGCCGGGCCTTTCGCGCCGGGCACTTGAAGCAAGTCGGCCAGGACCAGGCCAAGGCCACGCTGATCCAGGATGACGGCAGCCTGTACCCGCTGCCGGGCAAGTTGCTGTTCGCCGAGATCAGCGTCGACCCGGGCACCGGGCAGATCATCTTGCGCAGTGAGTTCCCCAACCCGGATCTCGACCTGCTGCCCGGCAGCTTTATCCGCGTGCGCCTGGAGCAAGCCGTCGACCAGCAAGGCATCAGCGTGCCGCAACGGGCGATCACCCGCGACAGCGCCGGGATCCCAATGGTGTTAATGCTGGACGCCGAGCAAACCGTGAGCCAGCAGCCGGTAGAACTGGGTTCGGTGGTCAATGACCGCTGGGTGGTGACCCGCGGCCTGAAGGCCGGTGACCGTATCGTCGTCGAAGGCCTGCAACACGCCCGCCCTGGCGAGAAAGTCCAGGTCGACGACAGCCCCGCGCCCATCGCCCAGGCATCCGGCCAATAAGGATCGTTAAACATGCCGCAGTTCTTTATTGACCGCCCGATCTTCGCCTGGGTGGTCGCCCTGTTTATCCTGCTGGCCGGCGCCCTCGCCATCCCGCAGTTGCCGGTGGCGCAGTACCCCAACGTCGCGCCGCCGAAAGTCGAGATCTATGCGGTGTACCCGGGTGCCTCCGCGCAAACCCTGGACGAAAGCGTGGTCAGCCTGATCGAGCAGGAGCTTAACGGCGCCGATCACCTGCTGTATTTCGAATCCCAGAGCAGCCTCGGTTCGGCCACCATCACCGCCACCTTTCAGCCGGGCACCGACCCGGAGATGGCCCAGGTTGACGTGCAAAACCGTCTCAAGGCCGTGGAGCCGCGCCTGCCCCAAGCCGTGACGCAGCAAGGCTTGCAGGTGGAGAAAGTCTCCGCCGGCTTCCTGCTGCTGGTGACCCTGACCTCCAGTGACGGCAAGCTCGATGACGTGGCGCTCAGCGATTACCTGGCGCGCAACGTGATGAACGAACTCAAGCGCCTGGACGGTGTGGGCAAGGCCCAGCTGTACGGCGCCGAACGCGCAATGCGCATCTGGATCGACCCGCAGAAGCTGATCGGCTTCAACCTGACCCCGGCCGACGTCAACGCGGCGATTGCGGCGCAGAACGCCCAAGTGTCGGCCGGCAGCATCGGCGATTTGCCAGGCACCAAGACCCAGGAGATCACCGCGTCGATCCTGGTGAAAGGCCAACTGTCGACCCCGGCCGAATTTGCCGACATCGTGCTCAAGGCCAACCCGGACGGTTCCACCGTGCGCGTCGGTGACGTGGCGCGGGTGGAAATCGGCAGCCAGGAATACCAGTTCTCCACCCGCCTGAACGGCAAGCCGTCCACCGCCGTCAGCGTGCAGCTGTCACCGGGCGCCAACGCCTTGAGCACCGCAACCCTGGTGCGGGCGAAGATGGACGAACTGGCGCGCTACTTCCCGGCCAACGTCGAATACAAAATTCCGTACGACACCTCGCCGTTCGTGAAGGTCTCGATCACCAAGGTGGTGTACACCCTGGGCGAAGCGATGTTGCTGGTGTTTGCGGTGATGTTCCTGTTCCTGCAGAACATCCGCTACACGCTGATCCCGACGCTGGTGGTGCCGATCGCCTTGATGGGTACCTTTGCGACGATGCTGTTGCTGGGCTTCTCGATCAACGTGCTGACCATGTTCGGCATGGTGCTGGCCATCGGCATTTTGGTGGACGATGCGATTGTGGTGGTGGAGAACGTCGAGCGGATCATGGTTACCGAGGGCCTGTCGCCCAAGGAGGCCACCCGCAAGGCCATGGGCCAGATTACCGGGGCGATTGTCGGTATCACCCTGGTGCTGGTGGCGGTGTTCCTGCCGATGGCGTTCATGCCGGGTTCGGTGGGCGTGATCTATCAGCAATTCTCGTTGTCGATGGCCACCTCGATCCTGTTCTCGGCATTCCTCGCCCTGACCTTGACCCCAGCCCTGTGCGCGACCTTGCTCAAGCCGATTGCCAAGGGCGAGCACCATGAGAAAGGCGGGTTCTTCGGCTGGTTCAACCGGCGCTTCGAGCAGTTCACCGACCGCTATGAAGGCTGGGTGGCCTACGCCCTCAAGCGCAGCGGGCGTTACCTGTTGATCTATCTGGTGCTGGTGGTGGGGCTTGGGGTGTTGTTCGCCCGCCTGCCCTCCTCCTTCCTGCCGGTGGAAGACCAGGGCTACACCATCACCGATATCCAGCTGCCGCCGGGCGCCAGCAAAAACCGCACGGTGCAGGTGGCCGAGCAGATCGAGGCACACAACGCCGGCGAGCCAGGCGTGGGCGATACCACGATGATCATGGGTTTCAGCTTCTCCGGTTCGGGGCAGAACGCCGCGCTGGCGTTTACCACGCTCAAGGACTGGTCGGAGCGCAGCAGCAAGGATTCCGCCGCGGCCATTGCGGACCGTGCCAACGCGGCTTTCAGCGAGCTGAAGGACGCGATTGCCTATGCAATCCTGCCACCGCCGGTGGATGGCCTGGGCACCTCCAGTGGTTTCGAGTTCCGCCTGCAGGACCGTGGTGGCGTCGGCCATGCCGCGTTGATGGAGGCCCGCACCGAACTGCTGGCCGCTGCCGAGAAAAGCCCGATCCTGGCCAACGTGCGTGAAAGCGCCCTGGCCGAAGCTCCGCAAGTACAGCTTGAGGTGGACCGCAAGCAAGCCAATGCCCTGGGCATTTCCTTTGCCGATATCGGCAATGTGCTGTCCTCGGCCATCGGTTCGGCCTATATCAACGACTTCCCCAACCAGGGCCGCATGCAGCGGGTGGTGGTGCAGGCCGAAGGTGATCAGCGCAGCCAGGTGGCCGACCTGATGAAGATCCATGTGCGCAACAATGCCGGGAAGATGGTGCCGCTGTCGGCCTTCGTCGAGGCGCGCTGGATTCAGGGCCCCGCCCAGTTGACCCGCTACAACGGCTACCCGGCCATCGCGATTTCCGGTGAATCGGCACCGGGCCACAGTACCGGCGAGGCGATGGAGGAAATCCAGCGCCTGGTCAGCCAACTGCCCGCCGGCCTGGGCCAGGAATGGACCGGCCTGTCGTTGCAGGAACGCTTGTCCGGCTCCCAGGCACCGCTGCTGCTCGGTTTGTCGCTGCTGATCGTGTTCCTGTGCCTGGCGGCGCTGTATGAGAGCTGGTCGATTCCGACCTCGGTGCTGCTGGTGGTGCCCCTCGGCGTGCTCGGCGCGGTATTGGCCGTAAGCTTGCGCGGGATGCCCAACGATGTGTTCTTCAAGGTCGGCCTGATTACTATCATTGGGCTGTCGGCGAAGAACGCGATCCTGATCATCGAGTTTGCCAAGGACCTGTATGACCAGGGTGAAGACCTGATCGACGCCACGTTGAAAGCCGCACGCCTGCGCCTGCGGCCGATCATCATGACGTCCCTGGCGTTCATCCTCGGCGTGGTGCCGTTGGCGATTGCCACGGGCGCCAGCTCGGCCAGCCAGCAGGCCATCGGTACCGGGGTGATCGGCGGCATGATTACCGCGACGCTGGCGGTGGTGTTTGTGCCGGTGTTCTTCGTCGTGGTCATGAAGCTGGTGCGCAAGCGCCACACGTAATAAATGCGCTATGGTGCTTACACATCCCTGATTTGTGAGCGCCATGCCCTTCCTCGCACGCACCCACCCTCGCCTGTCCTCCGCCGCCGTCCTGGGCCTGGCGGTGGGGCTCCTGGCTCCCGCCGACACGATCATCAGCAAAATCCTCATCGGCTGGAACGCCGGGGTCTGGACCTACCTGGTGCTGATGCTGTGGCTCACCAGCCATTCCCGGGCCGACGACGTGAAACGCATCGCCGAGATCGAGGACGAGAACGCCGGCCTGGTGTTGTTCATGGTGTGCATTGCGGCGATTGCCAGCCTGGCGACCATCACCCTGAACCTGGTGGGCACCAAGGACCTGAGCGATAGCCAGCGCCTGTTGCACTACGGTTTTACCGGCCTGACGGTGGTTGGCTCATGGCTGCTGATCGGGGTGATTTTCAGCGTGCACTATGCGCGCCTGTATTACACCTGGGACGGTCCCGAGCCGGCACTGCGCTTTGCCGAGGATTTACGCACGCCCAATTACTGGGACTTCCTGTACTTCTCGTTCACCATCGGCGTGGCGGTGCAAACGGCGGATGTCGGGGTTGCCACGCGTACCATGCGCAAGGTGGTGCTGGGGCAATCGTTGATCGGGTTTCTGTTCAACACGGCGATCCTGGGGTTCTCGATCAACATCGCCGCCGGATTGTTTGGATGAAGCTGCACAAACCTTCTAGACGCTAAGCCCCTGCAGGAGCGAGCTTGTTCGCTCCTGCAGTGTTCCATTCCATAGGTATTTTATGGCCGCCCACAACTGGATCGACCTGGCTCAGGACGCCGACACCGGCATCGAGACCCTGCGCGCGCATTTCGAGGGCCACGCCTACGACCCGCACTGGCACGACAGCTACCTGGTGGGCGTCACGGAACAAGGTGTGCAGCAGTTCAACTGCCGGCGCACCCGCCATAACAGCGTGCCCGGCCAGGTGTTCCTGGTGGAGCCCGGCGAGCTGCACGACGGCGATGCGCCCACGGCGGACGGTTTTACCTACCACATGCTTTACCTCGACCCGCAGTGGTTGGCGCGGGAAGTCAGCGCAGTGTTCGAAGAAGCGCCGCTCGACAGCCAGCTGGGGTTTGCCAGCACCCTGGCCAGCGACCCGCGCCTGGCCCTGGCCACCAGCCGGGCCTTCCAGACCTTGCACGGAGGTGAGCTGCGCATCGTGCGGCAACAGGCGATGGACCAACTGCTCGAACGCCTCACTGCGCAACTGCACTGGCGCACCCGCTACCATGAAGACCCTCGCCTGCCACGGGTGGCGCACAAGGCCCGGGAATACCTGCATGCGCACCTGCAGCAAGATGTGGGCATGGATGAACTGGCGCTGGCCTGCGGCGTCGATCGCTTTCGCCTTACCCGCGCCTTCAAGAGCGCCTTCGGCCTGCCACCCCATGCCTACCTGGTGCAACTGCGCCTGGCCCGCGCCCGGCATTGGCTGGCCAACGGCAAGCAACCCGCCGACGTAGCGATTGCCCTGGGCTTTGCCGACCAGAGTCACCTGGGGCGCTGGTTCGTGAGGGCGTATGGCCTGACGCCGGCGGCGTATCGCAAGCGGTGTTCAAGCGTTTTGCAGCGCTAGCTGCGCCACCACCACTCGTCGGCACTGTCAATTCTCACAGGTTCGCCACGCCCCCCGATAGGTGTTTGATCTTCTTGTCAGCAGTCGGCCACTCAGGGCCGCGCCTCATTCAAGGAAGCCTGTCCATGCCCAATTTTCCCATAGCCCCGGATAATGCGCCGCTGGGCGACAACAACCCGCCCGGCAACGCCCTCGTGCTGCATAACCCATCGTCAGGCCTGGCGTCGCGCCGCGTCGAAGACCTCGACCCACCCAAGTCGGCCTATCCGTCGGTCCCGCTGGATGCCACGCTGTATCCTGAAAGAGGGGTCTACGGCCTGGGAATCCGCCACGTGCGCCCCTTTGCCCAGTGGACCTTCGAACGCTGGTTCAACTTCAATTACGACTTCTACGCCCTCTACCTCAACGACCTGGTCAATGCAGTCGCCGCCGATATTGCGCTTGAAGACCGGGACCGTTACGACTTGTTCGTCCCCGAAGAATTCATCCCCGAAGGCGACGTCCAGATATACGGCCGCGTAGTGCGGGCCGGCAGCGGCCAGGAGAGTACGTCGCCGCTGCAAACCATCCTGATCAAGACCACCCGCCCCGGTGGCCGCGATAACGACCCCGGCAGCAAATGGCACCCGGGCCTGGTGATGACGGTGGAAGGCCTGCCTGAGGGCTCCACCGTTAATATAGATAATGCCAACAGCGGGGTCTGGTGCCTGATCCAGCGCTATGAAAACCTGCGCCAGAATGACCAGATCGAGCTGTCGTGGGATGGGGTTTTAGTCACGCATATCGTCAGCCCGGCCGAAGTCGCGGGTTCAGGGCCGATTCGCGTCTTTGTCTCCAGGGACATCATTTTGCAGGGGGGGCATTTCGGCAAGCTGACCCTGCGGTTCCGGGTCTCGGACGTGGTGCAAAACTTCTCCGGGGATAAGTACCAGTATTCCAAACCCTACTTCCTGGACAGCGAGCTGGATCCGAACCTGCTTTCTGCACCGATCTTCCTGGTGGATGGCGAAGAGGCGACCCAGATCGACTTCGATACCCAGAGCGAGGCAACCTTCGAAGTGCTGGTGACGGTGCCTCGGCAAACCCCGGCGCCGCTGCCGCGGCACCAATTGGCGGTGACCTTGTTCGGTACCCTGGGCGACGGTTCGACCCAGGTGTTCCCCTTGGCCCCGGTGGTGGACAGAAACCTCAGCGTTGAATTTGTCACCGTCGACCGGGAGATTATCGAACAACTGGTGGGCGGGTCCTTCCGGGTCTCGTTCCAGTGGCTGAAAAACGACGGCCGCGTGGAGCAATCCGGCAGTACCTCCGTCAGCGTGGTGGGCACGCCGGTGGCGATGCCGGCAGTGACGGTCGCACCGATCGAGGTGGGGCTGATCGAGCCCGATCAGGACATCACCGTGCAGATCCCCTTCTACGAACCCCACAACCCGGACTGGCTGGAAACCCTGGTGATCGAACATATCCGTCCTGGCGGCGGCGGCGAAGACTACGTGGAAGAACAACTGGCGGGCGCCCAGGGCGGCACGCGCTACGTCAGCAAAGAGCACCTGAAACAGTTTGAAGGCGTGGGCGACATCGCATTTTATTACCTGGTCAACGATGGCGCCGGCCACGTCCTGGACGGCAACGCATTGACCACTCGCAAGTCCCGCGAGCTGTTCGCCCACGTGGGTGAACGCATCGGCAACATGCCGACTGCACACCTGGAAGGCGCCCTGGGCAACAACATCGACCCCAGCCATGTGACCACGCCCACCTTGCTGCTGACCCTGCCCCTGACCTTGCCCGCCCCGCACGGGCAGACCGAAGAAGGTGACCTGATCCACTGGAACGCCATCGGCTCCGACCTTGACGGCTCGGCCAGTGGCGTTGTGCGCATCAACGGCGGCACGGCAGGCAAGCCCCTGGTTTTCCCGGTGAGCCGGGCGATCCTCGACAACAACAATAATGGCAGCCTGCGCATTACCTATAGCCTCGAACGCAGCGGCCCGCCACGCCTGGTATTGCGCTCCGAGGTGCTCAACCTGACCGTGGGCCGCGGCGTGCAACTAGACCGTCCGGTTATCGACGGCGCCACCCTGTTCCCCGACGCACTCAACCCCCTGGCCGCATTGAGCGGCGCCAAGGTCATCGTGAGATACCGGCCGATGCAGGCCACCGACCAGATCAAGGTCGACTGGTTGAGCCGCGACGGGCTGGGCAGTGCCACCGAGTACACCCTGGGCAACCCGTCCACCAACGAAGTATTCGTGACCATCCCGGCGCGCACCATCGCCAGGGGTATTCGCCCCGGTGGCAACCAGATCAGCGTGCAATACCACTTCAACCGTGGCGCCTTTCCGTACCCTTCGGACACTGTCGACCTGCACCTGCTTCCCCTCACCGGGCTGCCCACACCGACGATCGACGGCATTGGCGACAGCACCCTGCTCGACCTGTCGAAACTCAATGACCAGGCCCGCGCCCGTGTATCCGTCTGGCCGTTTATCGATGCCGGGCAGTTTATGTGGATGAGTTGGGAGGGCACGTTTGCCGACGGCAGCCCGTACCGCGAGGACACCTACACCGCCAACCTGGTCACCGAAAACGGTGCCGCCAACGGTATCTCGCCACCCGCGCCAGTGGACAAACTGCAGCGCTTGATGGATGGCTCGCACCTGACCATCCGCTTCTGGGTCAGCCTGGCAGAAAGCCCCGACAAGAACACCGCCGTGCTGTTTGGCGTGCGTGAACACCGTGTGCAAACCCTGCCCGCCGTGCTGCCACACCCACGGTTCAACGACCAGCCCGGGGCAACGCTGACCATTCAGCCGCTGGACCACGTAGACAACGCCAGTGTCACGGTGGCGTATGGCGGCATGAATCCAAGCCATTCCATCCAGTTGCAATGGATTTTCCCGGATGGCGGTGTTGCGGATATTGACGCCAAGGACGGCCTGGACGGCGGTCGTGTGGATTTCGTCATTACCAATGAAGTGCTGGCAGACAGCGTCGGCAAAACCATTGAGTTGCGCTATGTCGCCACCATCAATGGCAGCCCGGTGCCTTCAGAAACGCAGGTATTGACAGTGGCCAGGATCCCGGCGGGAAGACCGCCACAACCGCGAATCAATAACATGAACAGCGGCACAACCCTGGACCTCCAGGCGTTCACCGGGGATGCACACGCCTCAGTAGCCAAATGGGAATTGAGCAAGCAAGGTCAACGTGTATGGATCACGCTGGAGGCGGCAGGTGTAGAATCTTTGTCGGTGCTGAGGGCACACGCCATTACTGCTGCTCAAGCGGCCAACGGCATCACCAACCAAGCTGTCTCCCGCAGCTGGCTGGCAAGCCTGGGGAAAAACACTACGTTCACGGTGACCTGCAAAGTGACGTATGACGGCAGTGACGATGAGTCAAAAGCCATCCCGCTCCTGCAAAGTACCTATACCGTGACATGGCTAGCGGAGGTCAAATTTATTCCTACCCTCCTCCACTCATCAAACGGGGTCGTCGTCAGCCCTGACGGGCGCCGCGTTTATGTCGCTGTTGGCGCGGGTGGTAGAACTGCGATTTACGTAATCGACACAGCAACGGACGCCATTATTCACTCGGCTTCGTATGACATTCAGTCCAGTGGGCACCTTGCAATTCACCCGGACGGATCAAGACTCTACCTGGACCTGGTCCGCACCAGCATAGCGGTAATCAGTACAACCTCCTTCGCCAGAGTTGCGACCTATGCCACCGTAAATGAAATTATAGTGGACTTGGCGATCAATACTGCAGGCACTCGGCTATATGTTACTGCGAGGAGCGGTGCTTATACTTACGACGCCGCCACCGGCAATCGGATAGCTCAAATAGCGGGTCAGTCTCGCTTCATCGCCCGCTCACCTAATAATACGCGTGCCTATCTTACGACCTATGGCGGCGGTTTCAACGCGGTTGATACGACTGTTATAAATACTGCAAACAATAGTGTTGTAACTGTCATTCAGGGAGTGATTGGGCCCATGGCTTTAAGTACCAACACCCCTCGCCTCTATTTGGCGAGAGCTGATGGCTTGGCGATAATAAACACCAACACCAACAGTTTGGTGACCGTGATTGGGGTGGGATGGGGAAGGTCGGTTGCAGTCAACCCGGTACTTCCTCATGTCTACACGGCAGGGTACAGGGTCTTCAACATATTTGACACAAATACGGACAGGCTTATAGCGACTGTACCCGTGGACATTGGGTTTGGATCTGGCAATATTGCAGTACTACCGAACGGTTCAAAAGCTTATTTCACCGACAGTGACTCGCAAGGACTCTACGTCATGCGTTATTGATTAACTAACCGAGGTATAACCGGGACAGGTCCATCTAAACCATGGACTTGTCCCTTTTTTTGTCCCCTATAGCTCTCCCGCCACTATCCCCTGCCCGTGTCCGCACGCCCCTGCTCAAACCTTCCAGACACGCCACCACGCCCCTGCAACCATCGACTCCATCGCCCCACTTACGGACTCGCCCCACCATGTTCCCTACCCTGTTGCCCTTCCTGTTATTCGCTTTTGTAGCCTCCATCACCCCTGGCCCCACCAATATCCTGGTGCTGAGTAACAGCGCACGGTATGGCTTCAAAGCCGCGCTGCCTATCGTGCTGGGCGCATGCGCGGGGGCGGCGGGGATTGTGCTGCTGGTAGGCTGCGGCGTTGGCCAGTCGCTGGCGCACTGGCCCCGGGTGCAGGCAGCGATGCAATGGCTGGGGGTCGCCTGGCTCAGCTACCTTTCCTGGCAGATCTTCAGCGCCCCCGCCGAGTCAATCGACCCGGCTGCCGTGCAAAAACCCCTGGGCCTGGCCGGCGCCGCCAGCCTGCAACTGGTCAACCCCAAGACCTGGATGATGGCCCTGGCGGTGGTGAGCGTGTTTGCCGGCAATGGCGATGAACGCCAGAGCCATGTGCTGTACCTGTCGCTGGCGTTCTTTGTGATCGCCTTGCCGTGCCTCGGCGCGTGGGCATTGCTGGGGGCTGGAAGCAGCCGAGTGTTTCGTTCGCCCAAGGCCATGCAACGGTTCAACCGCTGCATGGCGGTGTTGTTGCTGGTCTCAAGCTGGCTGAGCGTCTGGGTGTAGACACAACCGTTCGTCGGCACTGTCATTTTTCACAGCTATCCGCTATCGGGGCTGCGGGTGTTTGATTTCCCTTGCCTATATGCACAGACAGCGCTGTGCGTGACTTCCAGCAAGGAGTGGTCAGCATGCCCAACCAACCGATCGACCCCGATGACAATGCCTCGGTCATTGAAGACCCAGGTGTACCTGTTTCCGACAGCCCCCTGGCCCTCCTTGAGCCCGCGCCCCTGCCGGTGATCACAGCTGAAGACCTGGCCCCGCCCTATTCGGCGTTCCCGCCGGTCTCGCTTGACCAGTATCCCGATGAACCTTACGCCTATGGCCTGGGCATTCGGCATGTTCAGCCCTATGCGTATTTCGTCCTGGAAAAATGGCACACCTGGGCCATCTTCGACGCCTTTGAGTTGTACCTCAATAACGATCTTCAGGCGTCTGGTGTCGTCGAGATGGACCAGGATCGTTATGGCATGTACGTCATCGCCGAACGCATGCCTGAAGGTGAAGTTCAAGTGCGCGCGCGGGTAGTGCGCGCAGGCAGCGGCCAGGAAAGCACCTCGCCGCCGCAAAGCATATTGATCAAGACCACCCGTCCCGGCGGGATTGAGAACAATGGTGACGACAAATGGCACAGTAAACTGAGCCTGAGTGTCGACGGCTTGCCCGAAAGCAGCACGATCAACATGGACACGATCAGTCGCGGGTTATACGCCGTGATTGCGCCCTATCCGAACGTGCGCAAGAACGACACCATTGAGTTCTATTGGGACGGAGTTGAGATCAGGCACCTGGTCACGGCCACCGAGGCCGCCGGTATCCAGCCGATCAGGGTATTTATCAGCAAGGAAAATATTCTCAAGGGCGGCCTCAACGGCGCACTCACCCTGCGCTTCAGGGTGTTCGATGTGGTTCAGAATTACTCAGGGGAAAAATACCAGTACTCCAAGCCGTATGGACTGGTCGCCGAACTGGACCCCAGCTTGATGAGCGCGCCGTTTTTCCTGGTGGATGACGCGGAAAGCCGGCAAATCGATTACGACACGCAAAGTAATTCACTGTTCGAAATCCTGTTGCAGACCCCACGGGTGACACCGGCCCCGCTGCCCCCAAACCAGGTCACGATTACCCTGACGGCCACACTGGCGGACGGCACGATCGAAGAACTGGTGCTTGATCCTGTCGAAGTCAGGAACGGTCGGGAAGAGATCTTCCCGGTGGACCGCGATTTGATCGAGCGCGTCATCGGCGGCTCGTTCAGGGCTTCATTCGTCTGGCACACCGCCACCGGTGGCCACCTCGGGCAGTCTGGCAGTGTCACCGTGACGGTGGTGGGTACACCGACCTCGATGCCGGCAGTGACCGTGACCCCGAGCGAGTTGGGCCTGATCAACCCGGACGATGATGCGTTTATCAGCATCCCGTCCTACCAGCCACACGCCTACGATTCGATGGAAACCCTGGTCATCGAGCAGATCGTTCCAGGGGGCGGTGGAATGCGCTATTCCGACCCGCAACTGGCCGGGGACCAGGGTGGCACGCGCCGGGTTCCAAGCGAAATACTGCAACAGTTCAAGGGGCTCGGTGATGTCGCGGTGTATTACCTGGTCGATGACGGCGCAGACAGCCAGTTGCATGCCTACGGTGCGCTGATTGAACGCAAATCCCGGGTGCTGACAGTACGCATCGACGAACGCCTCGAAACCATGCCTGCTCCCACCCTGCAGGGGGCGATTGACGACAACGTTGACCCGGTTGACGTAGTGGGCGACAGCGTGCTGCTGACGCTACCCTATACGGCAACCAGGAGCCGCGACCATATCCAATGGAACATTGTGGGCACGGGTACAGGCGGTTCCGCCAGCGGTTCGGTGACGATCAACGGTGCGACACAGGGCCAGCCACTGGTACTGCCGGTGAGCCGTGCGGTGCTGGATAACAACTTCGATGGCCAACTGCGCATCACCTACAGCCTGGAACGCGAAACCCCGCTGCCGAAACTCACCTTGCGCTCGTTTACAACCCTCCTGACCGTGGGCCGTGGCGTGGAACTGGATGCGCCTGAAGTCGTGGAAGCCGAGCAGTACCCTGACCGGCTTGACCCGCTGGCGGCTCAATCGGGTGCAACGGTGCTGGTGAAATACCGGCGCATGCGCGAGAGCGAATCGTTTTCAGTGAAATGGGTGACGGCCGATCTGCTGGGCAGCACCGTCGAAACGGGTTGGGGCAACCCCGACACCAATGAAGTGGGTGTACCGATAGAGGCTCGTACCATTGCCAAGGGCATTCGCAACGAGCGTAACCGCATCAGTGTGCAATACAGTTTTACCCGCAGCGGGTTTCTCCATGAGTCGGATACTCTGAACCTGGACCTGCTGCCGTTGAGTGGCTTACCCACACCAACCATCGACGGGGTCGGCAACAGCGTGATCCTGCCGACGAACGAGCTTGTTGCTCAAGCCCGCATCCGTGTGGCGGCCTGGCCTTTGGCCTTTGAAGAGCAGTTCATGTGGCTGCAATACACGGGTACCAACACCGACGGCAGTGCGTTCAACCTGGACACTTTTATCGCCGCCCCTGTTGGAGAAAGCGCCACCCTGGGTGTCTCGCAACCCATACCGTTGGCGGAGCTGCAAGGTCTCAGGAACGAGTCGCACCTGACCATTCGCTTCTGGGTCAGCCTGGCCGAAAGCACTGATAAAAACACCGCAGTATTGTTTGGTGTACGCGAGCATATTATCCAGTCGATCCCCGCCACATTGCCGCGCCCGGCCTTTGCCAATCTGCAGGGCGCCACCTTGACCATCGACCCACAGGACTGGCAGAACAACGCCTATGTGGCGGTGGCCTATAACGAAATGACCGCGGCCCACCGCATCGCCCTCGAGTGGATTTACCCGAACGGCACCATGGCGACCATCCCGGCGCAGAACGGTAACACCAATAAGCGCGTCGACTTTCAGATCAGCCGGGACATCCTCGCCAATAGCGCGGGCAAATTGATCGAGCTCCGTTATATGGCGACGATAGGGACGAATATTGTCCCGTCAGAGCCCCAGAAGCTGAGCGTTAACCGCGTTCCGTCGTCGGCCCTGCCTCGGCCGTCTATTAATGGGATTGCCAATGGCGGCGTTCTGAACCTGAACAATTTCAGCGGTAATGCCACGCTCAGCGTTGCACCATGGCCGTTGGCTGTTGCAGGGCAGAAGGTTTGGGTACAACTCTCCAGGTCCGGTAGCGCGCCTTTGAACGTGCTGACAAACTACAGCCTGCAGGCGGGAGAAGTATCTACCGGCTTGGTGAATAAGCCTGTGCTGCGCTCATGGCTGGATGGGCTACCCAACAACAGCACCATTACCGTAACCTGCAAAGTGGCTTTTGATGGCAGTAGTGTTGAGTCAGCCGCCATTACCTTCCCCATTGCAAGTTACAGCATTATCTCTTCACTGAGGATCGATCAAAGCCAGCTTAATTTGAATGGTATTAAGGTGATCACTAACTGGCCAGCAACCGGGCTGGACTGGCCAGGCAATACAGCAACCCGCACAGCAAGCGGCGGCGTGAGTAACTATAGCTACGCTTCCAGCAACCCTAATGTTGCTTTTGTGGACGCCAACACAGGCAAAGTAACCGGCCTCCGTAACGGTCAAGCGACTATTACTGTGAGAGACAGGAACAACGTCTCGCGAGCGTACGCAGTGGTTGTTTCCAATATTTTTCAACTACGCATTAACGAAACACAGCAATCTCCACAAGCTCAAATAAATTGGATGAGATCAATTGGAGGCAGCATAGTTTCCAGTTGGACGCTACTGCAAACACGCTACACCCCTCCGGCTCGCTCAATTCCGTACGGATTGTGTTATTTCGATGCTAGCGGCAGGTGGTATTACTTTGTTCAGGCGTCAAACAGCGGAACACCAATTTACTCCATTAACGGACTGCCGAATTGGCCGGCATGGTGCATCACTCCGTTTTAGCAAATAACCGGGACAGATTTATTCAACTCCCAAAAACCCACCCACAAAAAAAGGAAGCCTCGGCTTCCTTTTTTCTTTACCCCTGTTTCCTAGAAGTCGTAACGCACTCCCACATTAACCCCCCACGGCTGATCCACCTTCTTGCCCTGGGCATGTTCAATATCAGCGTGCAGCTTGACGTTCTTCGACACCGACATCGCCACGCCCGCTGCCACTTCAATACGCGAACCGAACACATCGTTGTTGAAGCGCTGGTCGTTCACCTTGACCTTGTTGCTGTGGTTGAACTCATGGGCCAACGCTGTACGCAGGTAGGGCTGCAGCACCCCGCCGCTCTCCAGCTGGATATTCTTGCCACCTGTCACGCCGAGCTTGCCCACCACGGAGGCGCTGCGATCACCCTTGGCCTGCAGGCCATTGTCCAGCTCGTAACTTTGCGCCTGGATAATCGCTGTGCTCAGTTGCGAGTACGGTTCTACAAAGTAACCATCGTCGAGCTTGATATGCCGGCCGACTTCCGCCGATGCGCTCACGGCATTCTGCGTGTAGTTGCCCTTGGCACGCTTGCCGTCGCTCATGGTCACGTTGACCTCGTTGTGCAAGCGGTTGAGCTTGACCACGCCGTCGAAGTACAGCCCGCTCTCGTCGTCGATCCAGGTGGCATACCCCCCCAGGTAGTAGCTGTTGACCTTGCCGCTGCCGGAAGTGTTGGCGCTGATGTCGGACGTGCTGTGACCCGCCATGACACCGGCCATCCACTGGCCATCTCCGCCCGACAATGGCGCATCGGCACCCAGGCTCAGGCCACGCTGGTTTTGCGTGTAGCCACCACCGTCCTTGTTCCCGGCTACCTCGTATTTGTTGCCGTAGCCACGCATCCAGAACCCGTTGCTCTGGCCGTCGCTGAAACGCAGTTCACCCATGCGGGTACGCAGCAGGGACATCTCGCCGTACAGCACGGTGGGGGCCGTGTTGAACAACGCCATTACGGTTTTGGTGCTGTTGCTGGTGCCACGACGGTTAGGGTCGAGGTACCAGTCGGTGTCTTCCTTCTTCAGCCCGTAGGAATAGGCGCCCACATCCACGGTGTCGCCGTCCAGCGAGAAGTGCGCATCGCCACCTTCGGTGTGCACCACACGAATCGGCAAGGCACTCGCCAACTCGGAGCCGGTCGCCGCCAACAGCAGGCTGTGGTTGCCCGTGGCAACCCCGTTGACGTTGAGCAAGTCGGTCTGGCCGGTGCTGAAGTCGGTGTGCATCACATAGCTGCCGTCACCCGACAGGCTGTTGACGTCCAACTGGAAGAACTCATCGGCGCCGCCAAAGTGCACGGTGCCGCCGCCCATGATCAAGTCGCCGACTGAACTGTCATCCACCAGCATCCAGTGGGACGCTGAATTGACGCTCAACACGGCGACGTTCTGCAGTTTGCCGGTGAGCCAGGAGCCATTGTTGAGCTGCAACCTGGCGGTGCTGCCGTCTTCGGCCACGACATCGCCGACCAGGAAGCTGCGGTCGACGTTCATGTTGGCGGTGGCGCCGTTCATGACTTCCAGCAGCACACCGTTTGCGCCGGTCAGCGTGGAGCCATTGAGTACATGAATATCAGCAAGGGTGGATTCCCCGGGCCGGAACGAGCCGACCTGAATCGCCGAACCGGTCTTGCCCTCGACGCTCGAGCGGTCGAGGATCAGGCTGCTGGCCAAAGTCGGGTCGTTATCCACGCCCATCTTCACGCCAATGTCTCCACCAACGATGCTGGTATTGAACGCACGGGCCTGGCCATTGAACAGTTCGATACCCACGCCATCATCTGCGGTCGCCTCGACACGCGAATCGGTCAGGTCCAGCACACTGTGGGCACTGGCCGAGGCACCGCGGGTGCTGCCGGTGATGTGACTGTTGACGACCGTGACGCTGGAACCATTGGTGGCGCCCAGGGAACGGGCCGCTGCCAGCCCGGTTCCGTTGTTGTGGGTAATGTTGCTGTTGGTGATCAGCACGTTGCTGCCCGTGACATGAACCCCGGCCCTTGCCGAATCCCGCGCAACGACGTCCGAACCATCGATGCGGATGTCGGAGTTGATTGCGGCAATGTCCCGGGTGCTGCTGCCGGCATTGACAATCAGGGTTGCGGAATTGGCAGTGATTTGCAGGGTGGGCACTCCCAGAACCGTCAGGCGGGAACCTGCACGCAATTCAAAAGTGTCAGGGCGCGGGCCAGGCCCCGCCATTTCATCCGGGCCGGTCACGACACGCGCTTCGGACAGCTGCGCCATGAGCATCAGCAGTGTGACGGCCTTGGCCTTGAAGGCAAGGCTTAAGGGAGTTGGTTTGAAATTGAATGGAGCTGACATCTTTACGGACCTCTGGGTTGGCGTTCCTTTACGGAAAAAAACTGGCCGGTTCCGAAAAGCGTGTGGACCCTGCCAATCAAGCGGCGCCCAAGGTACCCAGAGCTGTTCCCAACATCTGTAGGACTAATCCCAAGGTGCTGTGCTGAAAGTGAATGCAGTTTGTAGTCGACCCAACGGCAAAAATGCCAAAGAGGAGCAAGGCTCCTCTTTGGCATTAGGGCTCAAACAAGTATCAAGGAAGCGGGACGGCAGTACCGTCGCAGAAAAAGCCATTCGTTCCACCTATCCGAACCCCGCGAACAAGAGGATGCGCTTCATCGGAAGGTAATGGTCCTTCAGGCAGGTTGATGGTGTACCAGATCCGCGCGGAGCCGGCCAGCCTTGCACCCGAGTTGGGCTGGATGGGTTTGTAGATGGTCTCATAGGGCCCCAGGAGCAACTCGAACCCAGAATTGATCATGGCTTGCGTGAGCGGTATGGAGTCCACACGACCCACTGCTGCCGGGACCTCTATCGTTCCTGCATTGTCGCTGTAGCCCTGCCAGTGCAGCGTAACCACCATCCTCAGTTCAAAGTGCTCCGAAGGCGGGATAAACACCACAACGTTTCCGGGAGGATTTTCAGGCCTGAACGTAGCGCAGTTGATCGCCCCTGCGTCCGACAGATGTCGTACCACCGGCGGGGCAAGCTCTTTGAAGTTGGCATTCACCGTCACCGTCGTGTCAGGGGAAAACTGGCGGTTGGTGCTGGCCCCTTGGGCAATGGTGTAGAACACCGTCTTGCGGCCATTGCCATGACGCTCAATGAAGCTCCACGGGATTGAGAGCGGAATCACCTGGCCAGCCGAGGCGCCGGTCACCGGTTGGGTAGCAACGAGTTCGCCCGAATAGTAAAGGCGGATCGTAAAGTCGCTGGCATCCGGTGTGGGTGCCGTACTCCATAACGTTACCCGAGCAATTGCAGGCCGGTTGGCGTGGTCGCGCTCCAGTTCGTCGTCGGGGCCCTCGGTACCGGTTGCGTCCACCCCGTTCACGACTACGGGCAGCAGGTCATCGTTGATCGGGTCCGGGCCAATGGGAGTGGGGCCGACAACAAACAGGTCCAGGTTGACGGTGGTGGTCGGTGTCGCCGGGTTGTTGACAGACCGCCGCCGCACCACATAGGAAACCGTCAACGGCAATAGCCCTCGAGTGGCGCCATACAGGATTTCCAGCACCCTGTACGGAACGTAAACCTCCGCCGGGAAACGGCTGTTGCCCAGTGGCTGGGCCTCCAAGGGAACGGTGGTGATGCTTGTCCTCAATGTGACGAGGAATTCATCTCCATCGACGCCGCGCAGAAAGTTCGTATATTCAGGAATACGCACGATCATGCCGCCGTCCAGCGCAACGTCTGCCCGATCAATCAATACATCGCCGGGGGGTGAGGTTCGGTCAACCAGGGGGGCCAGCAGGTTCTCGGGCGCTGGAAACAGGCCCACGTCCATCTCGTAGGCAGTCGAAAGCCGCGCCCAATTCCCTGCCGCGTCGAACAACTCATACCGCAAATTGCGCAGGCCATCCGGATTGGCGTCAACCACGGATAATGGCAATGGAAAGCTCAGGTCCGCAGGCAGATTCCAGCGTGGCGAAGGATCGGGCGGGTTGGGTGCATAGGGCGTATCGGAGCCATTATAGTAAAGATACGCCCAATCGCCGTCTGCCCGACCATGCGCCACATAATCCGGGATCGTAAACACTGCAGACTCATTGGGCTTGCTTTCAAAGTAGTCGCGGTCGGCAGGTGTCGGCAGGTCGGCAGGCGGAATCGGCGCCGGCGGTGCATCGGGGGAAATGGCATACGGTGGTGTCAGGTCAACGACAACGGTCTGCGGATCTGATTCGGAATAGTTGTCAACGCCACGTACGTTAATTCCGTACTTGATTTGGTACCGCCCCGCGGGCCGCCGACCTTGAGCAATGTTCACCGGTGTCTCAGGCCCTGGGGCAACAACGGTGAAATTATAAATGGGCGTGCCCCACTCGGTGTCATCGAAATTTTTCCACCAAACAGTGACAATATCGTCAAGCGTCGGATGGGTATCGGCGTCAGGCCATAGTGGAATAGAGAAATTCAAATTCTCACGCAGGTTGTACTCCCGTGAAAGCAATCCAGGGTACCCAGGCACCTCACCTTCAAGACGACCATCAGGCAAGTAGTCAGCCGTATTGGCACTTCGATTCTTTGCATAGTTACGGATAAAGTCGAGCGTGTCCTTTTTCATTACGTGTCTCCAGATATTAAGACGAATTACATCTCACCCACACTTCCCTACCATTGACGTAGCCGTTCGCGTCGCGAGACAAAGCGCTTGCACGCCTATCACACGCCGACTATTCCCTGCACAACAACAAATACACCCAGTCCTTTAATCTTTGACCAACGTTGCCTTTCCATCACTAGTGCAACTAATGACATCCCCGGGTTTACAAAACCCACCCGTTGGAAAGGTCAGGTCGACACGGATATGTCCGCTCCCCTTGACGTCTGGCCGGGAGTCACCCACCTTGCCCTGGTTGCGCCACACTTCGAAACTGGCGACAGCTGAACCGTATTCGCGCATAGGCTCCAAGGTCCGGTCGAACGGTTCCACCACAACTTTAATACCGTTATCAATATGGGGTTGCAGCACCTGGATGGTTTCTTCGTATTCAGTGCCAGCAATAGGATCAACCCAGTTATTACGCGCATAGCCTTGCCAGTGAAAACGCACCTCGTCGTTAAGTTGCAGGCCGATATTGCCCGGAATCAACCAATGCACGCCATATAAAGGCGAAGGCGAAGAACAACAGGTCACATACTCGCTAGTCAGGGTGTGCTGAACTTGCGGAGGAGTAAAATCAATCAGCGCCGTCACATCGACATTCACAAAAGTTGGCGGCGACTGTTGTTCGTTGACCCCATTACTGGTGAGGTAATGGACCGGCAGACGTGGATTGACCGTCCCCTCGATCAGATTCCAGGGAATATCGGTAAACCACACCAACTGCCCTCCTACCTCCCCCAACTGCACGGGATGGCTGGCCACCGGGCCAACACCGTTCCAGAACAGACTGAGCAATTGACCCGCAACCGGATCTGCAAACAAAGGAACATATGCCTGGGCAGCCAGCCCACGATCCAGATGATTGAGCTGATTGGGAGTCTTGGAGCCGCGCCCTATCACCGTGACGCTGGCCAGGGTCG
This sequence comes from Pseudomonas sp. D8002, assembly GCF_013385695.1. NCBI lineage: Bacteria > Pseudomonadati > Pseudomonadota > Gammaproteobacteria > Pseudomonadales > Pseudomonadaceae > Pseudomonas > Pseudomonas sp. D8002. The sequence goes on from NZ_JACAPM010000056.1 coordinate 50,489, forward strand.
GGTTAAGCAATGCGGGCGCATTGGGATGGTCCTGGCCGGCAATCGTCAGGTCGACATTGAACCGTTCCGATAAGGAACGAAATGGAGGCAGGGCTCCGCGAATGATTTCGTAGCGCACCACCGCCGCTTCGGGAACCAGTACAGGCGCAGGCCCCCTGAGGGTCAGCCATGGAATTTCCACATCACAAGGGAAGCTCAGTACCGGCTGCGGGACTGTCGGACGGGCATTCCAATAGGCGATTACCTGGTCCCCCGGCGCCCAATCGTCGTAGGCGGGGTCAATGCGCATGAACACGCCACCACGTGCATCATCGCGCTTGATCAGGCTGTCGTCGTATGCCGGTGGCCGAATTTGCGGACGCGGCAAGTTGCTCGGCAACGGCGTCAGTGCCAGCTGAAACAGCAGTCCGGCACTCTGGCTGCTGAAATTGCCTGCCTCGTCAAAAATGCGGTAGAAAATATAGGCGTCACCGTTGTTCAACCTGCGAAAAATATCGGGGTCCACGTAAGCAACCAGCGGGTCTGAGGCTAACGCGATCACGTACTCGGCGTCCGCCGCGCTTAGCGGCGGGTTATCCCGGTTGGACAGGTAGAATTCAATCCGGTCCTTGTCCGAGCGCACGGTGTAAAACGGAATATTGAACGCCAGCGGCACGTTATCGAGCAGGTATTGCTCATCGACGTTCGGGGTCGGGGCAACTACAAAATCCACAGTATCCAGAGGGTTCAGTAACTCAGGCGAATCCAGATCGATGGTGAGTGTTCTCCTGGGATTCAGCACACTGACGCCGCCAAAGGAGTCCTGAACCGTGTAGTAGAGTTGCGCGGTGCCGGAGCCCTCGTCAGTCAATCGTGACAGGGGCACCTCCAGTGAGATCACCGCTGGCAAAGGGGGTGGCGGGCCAAACACCTGCCGCGAATCAACCACCTCATCGACACCCGCCCACACCCAGCGGAGGCGCACGATGTGCGGCTCATCCAGCAGCGGCTCGGGTCGCGGGTTCCACATCGGAATGTTGACCTGCAGCGGGCCCTGCAGGCGCGAGCGCGGGATCACGCCCCGGGGGTCACCACTGTCGACGCCGGGTATGTCCATCGGGTCCAGCAACACAGTGCCCCCGTCGTCTGCGCCCAAGGGTTTGATCAGGTAAGTGGATTCAGAGGCGTCAGACATGGGTTTAATCCTCAACACGGTGGACAGTGGCCTGCCGGCAGGCGGCGTGTGTATACCAAGTGGCGTTGAGAGAATTAAGCGCCCGATTCCTTCGTCCGGATACTGTCAGAATTAACAGGTAGACCCCTCCATTCGTCGCTTTTGCTCGGCCTTGCTGCCAGGGCGGTTACTGAGCAGCGCTTGACGAAATTTCCTACTTGGTGTTTGCTGAAACCGGTTTCAGCGATTGGTTTCTCCTTGGAACCCAGATAAATCCAATAAGAAAGGCCCGCCGCCGTGACTACTTTTTCCGCCGCCCAACGCAGCCGCGTGACCATGCTGGACGTCGCCGAGCGCGCCGGTGTGTCCAAGGCCAGCGTGTCGCGCTTTATCGGCGACGACCGTGCCCTGCTCTCCGATGCCATCGCCCTGCGCATCGAGCAGGCCATCGATGAGCTGGGCTATCGCCCCAACCAGATGGCCCGCGGCCTGAAACGCGGGCGCACCCGCCTGATCGGCATGCTGGTAGCCGATATCCGCAACCCCTATTCGATTGCCGTGATGCATGGCGTGGAAACCGCCTGCCGCCAGCACGGCTACAGCCTGGTGGTGTGCAACACCGACCGCGATGACGAGCAGGAGCGCCAGCACCTGGCGGCCCTGCGTGCCTACAATATCGAAGGGCTGATCGTGAATACCCTCGGCCATCACCTGGACCAATTGCTGGAACTGCAACGGGAAATGCCCCTGGTGCTGGTGGACCGCAAGGTCGAACCGCTGCACAGCGACCTGGTAGGGCTGGACAACCGGGTGGCGGTGCGCATGGCCGTGGAGCATCTGGAACAGCAAGGCTATCGCGACCTGCTGTTGGTGACTGAAGCCACCGACGGCACGAGCTCGCGGCTTGAGCGCCTGGACAGTTTCAAGGCGGAGATGACCAACCGTCCGACGTTGACCGGCGCCGTACTGGAGTTGGATGGCGAACTGGAACAGCGTCTGCAAAAGTTTCTAGGCAAATCCGGCCCCAAGGCGTTGTTCTGCGCCAACGGAATCGCGGCACTGGCCTGTACCCGTGCATTGAAAAATCTAGGCTGCGACCTGTTTGATGACGTAGGCCTGATCGCCCTGGATGACCTCGACTGGTACCCGCTGGTGGGCAACGGCATCACCGCCCTCGCCCAGCCCACCGAGGCCATTGGCGCCAGTGCGTTTGACTGTTTACTCAAGCGTTTGCGCGGCGATAGCCAGCCCCCACGCACCCTGGATTTCTTGCCACAACTGATTATCCGGGGCTCGACCCAATCCCTTGTGGGAGCTGGCTTGCCTGCGATAACGGTTTCTCCGGCGAAGCAGTAGGCGGCTGACCGCCGCCATCGCAGGCAAGCCAGCTCCCACACGTTTATTTTGCGAATAAAAATGAAACCGGTTTCAGAGGTCCACAACAATGCATAAATACCCCGTCTCCATCAGCCTTTCCAGTTACGGCGCCGACCTGGTCCGCCAGCAAGGCCAGTTGAGTTTCGTCGAGGTGCTGGCTGCCGCCGGCGCGCAACGCATCGAATGGCGCGAAGAGCTGCTGACCACCGAACAACCCCATGAGCTGGCGCAAGCTGCAGCCGATCAAGGCCTGGAGTGCGTGTTCTCATCGCCCCTGGAACTCTGGGTGGCCGGTCGCTCACAGCCCAATGCCGAACTGGCCGTCACCCTCGACCGCGCCCAGGCATTCGGCGCCCGCTGGCTGAAAGTCTCCCTGGGCTATTTCACCGACACCAACGACCTCGACAGCTTGAGCGCCCTGCTCAACCGGCATCCGGTCAAGCTGCTGGTGGAAAACGACCAGACCCTGCACGGCGGGCGCATCGAGCCGATGCAGCGCTTTTTCAACGAAATCGAGCGGTTGGCGGTGCCGGTGAAAATGACCTTCGATATCGGTAACTGGCAATGGCAGGACCAGTCGGCGACCACCGCTGCACGCCTGCTGGGCCGCCACGTGGATTACCTGCACTGCAAGGCCGTGGCCCGCCGCGCCGACGGCAAGCTGGTGGCTTTGCCGCCGGGCGCCGCCGACCTGCATCTGTGGGAACAACTGCTCAAGCACATGACTCAAGGTATTACCCGGGCCGTGGAATTTCCGCTGCAAGGCAATGACCTGGTGCCGGTCACCGCCCAGCAGGTCGCCACCCTCGCCGTCCTCGGCCAGCCCCGCGTGGAGAACGCACATGTCTGAGATCGATATCCTGTCGTTTGGTGAAACCATGGCGATGTTTGTCGCCGAACAGACCGGCGACCTGGCCCAGGTTGCCCAGTTTCACAAGCGTATTGCCGGCGCCGACAGCAACGTCGCCATCGGCCTGTCACGCCTGGGCTTCAACGTCGCATGGCTGAGCCGCGTGGGTGCCGATTCCCTCGGGCGCTTCGTGGTGGACACCTTGCAGAACGAAGGCCTGGACTGCACCCATGTGGCGGTGGACCCGCTGCACCCCACGGGCTTTCAACTCAAGTCCCGCGAGGAAGCCGGCGATGATCCGCAGGTGGAGTACTTCCGCCGTGGCTCGGCCGCCAGCCATCTGTCGGTCGAGGCGATCAAGCCTGAGCTGTTGCAAGCCCGGCACCTGCACGCCACCGGCATTCCGCCGGCGCTGTCGGACGCCACCCGCGACCTGTCGCGCCAGTTGATGACGCAAATGCGCGAGGCCGGGCGCAGCGTGTCCTTCGACCCGAACCTGCGCCCGTCCCTGTGGGCGAACGAGCAACGCATGATCAGCGAAATCAACGCCCTCGCCTGCCTGGCTGACTGGGTGTTGCCGGGCTTGGGCGAAGGCCGCTTGCTCACCGGTTTTGAAGACCCGGCCGACATCGCCGCGTTTTACCTGGACCAGGGCGTGGAAGCCGTGGCCATCAAGCTCGGGCCCCACGGCGCGTATTACCGCACCCAGCTGGACCAGGGGTTTGTCGCCGCCGTGCCAGTGGCCAAGGTGGTCGACACGGTCGGCGCCGGCGATGGGTTTGCCGTGGGCATGATCAGCGCGCTCCTGGAAAACCTGAGCTTCAGCGAAGCCGTGCAGCGCGGCAACTGGATCGGCAGCCGCGCGGTGCAGAGCCGTGGCGACATGGAAGGCTTGCCGTTCAGGACCGATCTGCCCCACACCCAGAAAGCCGGTTAATCAGCATCACCGAGTTACCTGTTGCCACAACTACAACAAGCTCAGGAGCAACCTTATGGAACCGTTGAAACTCGCCACCCGCCGTTGGTGGTACATCATGCCCATCGTGTTTATCACCTACAGCCTGGCGTACCTGGACCGCGCCAACTACGGCTTTGCCGCCGCCTCCGGGATGGCCGAAGACCTGATGATCACCCCGGGCATGTCGTCATTGCTCGGCGCGCTGTTCTTCCTCGGCTACTTTTTCTTCCAGGTGCCCGGTGCGATCTACGCGCAGAAACGCAGCGTGAAGAAGCTGATTTTCGTCAGCCTGATCCTGTGGGGCGGCCTGGCCACCCTGACCGGCATGGTGTCCAACGCCTACATGCTGATCGTGATCCGCTTCATGCTCGGGGTGGTCGAAGCCGCCGTGATGCCGGCGATGCTGGTGTACCTGTGCCACTGGTTCACCCGCGCGGAACGCTCGCGGGCCAACACCTTCCTGATCCTCGGCAACCCGGTGACCATGATGTGGATGTCGGTGGTCTCGGGCTACCTGGTACAGCATTTCAGCTGGCGCTGGATGTTTATCATCGAAGGTTTGCCGGCGGTGCTGTGGGCGTTTATCTGGTGGAAGCTGGCGGATGAAAAACCCGCAGACGCCAAATGGCTGAGCGCCCAGCATAAAAAAGACCTGGAAACCGCCCTCGCCGAAGAACAAGTGGGCATCAAGGCGGTAAAGAACTACGCCGAGGCCTTTCGCTCACCCAAGGTGATCATCCTGGCGCTGCAGTTTTTCTGCTGGAGCATTGGCGTGTATGGCTTCGTGCTGTGGCTGCCGTCGATCCTCAAGGCCGGCCTGAAAATGGACATGGTCGAGGCTGGCTGGCTGTCGGCGCTGCCGTACCTGGCGGCGGTGATCGGCATGCTGGCGGTGTCCTGGGGCTCGGACAAACTGCAAAAACGTAAACGTTTTGTGTGGCCACCGTTGCTGATCGCCTCCATCGCGTTTTATGCGTCCTACGTGCTCGGCGCCGAACACTTCTGGTGGTCGTACACCCTGCTGGTGATCGCCGGGGCCTGTATGTATGCGCCTTACGGGCCGTTTTTCGCAATCGTCCCGGAAATCCTCCCGGCCAACGTCGCCGGCGGCGCCATGGCGCTGATCAACAGCATGGGCGCCCTCGGTTCGTTCGGCGGTTCGTACCTGGTGGGCTACCTCAACAGCAGCACCGGATCGCCCGGCGCCTCGTACTTGCTGATGAGTGGTGCGCTGCTGGTGTCGGTGGTGTTGACGATATTTCTCAAGCCCGGCGCCAGTGACCGCGAACGCGCCCCGCTGCAATCCCTTGAATTGAAGGTAAAGACCTGATGAAAAAGTCTGTCGTGCTCTACAAGAAACTCTCTGCACCGCTGATGGCCCGCCTGCATGAACAGGCCGAGGTCACGCTTATTGAATCGCTGGATGAAAGCGGCCTGGCCAAACTGCGTGAAGCCTTGCCGACCGCTCAGGGCTTGCTCGGTGCCAGCTTGCGCCTGGATGCCAAACTGCTGGATCTGGCGCCAAACCTTGAGGCCGTGGCCAGCGTGTCGGTCGGTGTCGACAACTACGACATCGACTACCTGACCGCGCGCGGCATCCTGCTCAGCAATACCCCCGACGTGCTGACCGAAACCACCGCCGATACCGGCTTCGCCCTGATCCTGGCGACCGCCCGGCGAGTGGTGGAGCTGTCCAATATGGTGCGCGCCGGCAACTGGAACCAGAACATCGGCCCGCTGCATTTCGGCAGCGATGTACACGGCAAGACGCTTGGCATTATCGGCATGGGCCGAATTGGCGAAGCCTTGGCCCAGCGTGGGCACTTCGGGTTCGGCATGCCGGTGATCTACCACAGCCACTCGCCAAAACCTGCAGTGGAGGCGCGGTTTGACGCGCAATACCGCAGCCTGCCGGACCTGCTCCGGGAAGCCGACTTTGTGTGCCTGACCTTGCCGCTGACGGCTGAAACCGAAGGTTTGATTGGCGCTGAAGAGTTCGCGCTGATGGGCCCGGAGACGATCTTTATCAACATCTCCCGGGGCAAGGTGGTGGACGAGCCGGCGCTGATTGAGGCGTTGCAACAGCGCACGATTCGTGCGGCGGGGCTGGATGTGTTTGTGCAGGAGCCACTGCAGCATGATTCGCCGTTGTTGCGTTTGAACAATGTGGTGGCGACGCCGCATATCGGTTCAGCGACTCATGAGACGCGGGAGGCGATGGCCAAGTGCGCGGTGGACAATCTGCTGGCGGCGCTGGCGGGTGAGAAGCCGAAGAACCTGGTGAACCCAGCCGCCTGGAAACACTGATTCCTGAAACACCACAGCACCCAATGTGGGAGCGGCGGTGCGACGATTCGACTTGCTCGCGAAGGCGGTGTGTCAGCCACCGAATGCATCAACTGACACACCGCTTTCGCGAGCAAGCCCGCTCCCACATTTTTGATCGTATTTCAGGTCAGATGACGAAGCGCGCCACCATCCCGTTCAAATCCACCGCCAGGCGCGACAGCTCATGGCTGGCCGCGCTGGTCTGGTTGGCACCCGCCGCCGACTGCGTCGCCAGGTCGCGGATGTTCACCAGGTTGCGATCCACTTCGCGGGACACCTGAGCCTGTTCTTCCGAGGCACTGGCGATCACCAGGTTGCGCTCGTTGATCAGGCTGATGGACTGGGTGATCTGCTCCAGGGCCACACCGGCAGCCCGCGCCATTTCCAGGGTGCTTTGGGTGCGCTGGTTGCTCTGCTGCATGGACTGCACCGCTTCACCCGTACCGCTCTGGATGCCGGCGACCATTTTCTCGATTTCCTGGGTCGACTGCGCCGTGCGATGGGCCAGGGCCCGCACTTCGTCCGCCACCACCGCAAAACCACGCCCGGCTTCACCGGCACGCGCCGCTTCAATCGCCGCGTTGAGGGCCAGCAGGTTGGTCTGCTCGGCAATCGCGCGAATCACGTCCAGCACCTTGCCAATGTCACGGCCCTGGGTGGCCAGGCCTTCGATCAGCACCGAGGTGTTTTGCACGTCCTGGGTCATGGTCTGGATCGCGCCGACGGTTTCCACCACTCGGTCGCGCCCTTCCCGCGCAGCCTGGTTGGACTGGCTGGACGCCTCGGAGGTGGACACCGCGTTGCGCGCCACTTCTTCCACGGCGGCCGTCATTTCGTTGACCGCGGTGGCGGCCTGGTCGATTTCGTTGTTTTGCTGTTGCAGGCCTTTGGAGGCTTCTTCGGTGACGGCGCTGAGCTCTTCAGCGGCGGAGGCCAACTGCGTGGCTGAGCCGGCGATGTGCTGGATGGTCTGGCGCAGGTTGTTCTGCATCGCGGCCAGGGCGCCGAGCAGGCGGGCCGGTTCGTCCTTGCCGTCGACTTCGATGGGTTTGCTCAGGTTGCCGCCGGCGATGGATTCGGCAGCACTGACCGCCTTTTGCAGCGGAGCGACAATGCTGCGGGTCAGCAGCCAGGCCAGCAACACCGTCATCAAGGCTGCCACCACGGCGACGATGATGATCCCGGTCACAGCCTGGGAATAACTGCCTTCGGCGGCGACGTTGGCCTGATCGGCCCCGGCGCTGTTGATGGCGATCAGTTTATTCAACTGCTCGCCCATCAGGTCGGTGCCGTCCTTGATCCGGGTATTGATCAGGGTACGCATCTCCTCGACCTTGTTTTGCTGCGACAGCGACATCATCTCGGCCTGGGCGGTCAGGTAGCTGTCGAGGGTCGCGGAAAAGGCTTTGTAGACGCTGGCCTCTTCGCCCTCGGCAGGCAAGGCCGAATAGGCGGCCTGGGCCACCTTGACCTTGTCCACCAGAATGGCCGAGCGCTCCTTGGCGTCCTGCACGGCGGCCGGCTCGCGGTTGATCAGAATGCGGAAGGACAGGATGCGCAGGCGCAACACGTTTTCGGTAATGTTGCCAAGGTACTTCACGCTGGGTAACTGGTTGGTTCCCATGTCGACCGAGGCCTGGCGGATCAGCGTCATGCGGTTGACCGCAAACACCCCCAGGATAACCACAAGCAACGCAATGAACGCAAAACCAAGGAAAGCTCGGGGGGCAATATTCAGGTTACGGAGGGACATAGGTGCGCTCTCAGAAGTAGTGGCTGCGCGCGTCCCTGCCGCGACACGGTCAGTCAGCGTCAACGCGCTGCTCTGACCTTACGGCGCCACTGTTTTAATAGGTATGTGGTGCCTACAACGTTATCGGCCGGCTTGAGGATTTAATGGGGGATGTTTCGAAATATTTTTTCACACTTCTGACAACTGGCACTTTCTGGCATCCTGCGCCTCCTTTTTCCTACCCGGGCCCGTATTTTGTCTGACACTCAAACCCCTCGCCCCCGTTATAAATCCGACCTGATCTACGGCCTCGACGACCGTCCGCACTTCAGCGCGGCGATATTTGCCGCCCTGCAGCACGTGCTGGCCAGCTTTGTCGGGATCATCACCCCGACGCTGATCGTCGGCGGCGTGCTGGGCCTGGAAAGCGAAGTGCCGTACCTGGTCAGCATGGCGTTGTTTGTGTCCGGGCTCGGCACCTTTGTGCAGGCCCGCAAGTTCGGCCCAGTGGGTTCGGGCCTGCTGTGCCTGCAAGGCACCAGTTTTTCGTTTATCAGCGTGATCCTCAGTGCCGGCTTCATGGTCAAGGCCCGGGGCGGCGGCACCGATGAGATCCTGTCGACGATCTTCGGCATCTGCTTTTTCGCGGCGTTTATCGAAGTGGTGCTCAGCCAGTTCATCGGCAAGCTGCGCAAGCTGATCACCCCGGTGGTCACCGGCACCATCATTACCTTGATGGGTTTGTCGCTGATCAAGGTGGCCGTCACCGACATGGCCGGCGGTTATGGCGCCAGCGACCTGGGCGCCGCCGGCAACATGGGCCTGGCGGCCCTGGTGCTGCTGACCATCGTGGTGCTCAACCGCTTCAACAACCCGTTCCTGCGCCTGGGTTCGATCGTGATCGGCCTGACCCTGGGTTTTGTGGTGGCTTGGTGGATGGGCCGCGTCGACCTGGGCGCCCTGCCCCAGCTGCCACTGATCAGCGTACCGGTGCCGTTCAAGTACGGTTTTTCGTTCGACTGGGTGGCGTTTATCCCGGTGGCGGTGATCTTCCTGATTTCGCCCCTGGAAGCCGCCGGTGACCTGACCGCCAACTCGATGATCTCGCAACAGCCGGTCAAGGGCCCGCTGTACATCAAGCGCATCAAGTCCGGCCTGCTGGCCGACGGCCTCAACTCGGTGATGGCGGCCACCTTCAACAGCTTGCCGATGGTGACCTTCGCCCAGAACAACGGGGTGATCCAGTTGACCGGCGTGGCCAGCCGTTATGTGGCGTACTTCATTGCCGGGCTGCTGGTGCTGCTGGGGCTGTTCCCGATGATCGGCGCGGTGTTGCAACTGATGCCCAAGCCGGTACTGGGCGGCGCCACGCTGATCATGTTCGGCACCGTGGCCGTGGCCGGGATCAAGATCCTCGCCGAAGCCGGCCTGCACCGGCGCAATGTGCTGATCGTGGCGATCTCCCTGGGCATGGGCCTGGGTGTGGCAGCAGTGCCGGAAGTACTGCGCGAGCTGCCCAAGGCACTGCACAACATCTTCGAGTCGCCGATCACCGTGGGGGCGTTCTGCGCTATCGTGCTGAACATCTTCCTGCCTGAGGAGTTCATAGAGTTGGAAGAAGATGAATTTGATCCGGAAGCCTCCACCCTCAAAGTGATGCAGGACCCGGACGTCACGAAATAGGAGAACCCGTTTTATGCGCAAGCTCATGGTTTTGTCACTGCTGCTACTCACCCTGAGCGCGTGCGCGCTGTTTCCCAATCGCGACCCGGTGAACATCAACGTGGTGGGCATCGAGCCGCTGCAGAGCCAGGACCTGGAAGTGCGTTTCGCGGTGAAACTGCGCATACAGAACCCCAATGAAACCGCGATCGACTACAGCGGCGTGGCCCTGGACCTGGAGGTCAATGGCCGGCCGCTGGCGTCCGGGGTGAGTGACCAGGGTGGCTCGATCCCACGCTTTTCGGAGACGGTGCTGACGGTGCCGGTGAGCGTTTCGGCGTTTTCCGTGTTGCGCCAGACCCTTGGCTTGAGCCAGACCCAGAGTTTGAATAACCTGCCGTACGTGTTGCGCGGGAAACTCGCAGGTGGCCTGTTTGGCACCATGCGTTTTGTGGATCGCGGGACCCTGGACTTTCCCAACACTGCCACATGGTAACGACATGGATGCGCAACCTACGCTGTATACCGAACGGCTGATCCTGCGGCCGTTAACGCTGGAGGATGCCGAGGGTGTCCAGCAGCAATTTCCGCACTGGGAAGTGGTGCGTTACCTGAATGCCCTGGTGCCCTGGCCGTACCCGGCGGATGGTGCGCGCAGCTATCTGGAGCAGGTTGCATTGCCGGCGATGGCTCGGGGTGAGGAGTGGCATTGGTCGATCCGCCTGAAAAGCGCGCCTGGGGTGTTGATTGGTAATGTCAGCCTGATGGATGAGGTGGACAACAACCGCGGCTTTTGGCTGGCGCCGCAGTGGCAGGGCCAGGGGTTGATGGCCGAGGCCAGTGCGGCGGTGACTGAGTATTGGTTTGAGGTGCTGGAGCGGCCCGTGATGCGCGTGCCCAAGGCGGCGCCGAACGTGGCGTCTCGCAGGATTTCCGAGCGGACGGGGATGCGGTTGGTCAGGACCGATGAGGGGCAGTTTGTCGCTGGGAGTTTGCCCAAGGATATCTGGGAGATTACCCGGGAGGAATGGCTGGGGAGTCGGCGGGGCTGAGGTGGGTTTTGGGTGTATATCCGTTATTTGGGTAACGGCTGATATGGGTTCCGCTCTTACAGCGGCTCACTTTTGAAAAGCGCAAAAGTAAGCAAAACGCTCTTGCCCCACCACTCGGCACCTCGCCTAGGCTCGGTGTGCCCTCACTCCGGCTTTGGACCGTGGGCCGCCGTC
>NZ_JACAPM010000057.1:0-110559 GCF_013385695.1 Pseudomonas sp. D8002
CTGTAAGAGCGGAACCAATAGTGGCCGTTACCTAAATAACGGATATGTACCCCGCCCCAAGCCCCCTCCACAATCAACAGCCTTTAAAAACCCCAGGCCGCTTCTCGATCATCGCCCGTACACCTTCCTTGGCATCCTCACTATTCAGCAGTTTCTCCACCAAAACGGGCAACCCGGCCGCCGCCGCGGTCTCCCCCTCGATCCGTGCCTGGCGCGCCGACATCAGCGTGGCCTGCACCCCCAGCGGCGCCTGCTGGGCAATGCGGTTTGCCAGCGCCACCGCCCGGGGCAACAAATCCTCGCTGGCCATCACCTCCTGCACCAACCCCAACCGCAGCGCTTCATGGGCATCAAACTCATCCCCCGTGAGCAACCAGCGCATGGCATTCCCCCACCCCGCGATCTGATGAAAGCGCAACGTCGCGCCCCCAAAAGGAAAAATCCCGCGCTGCACTTCCATCTGCGCAAACCGGGTATTGCTGGCACACAGATTGATATCCGCCGCCAACATCAACTCGATACCAATGGTCAGGCAGTACCCCTGAGCCGCAACAATCACCGGCTTACTGACCCGGGGCCCCGCGAAAACGCCCCACGGGTCACAACCACCCAACGGCGGTTGCCAGCCTTGTGCCATCGTGGGCCCCACATTGGCCAGGTCCAATCCGGCGGTAAAGTGATCGCCATGCCCGAAGACAATGGCCACCCGCGCTTGCTCATTGCGATCAAATTCGCCATACGCCAGGCTCAAATCATTGAGCAATTCCAGGTCGAACGCATTGCGCTTGGCCACGCGATCCAGGCCCAGCAACAGGATATGACCCTGCTGTTCACGGCTGACGCGGCTGCTGGTGGCTTGGTTCATGGGGTGTGCCCTCGGGCGCAAAGGGAGGTTTCGGACCGAAGGGCCCGCTGTTAAGGGTGAACCGTTTAAGCGTCATGACCAACAGGGCCGGGCCTTTGAAAAATAGACCCTGCTGCCTGGATGCGCAAAGCCTTTGATGCAGAGGCGTTTACCTGCGGTTTGCGATAAAAAAAGCTCCCTTTTTCAGCGATTTCCGGTATAGTGCGCGCCGGCCTTTAACCGGGCCGCGTTTAGGTAGCGCAATTCCCCGAAGTCAGCTTCGGCTGCACGTCCGCACAGCGGACTCTTCCTTGACGAATCTTTTTCATTCATTCGTTTTCGCAAATCCCCGCCGACAAAGCAGCCAGGGCGACTCTTGAGTCTCAACACGGCATGCGCAGCTTTGGAGCATGGGTCTTTGCGGATGCACTTAGAGGCAGACCCATGACCCAGGAAACCGGCGGCTTCGCCGCTTTTAATCTTAACCCGAACATTCTTGCTGCCGTCATCGCGACTGGCTACGAAGAACCTTCGGCTATTCAGCAGCAATCGATCCCGATCATCATGGCCGGCCAAGACATGATTGGCCAAGCGCAAACCGGTACCGGTAAAACCGCCGCGTTCGCCCTGCCAATCCTGCACTGCATCGATCCTGCCAAGCGCGAGCCGCAAGCCCTGATCCTGGCGCCAACCCGTGAGTTGGCGCTGCAAGTAGCAACCGCTTTCGAAACCTACGCCAAGCAAATGCCGGGCGTTACCGTTGTGGCCGTTTACGGCGGCGCGCCTATGGGCCCACAACTGAAAGCAATCCGTAACGGCGCACAGATCGTTGTCGCCACTCCGGGCCGTCTGTGCGACCACCTGCGTCGCGACGAAAAAGTGCTGTCGACCGTGAACCACCTGGTTCTGGACGAAGCTGACGAAATGCTCAAGCTGGGCTTCATGGACGACCTGGAAGTCATCTTCAAGGCACTGCCAGCAACCCGTCAGACCGTACTGTTCTCGGCTACCCTGCCACAGTCGATCCGTGCAATTGCCGAACGCCATCTGCGCGATCCGCAACACGTGAAGATCCAGACCAAGACTCAGACCGTTACCGCGATCGAACAGGCTCACCTGTTGGTTCACGCTGACCAGAAGACCTCGGCTGTATTGAGCCTGCTGGAAGTCGAAGACTTCGACGCCCTGATCATGTTCGTGCGCACCAAGCAAGCGACCCTGGACCTGGCCAGCGCCCTGGAAGCCAAAGGCTACAAAGCCGCTGCGCTGAACGGTGACATTGCCCAGAACCAGCGTGAGCGCGTGATCGACTCCCTCAAGGATGGCCGTCTGGACATCGTTGTGGCGACCGACGTTGCTGCCCGTGGCCTCGACGTTCCACGTATCACCCACGTGTTCAACGTTGACATGCCTTACGATCCAGAGTCCTACGTTCACCGTATCGGCCGTACCGGCCGTGCTGGTCGCGAAGGTCGTGCATTGTTGCTGGTGACTCCACGTGAGCGCCGCATGCTGCAAGTGATCGAGCGTGTAACCGGTCAGAAAGTTGCCGAAGTCCGCCTGCCGGATGCCCAGGCCGTTCTCGATGCGCGCATCAAGAAACTGACCAACAGCCTGTCGCCACTGGTGGCTGATGCTGAATCGACCCACGGCGACCTGCTGGACCGCCTGACTGCCGATATCGGTTGCACCCCGCGTGCCCTGGCTGCAGCCCTGCTGCGCAAGGCGACCAACGGTCAGGCCCTGACCCTGGCTGCCATCGAGAAAGAACGTCCACTGGTGCCGAACAACGCTCCGCGCGGTGATCGTCCAGAGCGTACTGGCGACCGTCCGGACCGTGGTGATCGTGAGCGTCGTGCTCCGGTTCCATTGGCTGAAGGCCGTGCTCGCTGCCGTACCGCGCTGGGCGCGCGTGATGGCATCGCTGCCAAGAACCTGCTGGGCGCTATCCTCAACGAGGGTGGCCTGGCACGTGAAGCAATCGGTCGCATCCAGGTGCGTGACAGCTTCTCCCTGGTGGAACTGCCGGAAGATGGCCTGGAGAAACTCCTGACCAAGCTGAAGGACACCCGCGTTGCCGGTAAGCAGTTGAAGCTGCGTCGCTACCGCGAAGATTGATCCGCCCTTGGGCTGATTGATCGAACATAAAAAATCCCCGACTGGTTCGGGGATTTTTTTTGCCTGCAATCAGGCGAAACGGTAGATGTCCATGCCCAGCGCACCCATGGTAAAGCCTTGGTGGGCTGCGCTGAATTCACCGCCGGCGCCCCGGGCGAAATACAGCGGCAGCAAATGCTCGTCGCTGGGGTGGCTGCGCACGGCATGAGGTGCCTGGCGACGATAGTCGTGCAGCGCGGCTTCATCGTTGGCTGCCAGTTTGCTGACCATCCAATCGCGAAAATCCCGCGCCCAGGGCTCGATGCTCTCCGGCCCGGCATGCCAGTCCAGTTCGCCGAGGTTGTGGGTAATGCTGCCGGAGCCGATCAGCAGCACGCCCTGTTCCCGCAGGCTCGCCAGTGCGTGGCCGACACGGGTTTGCAGGGCAGGGCCCATGCGGCTTGGCAGCGATACCTGCACCACCGGGATATCGGCCGCCGGGTACATCAGCGACAGGGGCACCCAGGTGCCGTGGTCGAAGGGGCGCTGATCATCAATGCGCGCTTCCAGGCCGTCAGCCCTGAGCAACTGCACGATTTGGGCGGCCAACTGCGGGTCACCGGGTGCCGGGTACTGCACCGCGAACAGTTCCCGTGGGAAGCCGCCAAAGTCGTGCCAGGTCTCTGGTGCGGCGCTGCCAGTCACGAGCAGCCCCTGGCTTTCCCAGTGCGCCGAGACCACCACAATGGCCTTGGGGCGTGGCAGCTCGGCTGCCAGGCGCTTGAGTGCCGGGCCACTGGCACCGGGTTGCAGGGCAAGCATGGGCGAACCGTGGGAGATAAACAGGCTGGGCAGCATGAGTAGGGTCCTGAGGGTTAAGATGGGACCATCTTCAATCAGATCATTGATCTAAATCTAATATAAGTTTTAGCGCTATTTGATCAAGTTTTAGGGTGAATCATGGAACCTGGATTTTGGCATGAGCGTTGGGCGCGCAATCAGACGGGTTTCCACTTGCCCGAAGTGAATCCTTACCTGCTGCGTCACTGGCCCGGCCTGGGCGTGGCGAACGGGGCGCAGGTGCTGGTGCCGTTGTGCGGCAAGAGCCTGGACCTGGTGTGGCTGGCGAGCATCGGGCATCGGGTGATCGGGGTCGAGTTGTCGGAAAAGGCCGTTGAAGAGTTTTTCAGCGAGCAGGAGCTGATGCCGCAGGTCAGCCAGCGCGGCGCTTTCAAAGTTTTCCAGGCGGGTTCCATCGAGCTGTGGTGCGGGGATTTCTTCGCCCTGGATGCCGGTGCCGTGGTTGGTTGCACAGCGCTTTACGACCGGGCGGCGCTGATTGCCCTGCCACCGTTGATGCGCGAGCAGTATGCGGCGCACTTGAATGGGATTCTGGCGGGGGGCAGTCGTGGCCTGTTGATCACCCTCGACTATGAACAATCACAAAAGGCCGGCCCGCCGTTCGCGGTGAGCGATGAGGAAGTGCAATTGCTCCTGGGCGGCCGGTGGAGCCTGGATGTGCTGCAGGAGCAGGACATCCTGGGGGACAGCTGGAAGTTTGTTAAGGATGGCGTCACGCGCCTGGACGAGCGGGTGTACCGGTTGGCCAGGCGCTGAAGAGCGCCCACAAAAAAGGGGCGATTGAATCGCCCCTTCTTCTTGTCGCTGTCAGCCGCGACGACGCAGTGCGTCAATTCGCTCTTCCAGTGGCGGGTGGCTCATGAACAGGCGAGCCATGCCCTGCTTGATGCCACCGTTGATGCCAAAGGCGGTCAGGGTGTTCGGCATGTGCACCGGCAAGCCCTGTTCGGAGCGCAGGTGCTGCAGGGCGCTGATCATCGCGCCGGTACCGGCCAGGCGTGCGCCGGCTTCGTCTGCGCGGAATTCCCGTTTGCGCGAGAACCACATCACGATCGAGCTGGCGAGGAAGCCCAGTACCAGTTCGGCGAAGATGGTCGCCACGTAGTAGGCCATGCCCTGGCCCTGTTCGTTCTTGAAGATCACCTTGTCGACGAAGTTGCCGATGATCCGCGCGAAGAACATCACGAAGGTGTTCACCACGCCCTGGACCAGCGCCAGGGTGACCATGTCACCGTTGGCCACGTGGCCGATCTCGTGGGCCAGCACCGCCTTGATTTCGTCGGGCGAGAACCGCTCCAGCAAGCCCTGGCTGACGGCCACAAGGGCGTCGTTCTTGTTCCAGCCGGTAGCAAAGGCGTTCGCTTCATAGGCCGGGAAGATCCCGACTTCAGGCATCTTGATCCCGGCTTCGCGGGACAGTTGCTCGACGGTCTGCAGCAGCCATTGCTCATGACGGGTGCGTGGCTGGGTAATGATCTGGGTGCTGGTGCTCATCTTCGCCATCCACTTGGAGATGAACAGCGAGAAAATCGACCCGGCAAAACCAAAGACCGCACAGAAGATCAGCAGCTGATTGAGGTTCAGATCAACCCCGTTGGCCGCCATGATCCCATTGAAGCCGAAAAGGCTCAGCGTGATGCTGGCAATCAGCACGACCGCCAGGTTAGTGGCCAAGAACAGCAGAATGCGCATCATGGTTGTAGAATTCTCCTCATGCTTAATATGTCGCGTACTGCGGGGTATATAAGGTGCGGCATGGGGCTATTCAACCGGGGGACTATTTCAAACTGTGTCCTACAGCCTGAATGTAGAGCCTTGAAGGGAATTTCCGAGGCCTGGTGTGGCTCGGCAGCCTCGCCCCATTACCTTGCAGCCCTGTAATTATAGGGTGATGCCCGAGCAAGGGTGGAGCCGGCAGGCGTAAAAGGCGATACCGCCCGCGCAGGGCAGAGAAGTGTTGCCAGATAATCGCTGTACGACCACGGGTGGGCCGTACAGCGCAATGCCCATTACTGGCGATAGGACTTCAGGAAGTTGCCGATGCGACCGATGGCCATCTCCAGGTCATCCACCCGCGGCAGGGTGACCACCCGGAAGTGATCCGGCCACGGCCAGTTGAACGCCGTACCCTGGACCACCAGCAGCTTTTCCGACAGCAGCAGGTCGAGCACGAACTTCTCGTCGTTGAGGATCGGGCACACTTTCGGGTCGATCCGCGGGAACGCATACAGCGCCCCCATCGGCTTGACGCAACTGACGCCGGGAATCGCGTTCAACAGTTCCCAGGTGCGGTTGCGCTGCTCCAGCAGGCGGCCTTGTGGCAGCACCAGGTCGTTGATGCTCTGGTAGCCGCCCAGTGCGGTCTGGATGGCGTGCTGGCTCGGCACGTTGGCACACAGGCGCATGTTGGCCAGCATGTCGATGCCCTCGATGTAGCTCTGGGCATTGTGCTTGGGGCCGGAAATGGCGATCCAGCCGGAACGGAAGCCCGCCACCCGGTAGGATTTAGACAGCCCGTTGAAGGTCAGGCACAACAGGTCCGGCGCCAGGGAGGCGGTGCAGATGTGCACGGCGTCGTCGTAGAGGATCTTGTCGTAGATCTCATCGGAAAACACCACCAGGTTGTGCTGGCGCGCGAGTTCGAGCATGCCCAGCAACACTTCCCTGGAGTAGACGGCGCCGGTGGGGTTGTTCGGGTTGATGATCACCAGGGCCTTGGTGTTCGGGGTGATCTTGGCCTTGATGTCGGCCAGGTCCGGGAACCAGTCGGCGCCTTCGTCACACAGGTAATGCACCGGATGGCCACCGGCCAGGGTTACGGCGGCGGTCCACAGCGGGTAGTCGGGAGCCGGAACCAGCACTTCGTCGCCGTTGTTGAGCAGGGCCTGCATGGACATGACGATCAGCTCGGACACGCCGTTGCCCAGGTAGATGTCTTCGATGCCGACACCTTCAACCTGCTTCTGCTGGTAGTACTGCATGACGGCCTTGCGCGCGCTGAACAGGCCTTTGGAGTCGCTGTAGCCTTGTGCGGTAGGCAGGTTGCGGATCACGTCCTGGAGGATTTCGTCCGGCGCTTCGAAACCAAAGGGTGCCGGGTTGCCAATGTTCAGCTTGAGGATGCGATGGCCTTCCTCTTCCAGGCGTTTGGCGTGCTTGAGCACCGGGCCGCGAATGTCGTAGCAGACGTTGGCGAGCTTGTTCGATTTGCTGACCTGCATGGCGATGTGATCCTGAAAATGAACGATCCAGACGGTGTGAAGACTACCGTGCTGAGAATCCTGCGTTGGCCTGACCCATAAATACGTTTGAATGCCGGTAACGCGGGTGCCAGACTGGCGCTTTGAAGAGGCGCAATCATACGTGCCGCCTGATCCATGGAAAAGACACAGATCAGGCTTTTTCAGTTGCCGAGGTGTACCGATGGAAAAGTTGCAGAAAACCGTTGAAGAATGGAAAGCCATGCTCGACCCGGAGCAGTACAACGTGTGCCGCCTCAAAGGCACCGAGCGACCGTTCAGCGGCAAGTACAACGGCACCAAGACCGACGGCGTCTACCACTGCATCTGCTGCAATGAGCCGCTGTTCGATTCCAGGGCCAAGTTTGACTCCGGCTGCGGCTGGCCCAGCTTCTACGAGCCGATCGCCGAGCAGGCCATGGTCGAGATCCGGGACGTCAGCCACGGCATGATCCGCACCGAAGTCACCTGCGCCAAGTGCGATGCGCACCTGGGCCACGTGTTCCCGGACGGACCGCCACCGACCGGTTTGCGTTACTGCATCAACTCGGTGTGCCTGGACCTGGTACCGCGCTGAGCCGTCAAGCTCCTGCGGGATTCGTGCCCGCAGGGGCCGTTATATCAAGGCATAAGTCCCGCCAATTAAATTGCACACAATTGAATTGCCTACTATCGTTCAGTCCTTCTTATCTCTGTAGAGGCACTGCCATGAGCGACAACCTGCTGAGCATCCCTTGCACCACCATCAAGGGTGAGCAAAAGACCTTGGCCGATTTCGCCGGAAAGGCGATTCTGGTGGTCAACACTGCCAGCAAGTGCGGCTTCACCCCGCAATACAAGGGGCTTGAGGAGCTCTGGCAGCATTACAAGGACCAGGGCCTGGTGGTATTGGGCTTTCCCTGCAACCAGTTCGGCAAGCAGGAGCCGGGCAACGAAGGCGCCATTTCGGAGTTTTGCGAGCTGAACTTTGGTGTCAGTTTCCCGCTGTTCAAGAAGATTGACGTCAACGGCAGCGATGCCCACCCATTGTTCGTACAGCTCAAAAAGCAGGCCCCGGGATTGCTGGGCTCCAAGGGCATCAAGTGGAACTTCACCAAGTTCCTGATCGGTCGCGACGGCCAGGTGGTCAAGCGCTTCGCCCCGACCACCAAGCCCCAGGACCTGACCCAAGAGATCGAAGCCCTGCTCAAATGACCGACCTGTCCCTGGCCCTCGACGACCAACTGTGCTTCAAGCTCTACGCCGCCTCCCGCGCAGTCACCCGGGCCTACAAGCCGATGCTCGATCAGTTGGGCCTGACCTATCCGCAATACCTGGTGATGCTGGTGCTGTGGGAATGGCAGGCTGCAGCGGTGTCGCAGCCTACGGTCAAGGCCCTGGGCGAGCGCCTGCTGCTGGATTCCGGCACGCTGACGCCACTGCTCAAGCGCCTGGAGCAGCTTGCCCTGGTGCGGCGTCAGCGCAGTGCGCTGGATGAGCGTGAAGTGCACCTGAGCCTGACCGATGAAGGCCGGCACCTGCGCGACCGGGTGCAGCCGCTGAAGGCCCGCCTGTTGTGTGACAGCGGCGTTGATCTGAACCAGGCCGATGCCTTGCGTGACGGTCTGGATCAGCTGTTGCGCCAGATCAAAGACTTGTCGTAGTCGGCACCCACAGATCGAGCAAGGCCTTGAGTTCTTCCCGGCGAAACGGCTTGGCCAGGTAATCGTTCATGCCCGCAGCCCGGCAGCGCTCGCGTTCCTCGGACATGGCGTTGGCCGTCAAGGCGACGATCGGCAAGTCCGGCCAGCGCCCGCTGCGGCGGATCTGCCGACTGGCCTCATAGCCATCCATCACCGGCATATTGCAGTCCATCAACACCATGTCGAAGCCTTGCTCTTCCAGCAGCTTGAGGGCTTCACCACCGTGGGCGGCGACGATTACCTCGCACCCGAGCTTGCCGAGCATGCCCTTGGCCACCAGTTGATTGACCGGGTTGTCCTCCACCAGCAGGATGCGCGCCCGGTGGGCGAGGGGGCCGGTTTCCAGCTGGATCAGGTCCAGGACCAGGTCCGGATCGGTGCGCAAGTTGCGTTGCAGGACCTGGTACAGCGCGGTGCGGCTCAGAGGGCGGGCCTGTTGCTGCAAGGGGGCCAGGGCCGCGACTTCTTCGCTGGGCATGAAGTTTCCGTAGGCGGTTACCACCAGGATCGGGGCGGTGATCATCGGGCGCAGGCGGAACAGGCATTCGGGGCAGTCGGTGATCAGCAGGTCGGGATTCTGCCCGCTCAAGTCATCGTCGATGGAATAACAGCGCGGAGCCAGGCCCCAACTCGGCAGCAGGCTGTTGAGGAGTTCTGCCAGCCCGCTGCTGGTGCTGGTGATGGCGATTACATCTCCAGCCAAAGGCGCCAGGCGCACCGCCGGCAAGTGGGTCGGCAAGGGCAGGTCGGCACAGAACTGGCTGCCAAAGCCAGCTTCCGAGCTGATGCTCAGGCGGCCCTTCATGGCTTCGCACAGGTTGTGGGTCAGCGCCAGGCCCAGGCCTGTCCCGCCGAACTGGCGGGTGATGCCCGCACCGGCTTGGGTGAACGGCTGGAAAATCTTGACCTGGGCATCCTGGGCGATCCCGATACCGGTGTCGCACACCTCGATCCTGACCCGGCCGGCCTGGGCACTGAGGCGTACATCCACCCGGCCGAAACGTGTGAACTTCAGGGCGTTGGACAGCAAATTGCTGACAATCTGCCGTACCCGCGTCGGGTCGCCCAGCACCTGGGCGGGAAACTGCGGGTCGATCAGGCACGTCAGCTCCACGCTGGGCGCGGCGTTTTGCGAGAGCAGGTTGGCGGTGTCTTCCACCAGTGAACCGAGGTCGAACGGGATGCTTTCCAGTTCCAGTTGGCCGGCGTCGAACTTCGACAGGTCGAGGATATCGTTGAGTAGCTCCACCAGTACTTTGCCGGAGTCATGGGCGATCGACAGTTGCTGGCGTTGCTCGGCGTTCAGCGGGCTGTCGAGGGAGAGGGCGATCATCCCCAGCAGGCCGTTCAGCGGTGTACGGATTTCATGGCTCATGTTGGCCAGGAACGCCGCCCGTGCCTGGGCCATGCCCAGGGCCGTCATCTTCGCCGCTTCCAGCTCGTCGTTCGACAGCGTCAGCCGATGATTGATCGCCTTGAGCTCGGTGGTGCGGGCGGAGACGATGTCTTCCAGTTGGCCGAGGTATTCGGTCAGGCGATTTTCAGCATGCAGGCGTTGCTGGATTTCAGTCTCCATGTTTTCAAACTGTTGGTTGGCGACGTTGACCAGTACGCCGATCTCGTCGTGCTCGTGCCCCGGCGGGCAGTCCAGGCGCTCGTGCTTGCGTGAGCTCAGCTCGCGGATAATGCGCACCAGCGGCTTGGTCAGCATCACGTAGAAAAGCGCCAACAGAATGCCGGTGAGGATCAGGCTGCGGGCGAAGCCGTTGAGCAGGGTGATCTCGGCGCGGTGCAGGAAGCGGCTGCCGAACGCGTAGGTGTCTACGTCAAGACGCAGTACACCGAGGGAATCGTTGGGCATGTGGGCGAGGTAGAGCCGATCTTCGAATTGGCGGTTGGCGCCAAACAGGAAGTCGCTGATGGGCCGGTAGGTGCTTTCCTTGCGCGGGCGATGGACATCGGCCAGCACCAAACCGTTGTTGTCGATCAGTTGTGCATGGGTGATGGCGGGGGAGTGCAGCAGGCCCAGCGTCAGTTCCTGGGCCAGCTCGGCGTCGATGTTGTAGGCGATGCGCGAAGCCGGGTTATGGCTGATTTCAATCAGCGCACGTATTTCCCGGTTGATGGAAGCGTCTTCGCTGGCATAATCAATCCCAATCTGTATCAGGCTGAGCAAGGTTCCCAAGACGAATCCGACCAGCACTGTCAGTCTGGCTTGTTTATAAGACAAGCGGTGGGCGAACTTGATATCCATCGGGTGCTGTACCACTTTACGTTTCCTTTCGCCCGGCAAGCATAGCTGAACATCCACAGGCTCAAACTTGCCCGGCATGAATCGATTTTATTCGGTGCAGCCCTGCACGGTCTGCCTCAGGGTTGCCAATACGCCATCTTTTACAAGAACTTGCCAGAGGAATAGTCGTGGATTCTCGATTGAATGCCTTTCTTGAGCGTGCCGACGCGGTACTGGCTCGCCTGGAGCCCTTGTTGCCTGCCCCGCGTGAAGCCGTTGACTGGAACCATTGCCTGGCTGCCCGTTGGCAGCGCGAAGGTCGCAGCGGCTTTTTATTGCCACTGGAAGTCAGCCTGGATATGCGCCTGTCCGACCTGATCGGCGTGGATAAACAGCGCGAACAATTGGCCCGTAACACCCAACAGTTTCTCGACGGCCTGCCGGCCAACCATGCGCTGCTCTGGGGCTCGCGCGGCACCGGTAAATCGTCCATGGTGCGCGCCTTGCTGGCGCAGCACGCCAAGGCCGGGCTGCGCCTGATCGAAATCGAGCGCGATCACCTGGCGGACTTGCCGCGGGTGGTCGAGCAACTGATCAAATTGCCACAACGCTTTGTGTTGTTCTGCGATGACCTGTCTTTCGAAGCCGGCGAGAGCGATTATCGTGTACTCAAGAGCGTACTCGACGGCTCCCTGGAGCAGGCGCCGGAAAACGTCCTGTTGTATGCCACCTCCAACCGTCGTCACCTGGTGCCCGAGAACCAGAGCGATAACGAGAACTGGAAGACCATAGACGGCGAGCTGCATCCCAACGAAGCGGTGGAGGACAAGATTGCCCTGTCTGACCGTTTCGGTTTGTGGCTGTCGTTTTACCCGTTCAATCAGGAGCACTTCCTGGATGTGGTCGAGCACTGGATCGGCGAGTTGGCGAGCAAGGCCGGTCTGCAGTGGCAACGCGATGAAGAGTTGGACATCCTCGCCGTGCGCTGGGCCACCGGGCGCGGTAATCGCAACGGCCGTTGTGCCTATCAGTTCGCCCGCTACTGGGTGGGCCTCAAGTTGTTGGAGCGTCAACCATGATTGATTTGCAACAGGCTGGAACCGGCCTCGATGGCTACGCCATGCTGCATGCGCAGCTGGAATCGCTGTTGGCGGATGAGCGGGATTTTATTGCCAATGCCGCGCAGTTTTCTGCGTTCCTGTTCAACCAGCTGGATGATTTGAACTGGGCAGGCTTCTACCTCAACCGCAATGAAGAGCTGGTGCTCGGGCCGTTCCAGGGGCAGATCGCCTGTGTGCGCATTCCGTTCGGTCGCGGTGTGTGCGGCGCGGCAGCGGCCTCGCGGCAAACCCAGCGGGTGGAAGACGTGCACGCGTTCCCGGGGCATATCGCCTGTGACAGTGCGTCCAACAGCGAGTTGGTCGTCCCGTTGGTCAAGGACGGGCGCTTGATTGGTGTGCTCGACCTGGACAGCCCATCGCTGTCGCGGTTTACCCCGCAGGATCAGGCCGGCATCGAGCAGTTGGCGGCGATTTTCCTGCGGTTGACCGATTGTTGATGGGGTGAGTCTCCTGCAGGAGCGAGCAAGCTCGCTCCTGCAGGCTATCGACAGTCCAGCACGTCCAGTTGCATCTGCAGCATCCTCTCCAGCTCAAGCATGGATTTCTCTATTGCCTTGATGCCCGCCTCGATAACGTGTGGTGTCTCGCGTTCGCCACACGCCTGCTCCAACGCTTCGCATTGTCCGGACAAGGTATCGGCCTGGATGATCCGGGCGGCGCCCTTGATCTTGTGGGCCTGGTCGATCAGGTCGCCGGGCGCGGCTTGCCGTGCCAGCATGGCCATCAGCTCGACCCGATCATTCCGGCTGCTGCTGAGCAACTCCTCGAGCAAACGCCGGCTCAACTGTGGGTCACCGCCCGTCATCGCGTCCAGGCTTTGCAGGGTAAACACGTTGTGGGTGGGCAGCGGATCGACCTGCGCCAGGTGCTGTTCCAGCGCAGTAAGACTGATGGGTTTGAACAGGCAGTCATTCATGCCGGCGTCAAAGCAGCGTTGTTTCTCCTCGGGCTGCGCGTTGGCGGTGAAGCCGAGTATCACGCACGGGGTTTTCTGCTCGCGCTCCTCATACTCGCGAATGGAGTGACTCAATTCGTAGCCGTTCATGATCGGCATATTGCAGTCGGCAATGACCAGGTCGAAGTGTTCCTGGCGCCAGGCCTGGAACCCCGCAGCACCATGATGGGCCGCGGTGAACTGATGCCCCAGGAACCCCAGTTGCTGGCACATCAGCAAGCGGTTGGCCGGATGGTCATCCACCACCAGCACGTTGAGTACTGGCGCCGGCGTGGCCGCGGCCGGTTCGAGCTTGTCTACGGCCTTGACCGGCGGCAGGCTGGTCATCTTCAGGCTGACGTGGACCTGGGTGCCTACCATGGGCACGCTGCTCAGGCTCAATTGCCCGCCCATCATGGCGCACAGGCTGCGACAGATCACCAGGCCAAGGCCGGCGCCGCTCCTGGCCAGGTGCCCGGAGTTGTCGGCCTGGGCGAACGGCTCGAACAGGCGTAGCTGGTCTTCGCGATTGATCCCGATGCCGGTGTCCTCCACTACCAGTTTCATCTCGATCTGTTGAGGTTGCCCGGTCGCCTTCAACTGCACCTTGATCTTCACCTGCCCGCGTTCAGTGAACTTGATCGCATTGCTCACCAGGTTCGAGAGCACCTG
The DNA here is from genome assembly GCF_013385695.1 of Pseudomonas sp. D8002. NCBI lineage: Bacteria > Pseudomonadati > Pseudomonadota > Gammaproteobacteria > Pseudomonadales > Pseudomonadaceae > Pseudomonas > Pseudomonas sp. D8002. The sequence goes on from NZ_JACAPM010000057.1 coordinate 13,684, forward strand.
CTTGAACCGCAGAGGGTCGATCAGTACGTCGGTATCCTCGACATCGGGGGTGAACTCCAGCACCAGGCTCAGGGTTTTCTGGCGCGCCAGGCCATCGAACACGCGGACCACCGACTCGATGACTTCGCGCAGGTTGACCCGCTCCGGGGCCAGGCTCAACCGACCGGATTCGATACGTGCAATGTCCAGAATGTCGCCGATCAACTCCAGCAGGTCCTTGGCCGAGTTGTAGGCGACCTCGATCGCAGGGCGATCAAGATGACCCTGATCGGCGCGCTTGAGTGTCAATTCCAGCATGCCAATGACGGCGTTCATCGGCGTGCGGATTTCGTGGCTCATGGTGGCCAGGAACGTGCTTTTCGCGCGATTGGCCTCGTCGGCGCGTTCCTTGGCGGCGCGCAGTTCGTCGAACAACTGGCGCCGTTCGCTGATATCGATCCAGCCGCCAATGATGCCCTGGACCTCGCCCACGGAGTCGCGGTAGGGGAGGATCCAGTGGTAGATCGTGAGTTTTTTCCCGTGCACGTGCAGGGTGCGATCAAGGATCAACGGTTTACCCTCGGCCACTACCCGCTGGTAGTCGGCATGGTACTGCGCCGCCTCCGTCTCAAGGGCCATGCTCATCTGCGTGATGCTTTTGCCGATGACGTCTTCACGCTTGATGTCGAACGTCTGCAGGTAGCTGTCGTTGCAGGTCTGCAGATAGCCGTTGTGGTCGCGTACGTAGATCGGATGGGGCGTTTCATTGACCAGCGCCCGCATGAACTCGAACTGGTCGTTAAGGGCGCGCTCGGCCAGTTTTCGGTGCTTGATCTGGCGCTGCAGGTAGCCGTTCCAGGCCAGGGAAATCAACAGCAGCAGCCCGGTGCCGATGATGATCTGGGCAATCAGGCGATGGTAATTGCGCCAGTAGCCATCGGACGCTGCGTTGTAGCCGCGCCAGCGGCTGTTGATCGCGGCCATCTCATCCGGGGCGATACTCAGCAGTGCCTTGTCCAGGATCGAACTCAGCTCCGTGGCGTGTCGGGACGTCGCCAGGGCAAACGTCGCAGGCAACGTGCCGATGCTGGAACTGATCTGCAGTTTGTCCTGGAATGCCGGAGAAGAAAGCAGGTAGTTGGCGATCACCAAAGGGTTCACTGCGCCGTCGACTTGCCCCTGTGCCAGCAATTCCGATGCCTTGAAGGTATCCCCGGTTTCCACCAGGTTTATCTGGGCAAATGCCTGCTGCAGGAATTTTTCCAGCTGATTGCCCTGGGTAATCGCCAGGCGCTTGCCGGCCAGTTCTTGAAGGCTTGTGGGCGCGCCCGGCTCTTTACGGGTCAGTAATACGTAGGAGTTTTCCAGGTAGGGGCGGCTGAAGTTCAACTGGGACTCGCGCCCGGTACTGGGGGTAATTGCGCCGATGATGTCGGCTGCGCCGGTCTGCACCAGTTGCATCATGTTGGCGACGTCACGCACGTGTTGAATCTCGAAGCGCAGGCCGGTTCGCAGGCGGATCAGCTCCAGCACGTCGGCGGTGACGCCCCGGAACTTGCCGTCGGTATCGAAGAACGTCAGGGGGGCGAGGGTTTCATTGACCACCACCTTCACCACGGGGTTGTCCTTGAGCCAGCGCTCTTCGCGCAGGCTCAGTTGCAGCTTGCGGTCGGTCAGCAGAATGTCGCTGCCCGCACTCCAGCGCTTGGCGATGCTGTCACGTTCATAGGTTGATACGCCATCGAGCACTGAGTCGATGATACTCAGGAGAATGGGTTGATCCTTGCGCAAGGCGAAGCTGAACCCGTGGGCCTCGTGCTTGCCGAAGTTGGCCATGCGGATATTTTTCAGGTAGCCCTTGTTGATCATGTAGTGAGTGGAAATGGTGTCGCCCAGGAATACGTCAGCCTGGTCGAATGCCACGGCATTCAAGGCATTTTGATAGGACGGGTAGGCGTGGATGGTCGCCTTGGGGTACAGCGCCTGCACTTCGTCCATGGGCAGGTAATGGTAGACAAGACTCAGGCGCAGGCCGGCCAGGCCGTCGCCAAGGTCGCGGTTCTCACCTTCACGGGTCACCAGTACCGGCTGATCCACTGCGTAGGGTAGTGACAGGACGATGTCGGGATTCGCCGCTTCAAAACCGTTGGCAGACCCCAGAAAATCGATTTCGCCGTTTGCCAGCGCCTGGATCGCGGCTTCACGGGAGGAGTAGCGCAACACGGTGAGCGGTATCGCCAGTGTCCTGGCCAGCAGCCCGGCGTAATCGGCAGTCAGCCCTTCATAATCACGCCCGCTGGAGGTGATGTCGAAGGGCGGATAGTCGGGTGCAGAGGTGCCCAGTATCAGTTCCCGTTTGTTCTGCAGCCACTGGCGCTGTGTCTTGTTCAGGGGGGTGTCCAGTTGAACGGCACCGGCACGCCCCAGCAGGGCATATTGCTCGGGAACAGTTTGTTCGGCAGGCACGGAAGTGCTGAGGCACACCCCGATACTCAATATGATTAGATAGTCCTTTAATCGCCTGGGCATCCGATTTCTCACACTAGCGCGTTACGTTTTGCCATCTCGATAAGTTCTACCAAGGATTTGGCTTTCAGTTTTTGCATGAGCCTTTTTTTGTAAGTGCTGACGGTCTTGTTGCTGAGAAACATGCCCTTGGCGATTTCCTTGTTTGTCCGGCCTTGGGCAAAAAGTTGTAATACCATGAGTTCACGATCGTTGACGACTTTGAATAGTTCAAGCTCTTCATTGTTATCCGTTTCGTTAGTGCTCCCGTTAAGGGCCTGGCTCGGGAAGTAGTTGTAACCTGACAAGACCGCCCTGATGGCACTGAGCAGTTCGCTCAAGTCACCTTCCTTGCACACATAGCCATCCGCGCCGGAGCGCATGCACCGGGTAGCAAAGAGCTTGGGGGTCTGGGCGGTGAGTATCAACGTCTTGGTCGGCGTACTCATTGCGTTGAACCGGCACAGCACTTCCAGGCCATCGAGTTTCGGAATGCCGATATCAAGGATAATCAGGTCAGGCTGACACTCCTTGACCATTTGTATCGCATCACAACCGTTATCGGCTTCTCCCACTACTTTATAGCCTTCGTGTTCTAACAACATCCGAATGGCAAGTCGGATGACGGGGTGGTCGTCAATAATAAAAACTGAGTTCATGATCAAATTCCATACAGGCGCAAATAAAGTCGGCACATTAGCTCACATGGCAATGAAGGAGGATGAACTTGATGTGGAACAAACGTAAAACAAGAATAATCCTACATCAAAAAAAGCAAGGGATTACGCTCTGTGAGGTGTTTGTTGTTTGGGTGTAAGAGTTTTGCGTGGGTGGAATTTAAAAGTAACTGGTCGTGAGAGGGCAGCGTTATAAAGAGGCGTTTTCGGATTGCCCGGGTGTTTAACTTCCTACTTTTCTGTTGAGCGAGTAAGGCGTGATTGGCGTATGAGTTCATTCAGCTCAAGGTGGCTTAACGGCTTCGACAAATAGCCAAGTAATGGAAAGTTGCGTCGGGATGCCTGGGCCATCAGGTGTTCCAGTTCATTGACGGGCAGGCCGCTGAGCAATATCGCGGACCTTATAAAGCCTCTGCGGTTGGCAATTTCAATCAACTCCAGCCCGGGCAAGTCGGGCAAACATTGATCACAGAGCAGAATATCGAATGGCACGTCGGTTTGTGTCATCAGCCGCATTGCCTGTTCTGCATTCTCGGCCAGTGCCAGGTCGTGGTAGCCATAGTTTCGTAGCAGGCATTGGGTGGCCAGCAATTGAAAGGGGTGATCCTCCACCAACAGGATGCGAAGTTGTTCGAGCATGGTTTTTTCCATGGAATGGACAAGAGCCCTGAAGACGCTCCACCAGGGCGTGTAGTAAGAAGTTAATGGGCCCGCCAGCTATCGGGCGCAGGAGCAGGTCGAAAGACTGCGGTCAGGGCGCGCGATTATTCATCGCGGCGGGGAAGAACTTCGATCAGGCCGCTCTGTTCCGTGCGTAGGGCGATTCTTTGAAAAGTCGCCCTGGCCATCAGCCAGGGCTCCGATTTATTGCGGGCTGGAGCGGCCGGTCATCTCGCGGGCCATCTCGCTGGCGTAGCTGTCAGTCATGCCGGCGATAAAGTCGATCATGCGCAGGAAGGACGCGTGCAATGACCAGGAAGGGTCCGGGGCGCTATTGCCCAGCAGGTCGAGGATGCGTCGGTTCTTGAACGACGGTGTGCGACCGCCATGTTGTTCCAGGGCCGCGCCGCAGAAGGCATTCAAGAGGATTTCCAGGGTGGTGTAGGCGCCGATCTCATGCAGGGTCTTGCGCTTGTCCTGGAAGATCTTCTTGCGGGCCATGTCCTTGGCATCCAGCACGCAGCGCTTGGCCGGGCCGTGCATATGTTCCACCAGGTCCCCCGGCAGGGTGCCGGCCAGCAGCGCGTCCTGTTGTTCGACGAACGCCCGGGCCGCGGCGTTGGTCAGGTGTTCGATGGCCTTGCCTCGCAGGATCGCCAGCTTGCGTCGCCGGGAATCCAGCGGGCCGAGTTGCCGATAGGTTTGCGGCAAGTCGTCGCCCACCAGGTCCAGCAGCAGTGACTCGACCTCGGCGTATTCCAGCAGCTCCATTTCCAGGCCGTCTTCGAGGTCGATCAACGCGTAGCAGATATCGTCGGCCGCCTCCATCAGGTACACCAGCGGGTGCCGGGCCCAGCGTTGTTCTTCCAACTGCGGCAAGCCGAGCTTCTGGGCGATCTGCTCCAGGATCGGCAGTTCGCTCTGGTAGCAGCCGAACTTGTGTTTCTTGTAGCCCAGGGAGTCGGCGTGGCGGGCGGTCCAGGGGTATTTCAGGTAGGTGCCCAAGGTGGCGTAGGTCAGGCGGGTGCCACCATCAAACTGGTGGTATTCCAGTTGCGTGAGTACCCGGAAGCCCTGGGCATTGCCTTCGAAATTGAGGAAGTCATTGCGTTCGGCGCTGCTCATGTCATCCAGCCAGCCACGGCCTGAAGCTTGCTGGAACCAGTGCCGGATCGCGTCCTCGCCGGAATGGCCGAAGGGTGGGTTGCCGATGTCATGGGCCAGGCAGGCCGACTGCACCACCATGCCCAGGTCGCTCGGGTCGCACCAGTCGGGCAGGGCACTGCGGATGGTCTCGCCTACGCGCATGCCCAGGGATCGTCCCACGCAACTGACTTCCAGGGAGTGGGTCAGCCGGGTGTGGATGTGATCGTTGCTGGTCACCGGGTGCACTTGCGTCTTGCGGCCCAGGCGGCGAAACGCACCGGAAAAGATGATGCGGTCATGGTCTTTGTGAAACGGACTGCGCCCCAGTTCTTCCGGGCTGTGCAGGGGTTTTCCAAGGCGTTCGCGGGTAAGCAGGGTGGGCCAATCCAAGGCGGGTACTCTCCGTGCGGTGAATGACGGCTCCCAGCTTCCCGGTTCAGCCAGGCCTTCGCAAGCGAAAAACTACAGGCCGGCGGCGTCGATATCGATTAACAGCAGGCGCTGACCATTATCAAAGAATTGTCCGGCAGTCAGGCAGTACTGGTTGGTCGTGGCATCGCGATAGGTTGAGGACAGGGTCAGCCGACGCTCCTCCCAACCTTCGGCCAGCAAATGATAAAAATACGGACGCCATGACCAGTTGTGGCCCAGGTAGCGGCTGTCGGCTTGCCAGGCGCCCTGGTGCCATTCGAAGTTGGGTGTCAGTTGCGTGCCATGCCGGTCGCACTGGTAAAAACGCAGCAGCCAGGGAAACGCCGGCAATTGCGGCAGGTGGCTCAGGGGTGCGCGGGTGTGGGCCCAGGTTTGCAGGATCTGCATCAGCTCCGCCAGTTGCTGGCGCAGTTGCATGATCCGGCCACGTTCGGCGAGCTTCTGTTGGACATAGCCGGTGCGCAACTGGGCGAAGCGCGGCACGAATGCGTCGGTGTCGAACCAGTCCAGTTGGGCCTGGGCGAACAGGTAGCCCTGGACATAACGCGAACCGCATTCCAGGGCGAAATTCAGTTGCGCCTCGGTTTCCACCCCTTCGGCGATGATCCAGCAGCCGGTTTTTTCCGCCATTTGCGCCAGTGCCCGTACCACCTCACCGCTCGGGCCACCGCGGGCCGCGGCCTGGAACAGGCGCATGTCCAGCTTGAGAATGTCCGGCTGCAAGGCCAGCACCCGGTCCAGCTGCGAATAGCCGGCGCCGAAGTCATCAATGGCAATCCGCGCGCCGGCCTCGCGGTAGCGCTCGACGACTTCGGCCAGGCGCAGGATATCGCCGCCCAGTTCAGTGATCTCGAACACGATGCGGCGCGGGTCGACGTTATGCCGTTGCAATTGCTTCAGGCTCGGCAGTGCCTGGCCCGGGCGCAGGCGGGTGATCCAGCGTGGCGAGATATTCAGGCTGAGGAACCACTCCTGCGGGGCTTCATGCAGGCGGCTCAGGGCATTGTCACGGATCTGCCGGTCCAGGCGGCGCAAGGCCACCGAGGGCGTGCGCGGGTCGGCGAACAGCGGACCCACCGAGCGCAGTTGGCCATTCGCCTGGCGTAGGCGGCCCAGGGCTTCTACGCCGGCGATGCGGCCGGTGGCGGTGTCGATGAATGGCTGGAAGCAGGCGAGCGGTTGCCCGTCGATCACGGGGCCTCCTTAAAAGACCGGAAATAAAAAAGGCCCGGCCCTCAATGGAGAGGGCCGGGCCTGATCTGTTTGCAAGAATGCAGCCAGCACGCTCAACTTTTGCGCGAAGCACCTTGCATGGCCAGTTTGATCAGCGGGATCAGGCCGGCACCCAGCCGCACCAGGCGGGTCATGGTGCCGATTCCGCCGCCCTTGGCGCCTTTGCCGGTGAGAAACCCCAGCAGCGTCACCACGCCCACGCCCCACAGCGGCGCGTGCTTGATGCCAAAACCGTCCTGCCAGCTCTGGCCCATGTTGCGGACCTTTTGCAGCGGCAGCATCAGTTGCTGGGACTCGTGACGGATTTCCTGGCGGTGCATTTCCATGCGCAGGCGGATCAACGCCTTGCGCATTTCTCGCCGGGAAGTGTTTTGCGGCAATTCAGTCATGCTCATGGCAGCAGGCGCTCCCGGTCGTTGGCCAGCTCTTCGAGGGTGGCGTGGAACGGCGTGGACTCATCGAACACCGCCGCCTTCAGGCGCAACCCGCAGAATGCTGCGGCCAGTATGTAGAACACACACAGGCTGATAATCCCGGTCAGGCGGTAGGTATCCCACACCAGAATCATCACCAGCGCCGACAAACCCACCAGCAACAGCAAGGCAAACACCAGCGCCAGGCCGGCGAACAGCAACAGGCTGACGGTGCGGGCTTTCTGCTCCTGCAACTCGATGCCGAACAGCTCGACATGGCTGTGCAGCAAACCCAGGACAGCCGCGCCCAGGCGCCGTGAAGTAGAACTTGGGCCCGTGGACGAGCCGGATTCGCCGATAGACATGATTAGCGCCTTGTAGCCAGCAGGCCGATCAAAAAGCCCACGCCGGCCGCAATGCCGACGGACTGCCAGGGGTTGGCCTGCACATAGTCTTCAGTGGCCGTGACCGCCGCCTGGCCGCGTTCGCGCAGGGAGTCTTCGGTCAGTTGCAGGGTTTCACGGGCCTTGAGCAGGCTTTCGTGAATCTTGCTGCGAAGCTCGTCAGCCTGGTCACCGGCGAGGATGGCCGTGTCGTCCAGCAGCTTCTCGGTATCGCTGACCAGGGTTTGAAAATCCGCCATCAGTATTTCTTGAGCAGTCTTTGCCGTTTTTCTGGCCATGGTTATCTCCGTGAGTGGCTGGTCTGTTTACTTCTGGTTTCGAGTCACCGGTGTCGGTGAAGGTTCACTGCAATTGTCTGGTACAGCTTTTGCTTTGCCTTGGTGCGCAGGCCCGGGGCCTTGCGCTGAATCCGGGCGGTTGGGACTCAAACCCTGAAAAACCTTACCCTAAATAACTAAAACTCGCGGAAAAACCCTGTCGGATTCTGCCTTTTTCAATGATCGCTGCGCCAAAGCGGTTCACGGCCTCAAACGAGGGTCGGATCGTTGGTGCCAATTTAGTGCGCATCATGAAGGTCATGAACTGCTTTGGTGCTTTTTCCTGCATCTGCAGGCCTGCCATCCTCCATGGAAAATTTGCAAAGCGCGGTGGACACCCTCGTCCACAGCTCCAACACGCTGTTCATTCTGATTGGTGCGGTCATGGTCCTGGCCATGCACGCCGGCTTTGCCTTCCTTGAAGTCGGCACGGTGCGCCAGAAGAACCAGGTCAATGCCCTGTCGAAAATCCTCAGTGACTTCGCGATTTCAACACTGGCCTATTTCTTTATAGGCTATTGGATCTCCTACGGGGTGACCTTCATGCAACCGGCGGCGGTGATCAGCGCCGACCACGGCTACGGCCTGGTGAAGTTCTTCTTCCTGCTGACCTTCGCGGCGGCGATCCCGGCGATCATTTCCGGGGGAATCGCCGAGCGTGCACGGTTTGTTCCGCAACTGTGTGCCACTGCGTTGATCGTAGCCTTCATCTACCCGTTTTTCGAAGGCATGGTGTGGAACGGCAACTACGGCCTGCAAGCCTGGTTGCTGGCCACCTTCGGCGCCAGCTTCCATGACTTTGCCGGCAGCGTCGTGGTGCACGCCATGGGCGGCTGGCTGGCGCTGGCGGCGGTGCTGTTGCTGGGGCCAAGGCAGGGGCGTTATCGGGAAGGGCGCCTGGTGGCGTTCGCGCCGTCGAGCATTCCATTCCTCGCGTTGGGCTCGTGGATCTTGATCGTCGGCTGGTTCGGCTTCAACGTCATGAGTGCGCAAACCCTGTCCGGGGTCAGCGGGCTGGTGGCGGTCAATTCGTTGATGGCGATGGTCGGTGGCACGGTAGCGGCATTGGTGATCGGGCGTAACGACCCAGGCTTCTTGCACAACGGTCCATTGGCCGGGTTGGTGGCGATCTGTGCCGGTTCCGACCTGATGCACCCGGTGGGCGCGTTGGTGACCGGCGTGGTGGCGGGCGGCTTGTTCGTCTGGTTCTTCATTGCCGCCCAGGATCGCTGGAAGATCGACGATGTGCTGGGTGTATGGCCGTTGCACGGGCTGTGCGGCGTGTGGGGCGGGATTGCCTGCGGGATCTTCGGCCAGACCGCCCTGGGCGGTTTGGGCGGCGTCAGTCTGATCAGCCAGTTGATCGGCACCGCACTGGGGGTAGTGGTGGCGCTGGCCGGTGGCTTCCTGGTGTATGGCGTGATCAAACGCGTGCATGGCCTGCGCTTGAGTCAGGAAGAAGAGTATTACGGCGCGGATTTGTCGATCCACAAGATTGGCGCGGTCAGTCAGGATTGAGGGGCGCGTCCCCTTCGTTCTGGTTGCAGCCATGTAACAGGCGGTACCGGCTCTGGCGCACTTCATCGACACGGCCTTGCACCTGCTGCTCCGACAACCCCAGCAGGATCAACGCATGGGAGGCGAGCATCAGGCTCGACTCCAGCAACTCGGGCACCACTTCAGTGGCGCCGGCGGCTTTCAGTTCGGCCAGCTGACTGTCGTCGCGGGTGCGTACCAGGATCGGCACGGTCAGGTTGATCCGCCGCGCTTCGTTGAGCACGGCCAGGGCGACGTCGCTGTTGTCCACCGCGATCACCACCAGGCGCGCACGTTCCAGGCCGACCGCGCTGAGCAGGGCGCCACGGCGGCAGTCGCCGTAATGCACGGCGCTGTCTTCGGTAGACGCTTCCTGGACTCGCTCCGGGTCGTCATCAAGGGCAATGAACGCCTGTTGTTCACGGTGCAGGAAGCGTCCGATGGACTGGCCAACCCGGCCGTAGCCGCAGATCACCGCGTGGTCGCGCAGCTCGGCATTCAGGGCCGTAATCTCTTCAAGCTGTACTTGCTGGTTGGGCTTGCGGTGCAGGCGCAGGGCTATCGCGGGTGCAGCCCTGAGCAACAGCGGAGTCAATAGCATCGAGCAGAAGGTGGCAGCCAGCAGCAGGCCGCTGATGTCGGCGGGCAGCAGGCGGCTTTGCTGCATTTGCGCCATCAAGGCGAAACAGAACTCGCCGCCCTGGGCCAGCGCCAGGCCGCTGCGCCAGGCGGTTTCACCGTCGCTGCCGCGCAGTTGCACCAATAGCGCGACCACACAGCCTTTGATCAACATCAGCGTGAGGGTCAGGCCGAGAATCAACAGGCTATGACTGACGAACAGTTGCAGGTCGATCAGCATGCCGATGCTGACAAAAAACAGTCCTAGCAGGATGTCGCGAAACGGCCGGATATCGGCTTCGATCTGATGGCGGTAATGGCTTTCCCCCAGCAGCATGCCGGCGAGAAACGCACCGAGTGCCGGGGACAGGCCCAGCAAGTGGGTCAGCCAGGCGGTGAGCAGTACGATCACCAGTGCCAGCAGCACGAACAATTCCGCCGAATGGGACGCCGCCACCTCACGGAACAAACGCGGCAGCAACCAGCGGCTGGCCAGCAGCAGGCCGAGGAACAGCACCACGGTTTTGCCCAGGGTCAGTGGCAATGCCCAGTACCAGGCTTGCTCGCTGTTACCGGCGAACACTGGCACGAGGGTCAGCAGCAATACGGCCACTACATCCTGGAACAGCAATACCCCAATCGCATTCTGGCCATGGCTGCTGAAGATTTCGCCGAGGCTGGTCAGCTCCTTGCTGACGATGGCGGTGGACGACAGTGCCAGTCCAGCACCGAGCAACAGCGCGGTGGTCGGCGACAGGCCGAACAGTGCCAGCAAACCGCCCAGCAGCAACCCGCAGCACAGTACCTGCAGGCTGCCCAAGCCAAACACCACCCGGCGCAGGCCGAGCATTTTGTTGAGAGAAAACTCCAGGCCCAGGGAAAACAGCAGGAACACCACACCCAGTTCGGCAAGGTCTGGCAACTCTTCGCTGTCATTGACCCAGTCGAGGGCGGTGGGGCCCACGGCCAGGCCAACACACAGATAGCCCAGCACCGGCGGCAGTTGCAGGCGACGAAACAGCGCAATCACCACCAGGGAGGAGGCCAGGATAATCAGCAGGTTGGCAAACACATGCAGCTCCATTGCAGGTATTACGGGAAAAAAGTCGCGAGAGTCGCTGAATCAGTTATACGCCATGCTGATCTGGGTCAGGCTTTTGCAGTGTCCCGACGCTGTTAGAATAGGTGCCTGATTCTTCTCGGACCCTTTGCCATGCTTCCTGAATGTCAGTTGTTCGGCACCCTGGGCTGCCATCTGTGTGAGATTGCCGAAGCCGAAATCATGCCGTTGGTCGAACACGGCCTGCTGGTGGAGTTGGTGGATATCGCCGATTCCGAGGCCCTGTATGAAGCCTACGGCCTGCGGATTCCGGTGCTGCGCCGGGTAGACACGGGCGCGGAGCTGGAGTGGCCGTTCGACGAAGCGCAGGTAGTGAACTTTCTTAGCTAGCACTCGGCGATGGCGAGTTCCCGATTATTCGGTTACTGTATGTTTGTACAGCGATTGAATGAGAGGGAACGCCCGTGGTGAATGTTGAACAACTGAAAAGCAGCGTCAATCGCATGTCCGCCGACGTCGTGCGTGACGCGGTGAACGAGCTGCGCCTCGATGGCCTGGTCACGGAAGGCAAGACGCCGTTTAACAAAGTGCATTTCAACACCTGCTTTGCCGAGATCGAGGCGCTGTTCCAGCGCGCGGGTTATCACAAGCAGCTGGATGTGGTGGGTTACCAGGGCTTGCTGTATGCGCTTTACGACCCGGGCCGCTGGGAAGCGGTGGATGTGCTGCGCTGGCTCAAGGAATTCACCGAGGCGGCCAGTGCGTCACCGGTGTTGCGCGCGGAATTGGCCAAGGCCTGAATCTGTGCTGGGCCTGATCCGGCTGCATGCGGGATAATGCGCGCCTGTATGTCCACGTCTTGAGCCTGCCATGTCCGTTTTTTCCGCTGCCCAGCACCAAGCCAGCACCTTGTACCTGCCGCCAGGCGCCTGGGCCACCGTGCTGGATTGCCTGTGTGAGCACTTCCAGGCCATCAGCCGTGAGCAATGGCTGGACCGCATCGCCCGGGGCAGGGTACTGGACATCAATGGCACTCCCATCAATCAGGACCTCGCCTACCGCGAAGGCCTGTGCATCTACTACTTTCGCGAAGTACCGAACGAGAAAGTGATCCCGGTGCAGGAGACCATCCTCTACGCCGATGAACACCTGGTGGTAGCCGACAAGCCGCATTTCCTGCCGGTCACGCCTGCCGGTGAATACGTCGAGCAGACCCTGTTGCGGCGTTTGATCCGTCGCCTCGACAACCCGGCGCTGGTGCCGCTGCATCGCATTGATCGGCATACCGCAGGGCTGGTGCTGTTTTCGGCCAACCCCCAGACGCGCTCGGCGTATCAACAGCTGTTTCCCACGCGCAAGATCGACAAGTTCTACGAAGCCATTGCCCCTGCATTGCCTGGGCTGACCTTTCCGCTGGTGCACAAAAGCCGGCTGGTGGATGGCGAGCCGTTCTTTCGCATGCAGGAAGGCGCGGGGGCGAGCAACACCGAGACGGCGGTCGAGGTGCGGGAAAAGAATGGCGACCTGTGGCGCTATGGCCTGTTTCCGGTGACCGGCAAGAAGCATCAGTTGCGGGTGCACATGACGGCCCTGGGCGCGAGTATCTGCAACGATCCGTTCTACCCCGACGTTATCAAGGATGCCGAGGACGACTACGCCAACCCGCTCAAGCTGCTGGCCCAGGGGGTGCGTTTCATCGACCCGGTCACCGGCCTTGAGCGCGACTTTCGCAGCGAGATCAGCCTGGACTGGTAAACCCCAGCAACGAAAAAGCCCGCATTACGCGGGCTTTTTTGTATCTGGCGTTAAGACTTACAGGTCTTTAACGGTGCGAACCTGATCCTTGTTGATCTGGGTGCGCTTGCCATCCAGCTGTTCGAATTCGTAGAAGCCGGTGGACTTGTCGAATTTAGGAGTGTCGACGGCCTGGATTTCGCGACCGTCATTCAGGGTGATCACTGTCGGCGAGGCGCAACCGGCAAGGGTAGCGAGGCCCAGTGCAAGCATGAGAGCGGCGATGGTCCGTTGAGTCATGAGTTTGTCTCCGAGAGAATGCTTTGTTGAGTACTGACCTTGTGACGTGTGTAACGTCGGCAAAGTTCCTTGTTCGACGCTCATTCTGACACGCTGGGCGGGCGGTGCAACAACTCCGGTGTATTGAGGTTGGCCAGGCGCGGATCGTCGGCGGGGCAATCCAGGGCCTTGGCCCCCAGCGCCTGCATGATCTGGCGCGGGCTGCGCTCGCCGGCTGCCCAGGCCCGTTCGAAGGGCTCGCGCAGCGAAGTGGGGATCACGCAGAGCAGCGGTTCCCAGAAATCGCCGTGGCGCACCATCACCGGCAGCAACGGGTTTTGCTGCGCCGTGCTGCGCAGGTCGGCGAGCAATCGTGCATCGATCTGCGGTACATCGCACGGCAATACCAGCAGATGCCCATGCTGCGCCACCGCCAGTCCTGCGCGAATGCCGGCCAGTGGCCCTGGAAAGTCGGGGCTGTCATCGCCGACCAATCGGTCGGCATAGGCCGCGTACTGCGCCTGGTTGCGATTGCAGGAGATGATCAGGTCGTCGGTCAACGGCCGCACCAGGCGATGCAGGTGCGCGATCAGCGGCTGCCCGTGCCAGTCCAGCAGGCCCTTGTCGAGGCCGCCCATGCGCTGGCCACGACCGCCGGCCAGCAAAAGGATCGAGCAGGGCAGTGGGGAAGAATGGCTTGGCATGACGGCTCCTGCGGGCAGTGAAATGGGGGGCTGTGATATAACATCGGGCTGTTCCTTCGACAACCGGACCGAGCCATGAAAGCCAAGGCTGATGCGCCCTTTGTACCCCTGAATATCGCTGTATTGACGGTCAGCGACACCCGCACCCTGGAAACCGACACCTCGGGCCAGGTCTTCGTCGACCGCCTGACCGCCGCCGGTCACCTGCTGGCCGAGCGAGTTTTGCTTAAAGATGATCTGTACAAAATCCGTGCGCAAGTGGCGCACTGGATTGCCGAAGACGTGGTGCAGGTGGTGTTGATCACCGGCGGCACCGGCTTCACCGGCCGCGACAGCACCCCGGAAGCGGTGAGCTGCCTGCTGGATAAACAGGTGGATGGTTTCGGCGAACTGTTCCGGCAAATCTCCGTGGCCGATATCGGCACCTCCACCGTGCAATCCCGTGCCCTGGCCGGCCTGGCCAACGGCACACTGGTGTGCTGCCTGCCGGGCTCCACCAACGCGGTGCGCACCGGTTGGGACGGGATTCTCGCCGAGCAATTGGATAACCGTCACCGCCCGTGCAACTTCGTCCCGCATTTGAAGCAGGCCGAGCCCTGTGAATCCCGTGGGTAAGCCGGGCAAGACCGGTGCGTTGATGCCGGTGGAAGACGCCCTCGAACAATTGCTGGCGATGGCCGAGGCAGCGCCGATTCGCGAGCCGGAAACGTTGGCGCTGGCCGAGTGTGATGGTCGGGTGCTGGCCCAGGCGTTGATCTCCACGCTGGACTTGCCGCCCTGGCCCAACAGCGCCATGGACGGATACGCCCTGCGCCTGGCGGACTGGACCGGTGAGCCACTGGTAGTCAGCCAGCGCATTTTTGCGGGCACGGCACCCGAGCCCTTGGCTGCCGGTACCTGCGCGCGGATCTTCACCGGAGCCCCGGTACCGGAGGGCGCGGACTGCGTCGAGATGCAGGAAAACGCCGTGGTCCATGCCGATCAGCGGGTGAGCTTCACCGAAGCGTTGCAGGTGGATCAAAACATCCGTCCCCAAGGCCAGGAAACCACGGTGGGCGAGTGGGTGTTGCCAGCAGGTACACGCCTGGGCCCGATCGAGTTGGGCCTGGCGGCTTCACTGGGTCGTGATCGGCTGGAGGTGGTACGACGCGCCCGCGTGGCTGTGCTGTCCACCGGCGACGAGTTGATCGAGCCGGGCCTGCCGCTGGGGCCCGGGCAGATCTACAACAGCAATCGCCGAGTGCTGTGCAGCTGGCTGGAGCGCCTGGGCTGCGAAGTGGTGGACGCCGGGATCCTGCCGGATGACCTGGAACAAACCCGCGAACGCCTGGGCGCATTGGGCTCGGTAGACCTGATTCTGTCCACCGGCGGTGTGTCGGTGGGGGAGGCGGATTTTCTCGGGATTGCGCTGCGGGAAGAAGGGGAGCTGGCGCTGTGGAAGCTGGCGATCAAGCCGGGCAAGCCGCTGACGTTCGGGCATTTCCGTGGTGTACCGGTGATCGGTTTGCCGGGCAATCCTGCGTCGACGCTGGTGACCTTTGCCTTGCTGGCGCGGCCTTACCTGTTGCGCCGCCAGGGCGTGGAAGACGTGCAGCCGCTGCGCATTGAAGTGCCCGTGGGATTTGTCTGGCCCAAGCCGGGGAATCGCCGCGAGTATTTGCGCGGGCGGCTGGAGCAGGGCAAGGCGATCATCTACCGCAACCAGAGCTCGGGTGTGCTGCGTAGCGCGGCGTGGGCCGAAGGTTTGGTAGAAGTGCTGGAGGGGACGACGCTGGAGATCGGTGACCGGGTCAACTTCATTCCGCTGAGTGAAGTGTTGAACTGAGCCCGACCTATCAAACAATGAAGATCAAAATGTGGGAGCGGGCTTGCTCGCGAAAGCGGTGGATCAGTCACCCGATGTATTGACTGACCCTCTGCATTCGCGAGCAAGCCCGCTCCCACATTTGATTTGTGTTCATCCTGCAATTACGGCAAATCACGACTCGCGTAAAACGCACTCAACACCTTCACCAGGTGCGCCAGGTCGTGGCTGCCGCACAGCTCGCGAATCGAGTGCATGGCAAACGTCGGCAAGCCGATATCCACGGTGCGCACGCCCAGGTGGCTGGCGGTGATCGGGCCGATGGTCGAGCCGCAACCCATGTCGCTGCGTACCACAAAGCTTTGCACTGGCACTTCTTCGGCCATGCACAGGTGGCGGAAGAACCCGGCGGTTTCACTGTTGGTGGCGTAGCGCTGGTTGCTGTTGACCTTGATCACCGGGCCGGCATTGAGTTTCGGGCCGTGGTTGGCGTCGTGCTTCTCGGCGTAGTTGGGGTGCACGCCGTGGGCGTTGTCGGCAGACACCAGCAGCGACTTCTGGATAGTGCGTACGAACTCATCACCCTCGGGCAGCAGGCGACGCAGGGTCTGCTCCAGCATCGGGCCGTCGGCACCGCAGGCGGAGCACGAGCCGACTTCTTCGTGGTCGTTGCAGACCAGCACGCAGGTTTCATCGGTTTCGGCGGTGAGCAGGGCTTGCAGGCCGGCGTAGCACGACAGCAGGTTGTCGAGGCGGGCACCGGCGATAAAGTCGCCATTGAGGCCGATCACGGCCGCGCTCTGGGTGTCATAGAAGCTCAGCTCATAGTCGAGCACCACATCGGCGTTCAACCCGTGTTCACGAGCCAGTTGCTCGGTCAGCACTGCGCGGAAGTCCACGCGCTCGTCACCGGCGAACTGCGCAAGGATCGGCGGCAGTTCGGTCTGGGCATTGATCGCCCAACCCTGGTTGGCTTCACGGTTCAGGTGAATGGCCAGGTTGGGGATGATCGCGATGGGCAGCTTGAAGTCGATCAGCTGGCTTTCGACCTTGCCGTCGCGGCGGAAAGTGACGCGGCCGGCCAGGGACAGATCGCGGTCGAACCACGGCGCCAGCAGCGCGCCGCCGTACACTTCCACACCCAGTTGCCAGAAGCCCTGGCGTTGCAGTTCAGGCTGTGGCTTGACCCGCAGGCACGGGCTGTCGGTGTGGGCGCCGACCAGGCGGATGCCGCCTTGCAGGGGCGAGTGGCGGCCGAGTTTGAAGGCTATGATCGAGGAGTCGTTGCGGGTCACGTAATAGCGCCCGTTGGCCTCGGTGGTCCAGGTCTCGCGCTCGTCAAGACGCTGGAAACCGGCCGCTTCCAGGCGCTGTGCAAGGGCGGCGGTGGCATGGAACGGGGTAGGGGAGGCCTTGAGGAAGTCGATCAGGCCTTGGTTCAACTCTTCGCGCATAAGTAGCTCCAGACAGCAATGGCGCGAGTTTACCGTCCGACGGGATAAGTGCACAGAACAAATGTGGGAGCGGGCTTGCTCGCGAATGCGGTGTGTCAGTCGCCGAATGAGCTAACTGATCCACCGCATTCGCGAGCAAGCCCGCTCCCACATTTTAATTGCGTTTACAGGTTAAAACGGCGCCGGGCACTCGAAGCGCAGACGCTCGCCGCTCTGGGGATGGGTGAAGCTCAGCATGCTGGCGTGCAGGCACAGACGTGGCCAGGCAGCCAAGGCCTGTTCGTGGGCGTACAAGCCATCGCCCAGCAACGGATGCCCGATGGACAGCATATGCACGCGCAGTTGATGGGAGCGGCCGGTGATCGGTGTCAGCTCAACCCGACACCAGTCGCCGCAACGCTCCAGGACTTTCCAGAAGGTCAGCGCGTTCTTGCCGAACTCGTGGTCCACCACGTGCCGTGGCTTGGTCGGTGGGTCGTAGCGCAAGGGCAAGTCGATGCTGCCGCTGTCCAGTTCCGGTTGGCCCCAGCAGAGTGCGGTGTAGGCCTTTTCGGTTTCCCGGTCATGAAACTGGCGGGACAGTTCACGGTGGGTATCCGCGTCTCGGGCCAGCAGGATGATCCCGGACGTTTCCCAGTCCAGGCGATGGACGATGCGGGCTTCAGGGTAGCCGTTTTCCTGCAGGCGGGTGATCAGGCAGTCCTTGTTGTCGTCGGCGCGACCGGGCACCGAGAGCAGCAGGGTAGGCTTGTTCACCACCAGGACAGCAGCGTCCTGATGAAGGATATGGACATTGGACAACGGCATTAAAACAGCCTCGTAACAAACGCCAACGGCGGCTCGCTCACCCGGCCCCGTGAGGGGAGCCAGGTAACCGAGCCGCCGTGGCGACCGCCTTTTCGATCAACGATCAGGCAGGGTGATATTGAGTTCCAGAATCGAGCAGCTGCCGTCATTTTCCAGGGCGACATGCACGTCATCGTTACCGATGTTGACGTACTTGCGGATCACTTCCACCAGTTCCTTCTGCAGGGCTGGCAGGTAATCCGGGGTGCTGCGTTGGCCGCGTTCGTGCGCCACGATGATCTGTAGACGCTCTTTCGCTACCGACGCGGTACTTGGCTTTTTGTTGGCGCGAAAGAAGTCGAGAAATTTCATTGTTTAGTTGCCTCCAAAGATACGCTCGAAGAATCCCTTCTTCTTAACATCGAGGAAGCGATGTTCCACGGTCTTGCCCAGCAAGCGATCTACCGCATCGCTGTACGCCTGGCCGGCGTCGCTCTGGTCGTCAAGAATCACCGGCACACCTTGGTTGGATGCCTTCAGGACGGCCTGGGATTCCGGGATCACACCCAGCAGGGTCACGGCGAGGATTTCCTTCACGTCTTCAACGCCGAGCATTTCGCCATTGCTGACGCGCTCAGGGTTGTAGCGGGTCAGCAGCAGGTGTTCCTTGATCGGATCTTCACCTTTCTCGGCGCGCTGGGACTTGCTGGCCAGCAGGCCGAGCATGCGGTCCGAGTCACGTACCGAGGAGACTTCAGGGTTGGTCACGACGATGGCTTCGTCGGCGAAGTACATCGCCAGGTGAGCACCGGTCTCGATACCCGCCGGGGAATCGCACACCACGTATTCGAAGGTTTCCTTCAGTTCGGCGAGGACCTTGCCCACGCCTTCCTTGGTCAGCGCGTCTTTGTCGCGGGTCTGGCTGGCGGCCAGTACATACAGGTTCTCAAGGCGCTTGTCCTTGATCAGGGCCTGTTGCAGGTTGGCTTCGCCATTGACGACGTTGACGAAGTCGTACACCACGCGGCGTTCACAGCCCATGATCAGGTCGAGGTTACGCAAGCCGACGTCGAAGTCGACGATAACTGTCTTGTGGCCGCGCAGAGCGAGGCCGGTACCGATAGCGGCGCTGGTGGTGGTCTTACCCACACCACCCTTGCCGGATGTAACCACGAGAATCTTGGCCAAGGTGTTTCACCCCTAAGGAAAAAGGACTTTTTAGTCCCTGAAAAACATCTCTTGTCACTCGCTGCAGGCGGGCAGCTCTTGTAGGAGAAAGCACGGTTTGCCTGGGCAAACCCCACCTTAAAATTATTCCTACACAAGTTTTGCCGTTTTCGCTGTGCTATCAGAGTCCAGAGATGCTTGGAAAATGCGGCAGTATCCGTTAAAGACGAACGATGTTCAACACATCGCCCGACAGGCTGACTTGTACCCCGGCCCCCCACAGCGGATCGCGGCGCAAATCTTCCGAAACCTTGTACTGGCCTGCGATGGACACTAGCTCAGCGGTCAACTGCTGGCAAAAAATACGGGCCTTGGTGTCACCTTTTATGCCGGCCAGGGCACGACCACGCATGGGGCCGTATACATGGATGTTTCCATCGGCGAGAAGTTCCGCCCCCGGGCTGACCGGGGCGATGACGACAAGGTCGCCACCCTGGGCGTAAATCTGCTGCCCGCCCCGTACGGGAGAGGTGATGATCTTTGTCGGCTTGATCGTCGGCTCCGGCGGTTTCTCCGGTTTTTTCTTCTCTTCGCCGACCAACGGGTCGAGCGGACGCTCGCGGGCACCCGACGGCGGCAGTACTGGCAGTTCAATAGCGATTGCCGCGGCGATGTCTTCGATCCGGCTGGCACGGATCGCCAGGGTGCGCAGGCCATGCTGGCGGCACACGCGCATCAGCCCGGGCAGGTCGACCGCGCCCTGGCCGGCCGGGAGCTTGTCCAGGGCCAGCACCAGCGGTGCATTGTTGAAGAAGTTCGGCGCCAGGGCGACCTTGGCGGCGAGCTGGCGGTCCAGGGCATCAAGGTCGTTGCGGGCCAGTTCCAGCACGGTAATGGCGAGCATGCTGCCTTTCAACTGGAACACGGGATCTTGGTCTAGCGGTTCGGTTTGGCTCATGGTCGGCAAAGCGGCTTGTCACGAAAAGTGTCGAGACTTATAACGAGAACATCCGCTAGCCGCAAGCCGGGTCGAACCGTTGTAGAATGCGCGGCCGTTGTCTTTACCGGAATCTTGAATGGATCGCCCGCGTTTTCGAGCTGTATTTTTTCATCCGCGCTTCTGGCTTTTATGGCTGGGGCTGGGTTTGCTGTGGCTGATTGTGCAGTTGCCGTACCGGGCTTTACTGGGGATTGGCCGTGCCTTGGGGGCGGGAATGTACCGGGTGGCCGGTGAACGTCGACGTATCGCCGCACGAAACCTGGAACTGTGCTTCCCGGAAAAGTCCGCTAAAGAGCGTAAACATTTGCTCAAGGAAAACTTTGCCTCCACCGGCATCGCGTTCTTCGAGATGGCCATGAGCTGGTGGTGGTCCAAGCCGCGCCTGGCGCGCCTGGCCCATGTCGAAGGGCTGGAGCACCTCAAGCAGGCGCAACTGGAAGGCAAGGGCGTGATCCTCATGGCCCTGCATTTCACCACCCTGGAAATCGGCGCCGCCTTGCTCGGGCAGAAGCACACCATCGACGGCATGTACCGCGAGCACGGCAACCCCTTGTTCGATTTCGTCCAGCGCCGTGGCCGCGAGCGGCACAACCTCGACTCCCTGGCCGTAGAGCGCGAAGACGTGCGCGGCATGCTCAGGCTGCTGCGGGCCGGTCGTGCGATCTGGTACGCACCGGACCAGGACTACGGCGCCAAGCAAAGTATCTTCGTGCCATTGTTCGGCATTCAGGCCGCCACCGTGACCGCCACCAGCAAGTTCGCCCGCCTGGGCAAGGCTCTGGTGGTGCCGTTCACCCAGGAACGCCTGGCCGACGGCAGCGGTTATCGCCTGGTGATCCATCCGCCGCTGACCGACTTCCCCGGTGAAACCGACGAGATCGATTGCCTGCGCATCAACCAGTGGGTCGAAGCCTCCGTGCGCGAATGCCCCGAGCAATACCTGTGGACGCACCGCCGCTTCAAGAGCCGGCCGCCAGGTGAACCTAAACTGTATGAAAAACGCCGCCGTTGATCTGAAGTCCCCAAGCACCATGGAGTGATGCAATGCGCCCAGCTGAACCGGTCACAGGCTTGATTCTTTCCGGCGGCGGGGCGCGGGCCGCCTATCAGGTGGGGGTACTGGCGGCGATAGCCGAGTTGTTGCCGCCGGGCGCGGCCAATCCGTTTCCGGTGATCGTCGGCACCTCGGCCGGGGCGATCAATGCGGTGAGCCTGGCCAGTGGCGCCATGGACTTTACCGCCGCCATCCAGCGCCTGACCGCCTTCTGGCAGGGCTTTCGCAGCCACCTGGTGCTGCGCAGCGACTGGCCCGGGGTGATCAGCCAGGCCAGTCGATTCCTTATCCACAGCCTGCTGGGGATGGGGGCGCAGGTGCCAGTGGCGCTGCTCAACAGTTCGCCGCTGCGGGACTTGTTGCGCGACAAACTGCACCTGGAAGGGATCGCGCAGTCGATCCGCGAGAAACACCTTCATGCTGTGGCGGTGACCGCGTTCGGATACGAGTCCGGGCAAGCCGTGACCTTCTATCAGGGCGGCGGCACCATCGATGCCTGGTTGCGGCATCGGCGCATCGGCATTCCCACCCAATTGACCGTTGAACACTTGCTGGCCAGCTCGGCGATTCCGTTGCTGTTTGCGCCGGTCAAACTCGGCCAGGAATATTTTGGTGACGGGGCGGTGCGCCAGTCGGCGCCGATCAGTCCTGCGTTGCACCTGGGCGCCAGCCGCGTGCTGGTGGTGGGGGCCAGTGGCAACCCGCGTGGCAACGATCCATCGAACCCGGCGCGCACCTTCACCGGCCAGGAGCCGACGTTGGCGCAGATCGGCGGGCACATGCTCAACAGCACGTTCATCGACAGCCTGGAAAGCGATATCGAATTGCTCGAGCGCCTGAACCAGTTCAGCCACGTGTTGCCGGCCAACGCGGCGATACAAGGTTTGGCGCCAGTGGAAGTATTGGTGATCGCTCCCAGTCAGCCAATCGACGAAATCGCGGCACGTCACCGCCAGGAATTGCCGGCGGCATTGCGCCTGTTTCTGCGCGGGCCGGGGGCGACCAAAACCAGTGGCGCGGGTGTGCTCAGCTACCTGCTGTTCGAGGCGGGGTATTGCAGCGAATTGATCGAGCTGGGAAGGCGGGATGCGCTGGCCAAGCGCGAAGAGTTGCAGCGGTTTCTAGGCCTGACACCGGACTGAATGTGGGAGCGGGCTTGTGTGGGAGCGGGCTTGCTCGCGAATGCGGTGTGTCAGTCGCCAGATGTATTGACTGACCCACCGTATTCGCGAGCAAGCCCGCTCCCACATAAACCCGATTCCACAGGGGATAGGCGGTGTGGTTAGAAGTGGTACTTCACCAACAGGCTCGCAGTGTCCTGGTTGGTCTCGAATGCGCCGCTGTCCTGGATCCCGTACTTGTTCTTCCAGTAGTCGTATTCGATACCGACATACAACTGCTTCTCGCCCCAATGCAACGCCTTGCCCAGGTCATATTTGATCTGCGGGTTGAAGTGCAGGTTGGCGTGGTAAGTGCCGCGGGCGTTCTTGTCGTTATCCACCACCCAGTCCATGAAGCCGTCGATCAGCACATTGGAGTTGCCCACCGGGATCGTGTACGACCACACCGGTGTGATCTGCCATACGCCGTCACCCGGGCGATTGCCTTCGGTCTGGCGCTGGTAGAAGTTCAGCTGGAAGTAGTCGAAACCAGGGATTGCCAGGTCGAAGCCCGGGCCGAGCAAGTACGACTCGTTGTCGCCTTCGCCGAACTCGTAAGTGAACGCCAGCAACACGTCCTTGATCGGACCGAACGACAAGTCCTTGTCGAAAATCTTGCCGAACGACAAGCGTGGGCTGAACTCGCCGTAGTAAGTACTTGGGCCGACATTGCCGTCTTCCTTGCCGTTGTAAAAGATGCGGTCGAGGAAGAAGAAGTTGTCGCCGTACTTCCACGCGTCGGCGTGTTCGAAGGTCACGGTTTGCTGGATCTGCGGGTTAACAGTGAAGTTCTTGCCCCACAGATAAGTCAGGCTGTTGTTCTGCCACTGCAGCAGATCACCGGCCATGGCCTGGCCCCCGGCCAGCAGGGATCCTGCCAGCATCAGGCTGTTCACGGTACGTTTCATTCGGTTGCTCCCGAGGTAAAGGTTTCTGGTTTTTTTTCTAAGCGGACGCTCTGGTGTGGCGTCTTTTGGCTTGCCGCAAAAATCGTCTGTTCGGTCAGCTTTGATGCTTTTAGCAAGAGCTGCGCCAAGGTGTTTAAAAAGCCAAAAAATCCCCGTCGGCTGTGATGAACACAGTCGAATTCGGAGAGTTTTTGCACACGTTGGCTGCGGACGTGGGGCCGGGATAAGTTGGCCTTGCAGTCAGCTTTTACATTCGCTGTTTTTTTTTGAGTCGATTTGAGCGGGCGCCGAGAATACTGACTCCCAGGCCTGTGCTCAAGTGCGCCGTTAAAGAGCGCGCGGGGCGAGAATGGGGCACGGCGCGTGGCCGGCCCCGGGTGAATGGCGTACATGGTGTGTTCCCTGATCGTTATTGTTTTTGTTGTGACGCAGGAATCAATGTGGGTGTGCGTGAGCGCTTGGGGCAGCGCGTTCGGCGCCACCCAGGATGTTGAATAACAGGTTCAGCGACAGCGCGCTGATCGTGGCCATGGCGATGCCGCTGTGAGTGATCGGGCTCATCCATAGCGGCAGCTGTGCAAAGAATTCGGGACGTACCACCGGGATCAATCCCATGCCGATACTCACCGCCACCAGCAACTGGTTACGGCGGTCGGCAATGTCGGCTTCCTGGAGGATCTTGATCCCGGTGGCTGCCACCATGCCGAACATGGCAATCGCCGCGCCGCCCAGCACTGCGGGTGGAATCGACGCTACCAAAAAGGCGGCCTTGGGCAGCAGGCTCAGCACAATCAGGAACGCGCCGGCCACGATCGTCACCGAACGGCAGCGCACGCCGGTCATCTGCACCAGGCCGATGTTCTGCGCGAACGAGGAGTGGGTGAAGGTGTTGAAGAACCCGGCAAAAAACGATGCGCCGGCGTCACACAACAGGCCACGGCGGAGCATTTTCGGCGTGACTTCCTGGCCGGTGATCTTGCCCAGGGCGAGGAACATCCCGGTGGACTCGACGAAGATGATCACCACCACCAGGCACATCGACAGGATCGGTGCCAACTCGAACTTGGGCATGCCGAAATGCAGTGGCGTCACCACTTGCACCCACGGGGCGCGCGCCAGGCCGCTGAGGTCGACCATGCCGATCATCCCGCACAGCCCGTAGCCGAGGGCCATGCCGATCAGCACCGAGATATTCACCCAGAAGCCGCGCATGAAACGGTTGATCAGCAGGATGGTGGCCAGCACCAGCGCGGCAATCGCCAGGTAAATCGGTGAGCCAAACGTGGACGCCGCTGCGCCACCGCCGGCCCAATTGACCGCGACGGGAAACAGCGAAAGACCAATGGCGGTGATCACGGTACCGGTCACCAGCGGTGGAAAGAAGCGCACGACCTTGGACATGAACGGCGCGATCACCATGCCGAAAAAACCGGCGGCGATGGTCGCACCGAAGATCCCCTGCAGGCCGATGCCGGGCATGCCGGCCATGGCCACCATGCTGCCGACAGCGGCGAAACTGGCGCCCATCATCACCGGCATACGAATGCCTACCGGGCCGATGCCGAAGGACTGGACCATGGTTGCGATGCCCGCCACCAGCAGGTCGGCGTTGATCAGGAAGGCGATTTCTTCACGGCTCAGGCCCGCGGCCTGGCCGATGATCAAAGGCACGGCGACGGCGCCACCGTACATCAGCAAGACGTGTTGCAGGCCTACCAGAATCAGTTGCAAGAGGGGCAGCCGCACCATGGCGGGCGCGGCAGGAGTCTGCGTTTCTAGCTGGGACATGCAACACCTCGGATCTTTTTATTGTTGTGTTGTTCGGCATTCAATTGCCGGGTGGAACTCATTCGTCAAAGCACACCGCAGATCCCATGTGGGAGCGGGCTTGCTCGCGAACGCGGTGGTTCAGTCACCTGAAGTGTTGAATGACACACCGCATTCGCGAGCAAGCCCGCTCCCACACTAGTCCTGCGTTAATCAGTCAGTTGGTACGCGCCCCCTGAGTGATCCAGGTGCCAATCAAGTCCCGTTCCTGCTGGGTCATCTGGGTGATATTGCCCAGCGGCATGATCTGGCTGGCCACGGCCTGTGCCTGGATGCGCGGGGCCATTTGCTGGATCTGCTGCGGCGTATCAAACATCACCCCGGCCGGTGCGGTGCTGAACAGCGGGCTTGTCGGCTTGGCCGAATGGCACACCGCGCAGCGCTCCTGGATCACCCCGTGGACCTTGTCAAAATCAATCGATGCCTGGGCCGGTGCTGCTTCGGCAGGTGCCGGTGCAGGTGCCGCTGGAGCAGCCGGTTTAAGCCCGCCACCCAACGCCGTTTCCGGCAGCGGCTGGTACTCGATGGCCGCTGGCGCCTTGGCCACTTCCGGTGCAGTCGCCACCGGTTTTGGGCCGGTCACGTAGGCCAGGCAAATCATTGCCAGTGCGCCCACCGGCAAGGTCCAGGCGTATTTCTGGCTGTTGTGACGGGTGTTGAAGTAGTGACGCACCAACACCGCCGCCACCGCGATACCTGCGAGGATCAGCCAGTTGTATTGGCTGCCGTAGGTGCTCGGGAAGTGGTTGCTGATCATGATGAACAGCACCGGCAAGGTGAAGTAGTTGTTGTGCCGCGAACGCAGCAAACCCTTGGCCGGCAGTGCCGGGTCGGGCGTGCGGTTTTCGGCGATGGCCGCCACCAGCGCACGCTGGGCCGGCATGATGATGCGGAACACGTTGCCCACCATGATGGTGCCGATCACGGCGCCCACATGCAGGTACGCACCACGACCGCTGAACACCTTGCTGAAGCCGTACGCGGCGGCAATCAACAGCACGAACAGGATCAGGCCGAGCAGGGCGGGGCGCTTGCCCAGTGCCGAGTCGCAGAGAAAGGAGTAGATGAACCAGCCGGCCAGCAGCGAGCCGAGGCCCAGCAACACACCTTCCGGACCGCTGAGGCTGCTGCCCGGGGCCAGCAGGTACAAGGTCGGGTTGGCGTAGAACACCACGCACAGCAGCGCGATGCCGGACATCCAGGTGAAGTAGGCTTCCCATTTGAACCAGTGCAGGTTGTCCGGCATGGTCGGCGGGGCCAGTTTGTATTTTTCCAGGTGGTAGATACCGCCACCGTGGATCGCCCACAAGTCACCGGCGAGGCCGTCCTTGGGGTTCACGCGGTTGAGGTTGTTTTCCAGCCAGACGAAGTAGAACGAAGCGCCGATCCAGGCGACGCCAGTGATCATGTGAACCCAGCGCACGCTCAGGTTCAGCCATTCCATCAAATGTGCTTCCACAGTCTTTACCTCTCGCCTGTCACTCTGTCGTCGAGTGATCAGACCTTCTCTTATTGGTGGGGGGCGAGGATCAACCGCTCATCCTCTTTGAAAAAATGCTCATCGCAGTTATTGCCTGTGCCACTGCGATCAACCACCAGGAAGTCATCCCGCTTTTCGATCGTCAGCACCGGGTGGTGCCAGACGCCGCGATGGTAATTAATGCCCTGCCTGCCGTTGGTAACGAAGGCGCGGACCAAGCCCGATACAGGTTCATCGCCAAGTGGCGCGACCACGATCAGAAAGGGGTTGCCGAGCAGCGGGATGAAAGCCTGGCTGCCCAGCGGGTGTCGTTCCAGCATGCACACGGTCAGCGGCATGTCCTGCGCGTCGGCGCGGAAGATGCTGATGATCGCGTTATCTTCTGGCGTGGCGGTTTCAACCGTCGCCAGTTTATGAAAGCGCATGGTCGACCCGTTGTTGATCATGAAGTGATCGCTGCCATCGGTTTCGATAACGTCTCCGAAAGGGGCGAAGGCTTCTTTGGTCAGGGGTTCGATCATCAGTGTGCGCATGGCTGTCTTCTTAATCTTGTGTATGGATCGTTCCCACGCTCTGCGTGGGAACGCCGCCCTGGACGCTCTGCGTCCGCTCTTGTGACGCAGAGCGTCACGGTATGCATTCCCACGCAGAGCGTGGGAACGATCGGGTGTTACTTCGAGACCTTACCGAGAACCCGCAGGCGGCTCACACCACCATCCGGGAACACATTCAGACGAATGTGGGTGATCGGGCCCAGCGCCTTGATCTGCTCGGCAAACGTGTGTTCAGCGTGCATTTCCAGTTTCTGCGCCGGCAGCAGTTCGCGCCAGAACAGCGATTGGGTTTCGATCTGGCTGTCGGTGCCGCCCTTCACGAATGCGCCCTGGATCGAGCAAGTGTCCGGGTAGTTGCCCTTGAAGTGCAGGGTGTCGACCACGATCTTCTCGATCTCGCCCGGGTGGCCCAGTGCGACGATCACCCAGTCATTGCCCGGCGTACGACGACGTGCGGTTTCCCAGCCATCGCCCATGTTGATGCCACGGCCCGGGTTGAGGATGTTGCTCATGCGCCCGAAGTGTTCATCGGAGCAGGCCAGTGCGCGGCCGCCGTTCAATGCAGCAGCCAGGTCCACCTGTTCGTTGTCGCCCACCGCCGACCAGTCGCGGAACGGAATGCCGTACACACGCAGACGGGCCACGCCACCATCCGGGTAGATGTTGAAACGCAGGTGGCTGAAGGCCTGGTCGTTGTTGATCTCGTGGAAGTGATGGCTGTTGCCTTGCAGCTCCACAGCCGACAGCACTTCAACCCATTGGGTGTTGTCATCCGGCTC
The DNA here is from genome assembly GCF_013385695.1 of Pseudomonas sp. D8002. Classification (NCBI taxonomy): domain Bacteria; kingdom Pseudomonadati; phylum Pseudomonadota; class Gammaproteobacteria; order Pseudomonadales; family Pseudomonadaceae; genus Pseudomonas; species Pseudomonas sp. D8002. Next base: position 41,354 of record NZ_JACAPM010000057.1, read on the forward strand.
GCCGCTCGCGAGGAAGCAGGCTTCCAGGGACGCCGATGGCGGGAAGTTGCCGGTGAAGAATGAAGTGTCGATGTCCACGCCTTTGATCGAACCCGGTACGCCCAGGCGGATAACTGCGCTGTCGTAGCCTTCGAAGCGCTTGCGGCGCGACTCCCAGCCGTCCATCCACTTGCCGTTGTCATCGAAAACGCCCTCCTTCCACACGGCCGGGGTCGGCTGGAACAGGCGGTTGGCGTCGGCGAACCAGTCATCGGTGACAGAGATGATCTTGGTGCCCAGGCGGGCGTCGGCCAGGTTGACGAACTTTTCGAAAGGTACGGGTTGCGCTTTCATTCTTCTTGTCTGCCTTAAAGTAAGTGGCTTGGGATGCTCGCCAGGCCCTGGGCGTTCATGAACCGCTCGGGCCAGGTCTGCTAAAGGGTCAGTAATCGGAACAACGCGATTTTATTGATCTCGGCCAGCGCACATTTGAACTCGGCTTCCACCGAGTTGTGAATGCGCGTTTCAAACGCGGCAAGGATCTGGTGCCGGTTGCTGCCTTTTACCGCCATGATGAAGGGAAACTTGAACTTGGCCTTGTAGCCATCGTTCAGCTCGGTGAAGCGCGAAAACTCGTCGCTCGAGCATTGGTGAATACCGGCGCCAGCCTGTTCATTAGTGCTGGCTTCGGTCAACTGGCCCTGGACGGCCGCTTTGCCCGCCAGGTCCGGGTGAGCGTTGATCAGGGCCAGTTGACTGGTGTGATCGGCGCTCAACAGGATGTCGCTCATGCGCTGGTGCAGGGTTTCGATCTCGTCGATCGAAGCGTCCTGGCCCAGGTCGAAGGCCTTTTCGGCCACCCATGGCGAATGTTCGTAGATGTCGGCGAAGGCTGCGACGAATTCGTCGCGGCTCAGGCTCGACGGTTTCAGGGTTTGGAACGCGGTCATTTGGCGGCTCCCTGGAAAGGGTGTACGTCATGCCAGTGACGGGCGATGTCGACGCGGCGGGTAAACCACACCTGGTCATGGCCCTTGGCGTATTCGATAAACCGCTTGAGGGCGGCCAGGCGTGCCGGGCGGCCGATCAGGCGGCAGTGCAAGCCGATGGAGAGCATTTTCGGTGCGTCCGCGCCTTCGGCATACAGCACGTCGAAGGCGTCTTTCAGGTATTCGAAAAAGTCGTCGCCCTTGTTGAAACCCTGGACCTGGGTGAAGCGCATGTCATTGGTGTCCAGGGTGTAGGGGATCACCAGGTGCGGCTTGCCGGTCGGGTTGTTGGGTTCCCAGTAGGGCAGGTCGTCGTCATAGGTGTCGCAGTCATAGAGGAAGCCGCCTTCCTCCATCACCAGCCGCCGGGTGTTGGGGCCGGTGCGGCCGGTGTACCAGCCCAGTGGGCGCTCGCCGGTGAGTTCGGTGAGGATGCGGATCGCTTCGAGCATGTGCTCGCGTTCCTGGGCCTCATCCATGTATTGGTAGTCGATCCAGCGGTAGCCGTGGCTGCAGATCTCGTGGCCGGCGGCGACCATCGCGCGGATCACATCCGGGTGGCGCTGGGCGGCCATGGCCACGGCGAAGATAGTCAGCGGGATATCGAATTCTTTAAACAACTTGAGGATGCGCCACACGCCGGCCCGGCTGCCGTATTCGTACAGCGATTCCATGCTCATGTTGCGCTCGCCTTGCAGCGGTTGCGCCGAGACCATTTCGGACAGGAAGGCTTCCGACTCTTTGTCGCCGTGCAGGATGTTGCGCTCACCACCTTCTTCGTAGTTGAGTACGAACGACAGGGCGATACGGGCCTTGCCTGGCCAGTGTGGGTGAGGAGGGTTACTGCCGTAACCGATCAGGTCGCGTGGGTAGTCAGCGCTCACTGCAGTCTTCCTTCTTGTTCGTGGTAGCGGTGTGTGTGGCGGCCGGGCAGCGGAAAGACTGGGTGGCGTCACAACGATGACTGATTGTATACAACTTAGTGTGCACTTTGTAAGCCTGTATTTCTGCATTTTTTCCGCAGGGTCTTTGCAGAGTAGCACTGCAAGAAACCTGCCTGACTGGTCAGCTAAATTGAAAAAAACCTCATTCACTGTAGGAGCGAGCTTGCTCGCGAAAAACCTGAGAGCGCCTCGTTAACCCTGAAGCGCTGCGTTATCGTTAACGATCTTCGCGAGCAAGCTCGCTCCTACAGTATCGGCGTCAGCAACGGAGCGCAGGCTTGTTGAATTTATTGTGTACAATTTTTTTGAAAAGTGTCTTAATCAGCCATCGCCGACTTTTTCAGTGACCTGAAAAGGTGCGGTCTTTCACTTTTTACTGACTTCGGGAGGCGCGCAGACGCTATGGGACGTTTGACCACACACGTATTGGACGCCGCGCATGGCTGCCCTGGCAGCGCAATCAAGGTTGAGTTGTACCGTGTCGAGGGCGCACAGCTTGAGCTGGTTGCCAGCACCCTGACCAACAGCGACGGCCGCTGCGATGCACCCCTGCTGCAAGGCGATGACTACCGCAGCGGTGTCTATCAGTTGCAGTTCAGCGCCGGTGATTACTACCGCGCCCGCGGTGTGCAACTGCCCGAACCTGCATTTCTCGATGTGGTGGTGCTGCGCTTCGGCATCAGCGCCGAACAGGATCACTACCACGTGCCTTTGCTGATTTCGCCTTACAGCTACTCCACCTATCGCGGTAGCTGAGTCGTCACCGCGCTTCACACCCCCAAAGCTCTTCGTTGGTTTTTCGCCCGCTCACACTGCGGGCTTTTTTTCGCCTGCTGATTGCACCATAAAGGCGGCCCCGATCTTCAGTGCGATCGGGGCTGGATCTTCAGCGGCTCAATAGCGACGCAGCGCCGGCGCCTGTGAACAAGCCCGCGCTGATCCGGTTGAACCAGCTCTGGCCCCTGCCGCTGCGCAGGTAGCGCGCGGCGCCATGGGCGCCGAGGCCGTAGGCCAGTTTGCACAGCAGGTCGAGCACGGTCCAGGTGGCGATCATGATCAGCAACTGCGGCAAAAAGGCCTGCTGGGCACTGAGGAATTGCGGCAGGAAGGCGGCGAAAAACAGGATGTCCTTCGGGTTGCTGGCGCCCAGCACAAAGGCCCGGCCAAACAGCGCACGAAATCGCGGGGTGGCGGCCACTTGCGGTACGTCGGCGACGTGGGCCGGTTGCCGGGATTGCTGCCAGCTCTGCCAGGCGAGGTAGAACAGGTACAGCGCGCCGACGATCTTCAGGGCGCTGAACAGCTGTTCCGAGGCCAACAACAACGCACCCAAACCCAGCGCCGAGGCGCTCAGCAGGCAGATCGAAGCAATCACCCCGCCGAGAAAGGCCGGGTACGAACGGCGCAGGCCGTAGTTCAGGCTGTTGCTGATCATCAATAAGGACAGGGGGCCGGGGATCAGGATCACCACCAGCGCAGCGCCGCTGAACAGCAGCCAGGTTTCCAGACTCATTGCATTCCTCCATTCGTACAAAAGCCCCACCCGACGGGGTGAGGCAGGGTCAAGCGGGTTGGCCTACAGGAACGCGAACTTGGCGATGAAGATCGCGCAAAGCACCCACAGGCTGATGGAAATTTCCTTGTGTTTACCCGTGCCGGCCTTCAGCGCCACGTAGGTGATGAAACCCAGGGCGATGCCGTCGGCCACCGAGAAGGTCAGGGGCATCATGATCGCCGTGACGATCGCCGGAATGCTGTCGGTGGCGTCGTCCCAATTGATATGGGCCATGCCGCTCATCATCAGCATCGCCACATAGATCAACGCGCCGGCGGTGGCATAGGCCGGAATCATGCCAGCCAGCGGGGCAAAAAACATCGCTGCGATAAACAGCACACCCACGGTGACGGCGGTCAGCCCGGTACGGCCACCGGCGGCAACCCCGGCGGCGCTTTCCACGTAACTGGTGACTGGCGGCACGCCGACCATGGCGCCGAACACGCTGGAGGCGCTGTCGGCTTTCAGGGCGCGGGAGAGGTTTTCGATCTTGCCGTCGGCATTCACCAGGCCTGCACGCTGGGCCACGCCCATCAAGGTGCCGGCGGTGTCGAACATGTGCACAAACAGGAAGGCGAACACCACGCTGATCATGCTGACGTTGAACACGCCCATCACGTCCATGGCCATCCAGGTCGGCGCCAGGCTTGGCGGGGTGGCCAGGATGCCGTGGTACTCCACCAGGCCCAGGCCCCAACCGGCGAGGGTCACGGCGATGATGCTGATCAGGATCGCGCCGAATACCCGGTGGTAGCTGAGGATCGCAATCAACAGGAAGCAGATGGCCGCCAGCAATGGGGCGGGTTCATGCAGGGAGCCGAGCTTGATCAGGGTGGCCGGGCTTTGCACGATGATGCCGGCGGTTTTCAGGCCGATCACCCCGAGAAACAATCCGACGCCGGCGCCCATGGCATGGCGCAGGCTCACCGGAATGCTGTTGAGCAGCCACTCGCGAATGCGTGAGAGCGTCAGGATCATGAACAACACACCGGAGATAAACACCGCACCCAGTGCCGTCTCCCAGTTGTAGCCCATGGTCCCGACCACGGTGTAGGTGAAAAACGCGTTCAGGCCCATGCCCGGCGCCAGGCCTACTGGCCAGTTGGCGTACAGGCCCATCAGCAGGCAACCCAGCGCGGCGGCGATGCAGGTGGCGACAAACGCCGCGCCGTGATCGATGCCGGCGTCGGCCATGATGTTGGGGTTGACGAAGATGATGTAGGCCATGGTGATAAAGGTCGTGAGGCCAGCGATCAGCTCGGTCTTCACTGTGGTGCCATGCAAGCGGAGTTTGAACAGGCGTTCCAGCCAACCGTTGTGGGTTGGCGAGAGGTCGAGCGTAGGGGCTTCGGATTTGCGGCTTTCCACAGCAAGTACTCCTCAAGAGTTTTATTGTTATTTCCAGCGCCGGACACATGAGTGGGCAGCAGCGCTTTGAGGTACCAGCGGGTTTTGTTGACCAATAGGTCAGGAACTCGCACGAAGCGAATTATGCTTTTGTATACAAATAAAGCAAATAATGTTTTCTATTTTGTGTGCGAAAGGGGATGAAAGGCAATTCAGGATTGGCCACTGAGTGCCTTGTTTACCGCCAGCCAGCCTTCTACCGCCGTCTCGCCTGCCTCGGCAAACGCCCGTTGCAGCAGCTTTACCTGTTCGCGCCGCAGCGATTGTTCGAAACGCCGGCCTTCCTCGGTCAACTCCAGCAGGCGCTTACGCTTGTCGGTCTCGGACGCCACGCTGTCCACCAGGTGCATCTCCTGCAGTTGGCGCAACGGCATGTTCAGCGCCTGTTTGCTCACGCCGAGCAGTTCCAGCAGCTCCTTGACGCTCAAGGCCGGGTAGCGCGCGATAAAAAACACGATGCGTTGATGCACCCGGCTCAAGCCGCGGCGCTCCAGCATTTCGTCAGCCTTGGCGGTGAACGCCTGGTAGCCGAAGAAGAAGGCTTCCATGGCGGTTTGCTGGCTGGTCTGGTTTTTAAGGTCAAGCATATTGACGTATCTGCCCAAGTCGTCGTAATTTCGGTCAAGCAGTTTGACGTATTTTCCCCAGGCTTTGCTACCGGTGACCCTTATGGCCTTCTCAGAACGTGTTTCGCGTCTTAAAAGCTCCCTGATCCGTGAAATCCTCGCGGCGGCGCAAAAGCCGCAGGTGATGTCCTTCGCCGGTGGCCTGCCGGCCGAAGTGATGCTGCCCACGCTGGATTGGGAAGGCATGCCGCTGAATATCGGCCAATACGGCATGAGCGAAGGCGAGCCACAGTTGCGTGAATTGCTGGCGGCCGAGGCGCGGGTGCTGGGTATTGCCTGCGATGCGCGCCAGGTCATGGTGGTCAGCGGCTCCCAGCAAACCCTGGACCTGGCGGCCAAGCTGTACATCGACAAGGGCACCAAAATCCTCCTGGAAGGCCCGACTTACCTTGCGGCATTGCAGATTTTCCAATTGTTCGGCGCCGATTGCCTGACCGTACAGCTTGAGGCGGACGGTCCGGACCTCAGAGCCTTGCGCAGCAGCCTTGAGCAGCATCGCCCGTCCTTCGTCTACCTGATCCCGACGTTCCAGAACCCTTCGGCGGTGCGCTACAGCGATGCCAAGCGCGAGGCCGTCGCCGCGTTGCTGGACGAGTTTGGCGTAACCCTGATCGAAGACGAACCCTACCGCGAACTGACCTTCGACGGCGGCAGCGCGCAACCCATCGTCAGCCGGCTGAAAAAGGCCAGCTGGATCTACACCGGCACCGTATCCAAGACCTTGTTGCCCGGCCTGCGGGTCGGCTACCTGATCGCCAGTCCGGACCTGTTCCCGCACCTGCTCAAACTCAAGCAATCAGCCGACCTGCACACCAACCGCGTTGGCCAGTGGCAGGCGATGCAATGGATCGGCACCGAGAAATACCAGCATCACCTGGTAGAGTTGCGCAGCTTTTACCGGGGCCGGCGCGACGCTTTCCAGGCTGCACTGGCGCGGCATTTCAGCGACCTGGCCGACTGGCAAATACCCCAGGGCGGATTATTCTTCTGGCTGACCTTGAAACAGCCGCTCGATACCCGCACCTTGTTGGCACCTGCGCTCGACCAGGACATCGCGTTCATGCCCGGTGAACCGTTCTTTTCCGAGCCGGACAATCATCACGGTCACCTGCGGCTCAATTTCAGCCATATCGACCCGGCGCGCTTGGACGAAGGTCTCAAGCGTCTCGCTGCGGTGGTCCGTCAAGCACAGCACGCGCAAGCGGCATAGGGGAGCCTCCATGTACAAGGTCTACGGCGATTACAAATCGGGCAACTGCTACAAAGTCAAACTCATGCTCAGCCTGTTGGGCATCGACTATGAGTGGATCGATGTCGACATCCTGAAGGGCGACACCCAGACCGCGGAGTTCCTGGCCAAGAACCCCAACGGCAAGATCCCGGTGCTGGAGCTGGAAGACGGCACCTGCCTGTGGGAGTCCAATGCGATTCTCAACTTCCTGGCCGATGGCAGCGAGTTCCTGCCCAGCGAACCGCGCCTGCGCACCCAGGTTCTGCAGTGGCAGTTTTTCGAGCAGTACAGCCACGAGCCGTACATCGCGGTGGCGCGGTTTATCCAGTTTTACCTGGGGCTGCCGGAAGATCGCCTGGAGGAATATAAGAAGCTGCACAAGGGCGGTTATAAAGCCCTGAAGGTGATGGAGCGCCAGTTGCAATTGACACCGTATCTGGTGGGCGACCAATTCTCGATTGCCGACGTGGCGCTGTATGCCTACACCCATGTGGCGGATGAAGGTGGCTTTGACCTGAGCGCCTATCCAGGTGTGCAAGCCTGGTTGAAGCGCGTGGCCAGCCATCCCAAGCATGTGCCGATGCTGGGCTGAAATGCGGTCAAAAATGTGGGAGCGGGCTTGCTCGCGAAGGCGGTGTACCAGTCAGCACATGTATTGGCTGACCCACCGCCTTCGCGAGCAAGCCCGCTCCCACATTTAGTTTTGCGGTGCGCCAGGTAATTCTTCACTGAGCAACTCAAAACAGCGCTGCGCCGCTGGGCTCAACGGCTGTCCACTGCGACTGATCAACCCGATCTCCCGGTTCACCCCCGGATGATCAATGGTAATCCGCTTCAACCCCTCCAGACTGTCCGCCGCCGATTCCGGCAACACACTGATCCCCAAGCCCTGCCGCACCAACGCCAACACGGTCGACATGTAGTTGGCCTCCATCCCCGCGAGCATCGTCAGGCGTGTGTCATCGAACAACGCGTCCACCTGTTCCCGCACGCTGCTGTCGCGGCCGGTGAGGATGATCGGCTGGTCGGCCAGTTGCTCCAGGCTCAACTTTGCAAAACGAGTCAGCGGATGATCCAGCGGCACGAACGCACATAACCGATCATTCAGCACCGGCACAAACGCCAACCCGTGGCTCAGCCGCGCCCGCACACCAATACCGAAATCCACCTCGCCCGAACGCACTTGCGCATGAATGCGGTGAGCAACCAGGTCATGCAAGCGCACCTCGATCCCGGCAAAACGCTCGCGAAACAGGCGCAGGGCGGGAGGCAACGCGCCGGCGCACACGGAGGGCAGGGCGGCGATGGTCACCACGCCTCGTCGTAGCGCTGCCAGGTCACGGGAGCCGGTGACGATGTTGTCCAGGTCCAGCAACAGCTTCTCCATCGGCCCGCGTGCATCCAGGCCGGCGGCGGTGATGCTGACGTGGCGCGGGCTGCGGTCGAGCAGGGCAACCCCTAGCCACTCTTCCAGTTGCTGCACCTGCACGGTCAGCGCCGAGGGCGACAAATGCAGTTCGTTGGCGGCCTTGGTAAAGCTGCCCGTGCGGGCAACGGCGAGAAACGCCTGGATATGCTGGATCGAATTTTTCATTTTTATTTTGCTCGGGCGTTTTGTTTTTTCGAATGTGGGGTGCCGAATATTCCAATTTACAAAGCCTAACGCGATTCCAATACTCCAGGGAAAACAATAACCGGCCGAAAACGCCGTTCTGGAGCTACCCCATGCTCGCTACCCTGGGTGTCATCACCATCCTGTGCCTGCTCACTGCCGTCATGAGCAAACGCCTGTCGCCACTGGTGGCCCTGATTGCCTTGCCGATCATCGCCGCGCTGCTGGGCGGTTTCGGCCTGCAAACCAGCGCCTTCATCATCACCGGCATCAAGAACGTCGCCCCCGTGGTGGGGATGTTTGTGTTCGCGATCCTGTTCTTCGGGATCATGACCGATGCCGGCATGCTGGATCCAATCATTGATCGCATCCTGCGCACGGTAGGGACGCGTCCTACAAGGATTGTCGTCGGTACCGCGACCCTGGCCCTGCTGGTGCACCTCGACGGCTCCGGCGCGGTGACCTTCCTGGTGACGGTGCCGGCGATGCTGCCGCTGTACACGCGGCTGGGAATTGATAAACGCATCCTCGCGTGTGTGGCGGCGATGGCGGCCGGGGTCAACTTCCTGCCGTGGACCGGCCCGGTACTGCGTTCCTCGGCGGCGCTGCACGTGCCGGTGGCGGACTTGTTCCAGCCGCTGATCCCGGTGCAGATCGTCGGCCTGGTCTTTGTATTCGCCTGCGCCTGGTGGCTGGGCCACCGGGAAGAAAAACGCCTGGGCCTGGGCGCTGGTTCCAGCGTGGACGCCGTGCCGCAACGGGTGCTCAGCGACGATGACATTGCCCTGCGTCGCCCGCGGCTGTTCTGGGTCAACCTGATCCTGACGGTACTGGTGATGGTGGTGATGATCGCCGGTTGGGTCGACCCGGTGGTGATGTTCATGCTCGGCACCGTGGTGGCGCTGTGCATCAACTACCCGAACGTCGACGCCCAACGCGCGCGGATCGACGCCCACGCAAAAACCGCCCTGACCATGGCCAGCATCCTGCTCGCTGCCGGTGTGTTCACCGGCATCATGCAAGGCACCGGCATGCTCAAGGCCATCGCCGAAGTGGCGGTGGCGCAGATTCCGGCGGGCCACGGCAAGTTGATCCCTGCGGTGGTGGGCTTCCTGTCGATGCCGCTGAGCATGCTGTTTGACCCGGATTCCTACTACTTCGGCGTGATGCCGGTGATCGCCGAAGTCGGCAAGGCCTTGGGCGTCGACCCGCTGCAAGTGGCCCAGGCCTCGTTGCTGGGCGTGCACACCACCGGCTTTCCGGTCAGCCCGTTGACGCCGGCGACCTTCCTGTTGGTGGGCCTGTGCAAGATCGAATTGGCCGATCACCAGCGCTTCACCATCCCCTTTCTGTTTGCCGCGTCGGTGTTGATGACTCTGACGGCTTTGCTCCTGGGAGTGATTTGAAATGAAAACCTTGCGCATCGGTTCCGGCGCCGGCTACTCCGGCGACCGTATCGAACCTGCGGTGGAATTGGCCGAACAGGGCGACCTGGATTACCTGGTCTTCGAATGCCTGGCCGAACGCACCATCGCCCTGGCGCAACAGGCGCGGATCAGCGATCCACAAGGCGGTTACGACCCGCTGTTGAGTGAGCGCATGCGCCGCGTGCTGCCCTTTGTCGGCCGGTCCGAAGGGCGCCGACGCCTGCGGGTAATCACCAATATGGGCGCGGCCAATCCGGTGGCGGCGGCGGTTGAAGTGCGGCGGATTGCCAGTGAACTGGGGCTTAACCTCAAGGTGCTGGCGGTGGTTGGCGACGACGTGCTTGAGACCTTGCGTGCCCAGCCGGAGCAGTTGCTCGACAACGGTCAGACCCTTGGCTCGTTGGGCGAGCGATTGATTTCCGCGAACGCCTATTTGGGCGCCGACGGCATTATCGACGCCTTGCGCGCCGAGGCCGACGTGGTGATCACCGGCCGGGTCGCAGACCCTTCGTTGTTCCTGGCGCCGCAGATGTTCGAATTCGGCTGGGCTGCGGATGATTGGCAACGGCTGGGGCGCGGCACGCTGGTGGGGCATTTACTGGAATGTGCGGGGCAGGTCAGCGGTGGCTACTTTGCCGATCCGGGCTTCAAGGATGTGGACGACCTGGCACGCCTGGGCTTTCCATTGGCCGAGATTGACCCAGACGGCGAGGCCTTGATCACCAAGGTCGCAGGTTCCGGTGGGCGGGTCAGCCGTGCCACGTGCACCGAACAATTGATCTACGAAGTGCACGACCCGGCGGCCTACCTCACACCGGACGTGTGCGCGGATTTTTCCCAGGTGGCGTTTACCGAAGAAGTCGTGGACCGGGTGCGTGCCCACGGCGCGAGCGGACGGCCACGTCCAGAAGCGTTGAAAGTCAGCGTCGGTTATCTGGACGGCTGGATCGGTGAGGGGCAGATTTCCTACGGTGGCCCGGGCGCGGTCGCTCGTGCGCAACTGGCTCGCGATGTGGTCCTGAAACGCTTGGAGTTGACCGGCGTGCGCATGCAGGACGTGCGTGCCGAATTGATCGGCGTCGACTCCCTGCACGGCCCGCGCAGCACGGTTGAACCGTGGGAAGTGCGCCTGCGCATAGCCGCCCGCTGCGCAGAACGCAGCGAGGCGGTGCGTGTCGGCAATGAAGTGGAAACCCTCTACACCAACGGCCCGTCCGGCGGCGGTGGCGCCAGCAAGAGCCTGCGCCAGGTGGTGGCGGTGGCATCGTTGCTGCTGCCTCGTCACGCGGTCAACCCGAGGATCGAAGCATGAAGCTGCACACCCTGGCCCACTCCCGAACGGGAGACAAGGGCGACACCTCGAACATCTCGATCATTGCGTATCGGGCCGAGGACTATCCGCTGCTCTGCGAGCAATTGACGGCTGAGGTGGTGGCGGCATTTTTTGCGCCGTTGCTGGAAGCGGGCGCTGCACCGGTGCGGCGTTATGAGTTGCCCAATGTGCAGGCACTGAACTTCGTGTTGCCGGGGATCCTGCGGGGCGGGGTGACGCGGTCGCTGGCGCTGGACGCCCATGGCAAGTGCCTGGGCTCAGCATTGTTGGATCTTGAATTGGCAATACCAAACTAATGTGGGAGCGGGCTTGCTCGCGAAGGCGGAGTATCAGCCACTACGTCTGTGGCTGATACTCCGCCTTCGCGAGCAAGCCCGCTCCCACACTGGATCCTCGCTGTTTGTCAGACCGCCGCAAACCGCTTGTCGAGGTAATCGATGATCACCTTGGAGTCGTACATCCAGGTGGTCTGGCCGTTCTCTTCGATGCGCAGGCATGGCACCTTGATCTTGCCGCCTTGCTCCAGCAGGGTCTGGCGGTCCTGCTCGTTGTTCTTCGCATCCTTCAAGGCCACCGGCACGTTCAGGCGGTGCAGGGTGCGGCGGGTCTTCACGCAGAACGGGCAGGCGTGGAATTGATACAGGGTCAGGTCCTTGGCCGCTGCGTTCACCTGCGCCTGTTGTTCGGCAGGGCGCTGCTTTTTGCGCGGACGGGTCAGGAAGTCGCCGGCGATGATGACGTGGCCGAGGCCCACTCGAAGTGCTTTGACGAACATGGCTGAAACCTCTTGCCCTAGACTTAAGGGGGCGCAGCTTACCTGATTTTTCACAGGCGAAAAAAAACCGGCGATGAACGCCGGTTTTTCCAGATGCCGCGTATTACTTGATCAGGCTGAGAAACTCGCTGCGGGTCGCCGCGTTTTCGCGGAACTCACCCAGCATCACCGACGTGATCATCGACGAATTCTGCTTCTCCACACCGCGCATCATCATGCACATGTGCTTGGCCTCGATCACCACTGCAACGCCCAGGGCGCCGGTGACCTGCTGGACCGCATCGGCGATCTGGCGGCTGAGGTTTTCCTGGATCTGCAGGCGGCGGGCATACATATCGACGATACGCGCGACCTTCGACAGGCCCAGCACTTTGCCGCTCGGGATATACGCGACGTGAGCCTTGCCGATGAACGGCAGCAGGTGGTGTTCGCACAGCGAGTACAACTCGATGTCCTTGACCAGCACCATTTCGCTGTTGTCAGAGCTGAACAAGGCACCGTTGGTGACTTCTTCGAGGGTCTGTTCATAACCGCGGCAGAGATACTGCATGGCCTTGGCGGCACGTTTTGGCGTGTCGAGCAGGCCCTCGCGGGAAACGTCCTCGCCGAGCTGGCCGAGGATCGCGGTGTAATTCTGTTCCAGGGACATGAAACTACCTAGTGGGATTTTCGCAAAGGGCAAGGGTACGGCGGCCAACACATCGCTGCAAGCCTGACGATGGCACTTGTTACTCGTCGCGGCCTTCCATCATGGTGCGCTTGAGCATCACATACACCGCGCCAGCGCCGCCGTGACGTGGCTGGCATGAGGTAAAACCCAGCACCTGGGAGTGCTGGCGCAACCAGGTGTTGACGTGGCTTTTGATCATCGGCCGCTTGCCGTCCAGGCGCACGGCCTTGCCGTGGGTGACGCGCACGCAGCGGATTTCGAATTTGGTGGCTTCGGCGAGGAACGCCCAGAGGGTTTCGCGGGCTTTTTCGACGGTCATGCCGTGCAGGTCGAGACTGCCCTCGAACGGGATCTGGCCGACCTTGAGCTTGCGCATCTGGCTTTCCTGCACGCCGTCGCGGGCCCACATCAACTCGTCTTCGGGACCTACATCGATAACGAATTGATCCGACAGGCCGTCCACGGTGGTGGCGTCCGTGCGCACGGTCGCGGCCTGACGCAGCTTGGCGATCTGGGCGCGATCGGTCTTGGGTTTGCCGGTGTCGGCGCGATCATGCTTGATCGGCTTGACGCCGCGCAGCTCGTTCTTGAATAGGGAAAAATCGTCGTCTTGCATGTCAGCCTCCGCGAAGGGCGGGCAGTTTACCTAATCGCGGCGGCTTGATGCGCAACAAACGCTATCTGTACGCCATCAGTCGTGCTTTTTCATCAGGTGCGAAGCGATGTTCAGTGACAGCGGTTGGCGCATGCGCCGACGGCAACGGCGCCACAGCCATACGCCGAACCACAGCACCAGCAGGCCGATGACCAAGAGTATTGCAGAACCGCCAGGGCTGGCATTCAGCTCGCCCAGGGCCGGTGAGTGTCCAACCAAACCAGCGCCGCCAGCAATTGCCAGTAGTACGCCACCTATCGCCAACAGCGCGGCAAAGCCGGCGCCGATGCGCAGACGCCAGTTGCTCGGGCCCTTGGGGCGCAAGCGACGAGCATCAAAACCATCGGATATCTTCATTCCGACCTTTCCTCCAGGGTATCGGCCCTTCGACCGGAAGATACACAGGTTGTTCCGGGTACAGAGGCAATTGCAGCAAATGACAGGTATTTGCGGATGAGCGGGCGGCTACCCGCTCATCGAAGGTCGATCAGATCAGATCTTTGGTCAAGGCGAGGGTGGCGAAGTTGTCAGCCATGATGGCCATTTCAGTCTGCTGCACGTGGTCGGCGCTGAGGATGCCGCCCTTGTAAGGCAGGTCGCGGGTGGCGCAGGCGTCTTCCACCAGAGTGCAGCGAAAGCCCAGGTTTTTTGCCGCACGCACCGTGGTGCTGACGCTGGAGTGGCTCATGAAGCCGCAGACGATCAGGTCCAGGGAACCGAGGTCTTGCAGGTGTTTCTCCAGGCCGGTGCCGTGGAAGGCGCTGGGCAGCAGCTTGCCGATGATGGTTTCGTCGGCCTGTGGCTCAAGGCCAGGAATGAACTCACCGCGCTCGCCCTGAGGGTCAAACAACCCGCCGACAGTGCCCAAGTGGCGCACATGCACGATCGGGCGCCCGGCGTTGCGCGCGGCAGCCGCCAGTTGCTTGATATTTTCGACAGCAGCGTCCATGCCCGAGAGGGCGAGGGGACCACTGAGGTATTCCTTCTGGGCGTCGATGATCACGAGGGTCGCATGGTTCAGGTTCGCCGCTGCGTAACCACGACCGCTGAGTTGAAACATCGTCTTTGGAACGGACATTCTGGGGCTCCTGTGAGTGGGGCTTTTGTGACATTGTCCTCTGGCTGAGCGCTTCTGTGAATCGCTACCATCGTAAGGTACGCCGTTGTTGGCGTGCAGCGATGTCAATAGGGCACTACGTTTAGGCAAAAACCACGTTTAAGATGAAATCCGACGTGCGGCAAAGGGTTTTTTCGTACATCGTCGGTACAGCTTAAGACTGTTAGAATCGCCGGTCGTTTTTTCCAGGAGCTTGCCCCCGTGATCACTTCCCGCCTGCGCACCTTGCGCGACCACATCCGATGGGCCGTCAGCCGTTTCCATGGGGAAGACCTGTTTTTTGGCCATGGCACCGACAACGCCTGGGACGAAGCCCGGCAACTGGTGCTCGGCGCCTTGCACCTGCCATGGGAAATTGCCGACAGTTACCTGGATTGCAACCTGGAAGAAGAGGAAATCTCCCACGTGCAACGGTTGCTGCACCGCCGTATCCACGAGCGTGTGCCGACCGCTTACCTGTTGAAGGAAGCCTGGTTCTGCGGCATGTCGTTTATCGTTGATGAGCGTGTATTGATTCCCCGCTCACCGATTGGCGAACTGATCGAAAACCGCTTCGAACCGTGGCTGGGCACACCGCCGGCACGCATTCTGGACCTGTGCACCGGTTCCGGTTGCATCGGTATTGCCTGCGCCTACGAGTTCCAGGACGCCGAAGTGGTACTGGGCGACCTGTCCTTCGAAGCGCTGGAGGTGGCCAACCAGAACATCGAGCGCCATGGCGTCGATGAGCGCGTGTATACCGTTCAGGGCGACGGCTTTGATGGTTTGCCGGGCCAGCGTTTTGACCTGATCGTGTCCAACCCGCCGTATGTCGACGCCGAAGACTTTGCCGACATGCCGGATGAATACCAGCACGAGCCGGAGCTGGGCCTGGCCTGCGGTGACGACGGCCTGAACCTGGTTCGGCGGATGCTGGCCGAGGCGGCAGATCACTTGACCGAGAAGGGCCTGTTGATTGTCGAGGTGGGCAACAGCCAGGTTCACGTCGAGGCGTTGTACCCCGAAGTGGACTTCGCCTGGCTGGAGTTCCAGCGCGGCGGGCATGGCGTGTTCATGTTGACGGCCGAGCAATGCCGGGTGCATCAGGCGGTGTTCGCCGCCAGGGTTTAACCGCTTCCAAGTGGGTAACGCGGTCAGTGTGGGAGCGGGCTTGCTCGCGAATGCGGTGGCTCAGTCAAGATATCCGGTGACTGACACACCGCATTCGCGAGCAAGCCCGCTCCCACATTTTGATCCGGTTTCAATTGATAAACCGGATTATCGATGCGTCGCAATCCAGATCAACAACCCCGCCTGAAACACGGTAAACGCCACCAGGCACGTAATCGTGAAGCGCAACCCGCTGTCTTCGCGCTTGAACTTGGTGACCTTTTCCTCTTCCTTGCGCAGTTTCACTTCCTGTTCCGCCAGGTTCTGCTCGGCCTGTTGCAGCATCTGCGCCGCTTCCAGAATCTCCACGAACTGCAGCTTTTCGGTGTTCCAGCTGTCCAGCACATCGCTGACCTTGCCCGGCTGCACGTTGCCCTTCAAATGCTGGACATCGGCGTACGCCACATCAAAGCCCTGGATACGCAGGAAGTGATCCCGGCGCAGGCGCGTGGCTTCGTTAAGGGCGTCCTTGTTGGCCAGGTCGACGCCGTCGACGCGGTAGTGCGACCACTTCTTTTTCGCCCAGGCGGCGCCCTGGGCTACCAGGAAACGGCCGATGCCGCGGTTAGCCGGCTCGATCTCCAGGCTGTTGCCCGGGCCAAAGTGCACCCGATGGGTCGCGTGATCGACCCAGATATCCAAATGGTTCTGTTCCCGGCGCACCCGCTGGCCCGGCAACTGAATGACCATGCGCAGCAGGCTGTGGTCCTTGTTGTTGCGTTCGGCCCAGCCAAACTGCACAAAGCGCAGGGGCCGCACGCCCGTGGCACGGTCGGTGGCCAAAGGGGCCAGGCGCAGCATCTTGAAATGTTCGGCCTGCACCTCCGCCCACGGTAACGCGGCCGATGCGGCGGCCTCGGTGTCAGCCGTGGTGTCGGCGGTAGGTTCGGGTGTTGCTTCGGTGTTCGTCATTCGGCGCGATCCTGTCCAAGCTCTGCGGGCCGACAGGCTTTTTGCTGTCGACCCATGGCTTATCGGCCGTTTTGCTCAGGACTGGAGGGCAATACTCGCTTAACTGGCGCGAAGTCCGTCGATAAAGCGAACCAGGCGTGTGCCCAGTTCAGCCGCCAGCGGCAACTGCGGGTCGTTATAGGACTCCAGTTGCTGCTTCACGTTGTTGGGCACGATGCGCATCACGTGGTTCATGCCTTCGATCACCGTCAGCTCGGCGTCGGGCTTGGCCTTCTGCAATTGTTGCGCATCGGCCACGCCGACCTGCAGGTCATTGGTGCCCTGGACGATCAGCGCCGGCATGGTCAATTTGGCAAAGGCCGCCGAAGGGTCGGCGCGGAACAGGCTGATCAGATAGGGCTGCACGCTGGGGCGGAAAATGCCCTCAAGGGGGGTGGGCACATCGGCGTCCACCTGGCCGGCCTTGAGGTGATCGAGAATCTGGTTGCTGCGCAGTAACAGCGCTGGAGGCATATGGTCGGCCAGTTGCTGGCGGATCACCTGGTCCACCGGGCGCGCGCTGCCCGACAGGGAAATCACCCCGGCCGGGTTGAGCTGCGGGGCGGCGAGGGCGGCCACCAGTGCACCTTCGCTGTGGCCCAGCACAATCAGCGGGCCCATGCGTGGGTCGGCCTTGAGCAACTTGCCCCAGGCCACGGCGTCGGACACGTAGGCATCCAGAGTCAGGTTGCGTTCATCGGGGGTGGCGGCAAGGCTGGCGGCCACGCCGCGCTTGTCGTAGCGCACGCTGGCGATGTTGTGCCTGGCCAGCACCCAGGCCAGGCGCTTGAGGCTGTCGTTGCGTGCGCCGTCGGCGCTGTTGCCGTTGCGGTCGGTGGGCCCGGAGCCGGCGATGATCAGCACCACCGGCACCGGCTTGTCGGATTTGGGCAACAACAGCGAACCAAACAGCTCGCCACTGCCGGTGTCCAGGCTGATGGGCCGTTGCAGCACGACAGGGGAGGCGGCGAAGCCAAGGCTGGAAAACAGAGTGAGGGTCAAAAGCAGAACTCGCAGCATCATCGCGCCATCATGAGGAAGGTGCCGGTTGGACCAACGTCTACCGGTAAGGTTTCGAGGATGAACTAGTCGGTTAGCCTGCGTATACTGGCCGCCTTAAGTTATTACGGTTGACTTGATTCAACTGATTTCACGGAGCGCCCTGCATGTCCGGCAATACCTACGGCAAGCTGTTCACTGTTACCACCGCGGGCGAAAGCCATGGCCCGGCGTTGGTCGCCATTGTCGACGGCTGCCCGCCGGGCCTCGAGTTGTCCCTGGAAGACCTGCAGCGTGACCTCGACCGCCGCAAGCCCGGCACCAGCCGCCACACCACCCAGCGCCAGGAAGCCGACGAAGTCGAAATCCTCTCCGGCGTGTTCGAAGGCCGCACCACCGGCTGCGCCATCGGCCTGCTGATTCGCAACACCGACCAGAAGTCCAAGGACTACTCGGCGATCAAGGACCTGTTCCGCCCGGCCCACGCCGACTACACCTACCACCACAAATACGGCGAGCGCGACTACCGTGGCGGTGGCCGCAGCTCGGCGCGGGAAACCGCGATGCGCGTGGCGGCCGGTGCGATTGCCAAGAAGTTCCTGGCGACCCAGGGCATCGTGATCCGCGGCTACATGAGCCAGCTGGGCCCGATCGAAATCCCGTTCAAGACCTGGGACAGCGTCGAAGACAACGCTTTCTTCTGCCCAGACCCGGATAAAGTGCCGGAGCTGGAAGCCTATATGGACCAGTTGCGCCGCGACCAGGATTCCGTCGGCGCCAAGATCACCGTGGTTGCCGAAGGCGTGATGCCGGGCCTGGGCGAGCCGATCTTCGACCGCCTCGATGCCGAACTGGCCCACGCGCTGATGAGCATCAACGCGGTCAAGGGCGTGGAAATCGGCGCCGGGTTCGATTGTGTGGCCCAGCGTGGCACCGAGCACCGTGACGAGCTGACCCCGGAAGGTTTCCTCAGCAACAACGCCGGCGGCATTCTCGGCGGCATTTCCTCCGGCCAGCCAATCGTTGCGCACCTGGCCCTCAAGCCGACGTCCAGCATCACCACGCCAGGCCGTTCGATCGATGTGCACGGCAACCCGGTGGACGTGATCACCAAGGGCCGTCACGACCCGTGCGTCGGCATCCGTGCCACGCCGATTGCCGAAGCGATGATGGCCATTGTGTTGATGGACCACCTGCTGCGTCATCGTGGGCAAAACGCCGACGTAAAAGTCAGTACTCCGGTATTGGGCCAGCTGTGACCGTGTGTGGCGAGCGAGCTTGCTCGCGCTGGGCTGCGCAGCGGCCCCAAAGCCTGCAACCCGGTAGGACCTGGAGAACTGCGGCGCTTCTAGTGGGGGAGCTTCTCGCCCCAGCGCGAGCAAGCTCGCTCGCCACAAGTCACTTATGCTGACGCAAGCCCTTCCATACTGGCGACTCTCCAGCTTCTACCTGTTCTATTTCGCCCTGCTGGGGGCGACGGCGCCGTTCCTGGCGTTGTACTTCGATCACCTTGGGTTCTCCAGCGCGCGCATCGGCGAGCTGGTGGCCATCCCCATGCTGATGCGCTGCGTGGCACCCAACCTGTGGGGCTGGCTGGGGGACTACACCGGCCGGCGCCTGGCCATCGTGCGCTTTGGCGCGGTGTGCACCCTGGTGAGTTTCTCGTTGATCTTTGTCAGCAAGACCTACGCCTGGCTGGCGCTGGTGATGGCCTTGCACGCGTTCTTCTGGCACGCGGTCCTGCCGCAGTTTGAAGTCATCACCCTCGCGCACCTGCAAGGCCAGACCTCGCGCTACAGCCAGGTGCGGTTGTGGGGCTCCATCGGTTTTATCCTCACCGTGGTGATCATGGGCCGCTTGTTCGACTGGCTGAGCCTGGATATCTACCCGGTGGTGGTCGTGGTGATCATGGCCGGCATCATCGGCGCCAGCCTCTGGGTGCCGAATGCGCAGCCCCTGAGCCAGGGGAGTCGCTTGGCCGGTGACGGCTTTTTGCGGCAACTGCGCAGCCCCGGCGTCCTCGCGTTTTATGCCTGCGTGGCGCTGATGCAGATGAGCCATGGTCCGTACTACACCTTCCTCACCCTGCACCTTGAACACCTCGGTTACAGCCGTGGCGTGATCGGCATGTTGTGGGCGCTGGGCGTGGTGGCGGAAGTCTTGATGTTCCTGGCCATGAGCCGGATTCTCACGCGCTTTTCGGTACGCCGGGTATTGATGGCGAGTTTCCTGCTGGCCGCACTGCGCTGGTTGCTGCTGGGCTCGTTTGCCGAATTCTTCTGGGTGCTGTTGCTGGCGCAGGTGATGCACGCGGCGACCTTCGGCAGCTTCCACGCGGCGGCCATCCAGTTCGTGCAACGCAGCTTTGGTGCTCGCCAGCAAGGGCAGGGCCAGGCACTGTATGCGGCACTGGCCGGTACCGGCGGTGCGCTGGGCGCACTCTATTCAGGTTACAGCTGGAACCTGCTGGGGCCGACCCTGACCTTCAGCATTGCCAGCGTCGCGGCCCTGGCCGCCGCCCTAATCATTGGCATTCGATTGCAAGAGGAGCGGCCATGAGCGGCTCCCGTGACAGAGGAAGAGTTTGATGAGCTATCTCGCGGTTTACCACGTCTGCACCCCCGACACCCCGAACAAGGTCCTGACTCACCAGGACGATATCGCCTCGACCCTGGCCGAGCTGGGTGTGGGGTTCGATCGCTGGCAGGCGGCTACCCGACTTGAGCCCGGGGCCAGCGAGGTTGAGATTATCGCCGCCTACCAGGCGCCCATCGACAAGCTGATGACCGAGCGCGGCTACACCACCGTTGATGTGCTCCGCGTCAGCAACGATCACCCGCGGAAAGCCCAATTGCGCGCCGAGCGACTCGACGAACACCGCATGGCCCAAGACCACGTGCGTTTTTTCGTAGCGGGTCGTGGGCTGTTTACCTTGCACATCGAAGATTATGTGTACGCGGTGTTCTGCGAGAAAAACGACCTGATCTTGGTGCCGAGCGGCATCCCGCACTGGTTTGATATGGGGGAGAACCCGCACTTTGTGGCGATCCGCCTGTTCAGTGACCCTGAAGGGCTGGCGGTCATGCTGACCGGCGACGCGATCGCCGAGGGTTTTCCCCGGCTTGATGACTAAGTTCGTCCGGCAATGCCTCCTGAACAGGGGGCATTTTTTTAACTTCAATTCCTTCAGGTTGGAAATCGCTGTAGGAATAAACTTGAAAGTTTGTGGGTAACAGCTGTTTATCGTTGACCTTACTTGTTACTTCCACTCTTTGTGTAACTCTCTCTGGTCTCAATATTTATTCGCCTGTCAATAGGAGTAATCCGACTTCGGGCGTTACAAGACCTATATGAAGAGAGAGGCCTGCATGAGCGGTTCGGAGCCACAGGAACAACCGTCCACGCAAACGGACAGCGCGCCGGTTGCCAACCGCAAGGCGCGTGCGATGTTGTCGGGTAAACCCCTGACCCCAAAGGAACGGGAAATCCTGCATTGGGCGGTCGAGGGCAAGACGGTGTGGGAAATCAGCAGGATTCGCTCCATCTCCCAGGCCACGGTGAAGTTTCACCTGCGCAACATCTACGGCAAGTTGCAGGTGACTAACCGGGTCCAGGCCGTGAACGAGGCGGTGAAACAGGGATTGTGCAAATAAAAAAAGGCCGTGGTGCGCAACGGCACCACGACCTGTTCGGGTCCTGCATGACGGTCAAGCCGAATGGTAGGTCGGCAGGGCAAAGCGGTTCTGGCTTTGCAGCATCGAAATCTGTGGCAGGTCGCTGGCTTGTTCAGCCAGGTCGCGGCGAATGGCGCTGATGACCCACGTCAGTTGGTCGGCCGTGTGCAGTTGCTGATAAGAGATCGAACGTTTGATCTGCTTGCCTTCGCTATTACGCAAGGTCAGCAGGATGCCGCCATCAGGACGCGCCTGGGTGGTGACGTCGAAATTGGAGAACACAGAAGAAAATTTATCTTGGATCAGGCTCATGTCTATCAGCTCCGTTAGCTCATGTTTTGCAGCGTGGAGTGATAGGTGCAGTGATTGTGCCAGTACTGACTATCTTAAAAAATCCTTATAAATCAAATAGTTATAAAATTTTAAGAATTTCAGTTTCGTGCAATTTGCATGAATGGCCATCGTGCATCCTGCATTTTGCGGGGTTTTGCCAAGTGTTTCACCGCTGGCACGCAAGGCAGGTCTTCCATAGTGACCACCTGGCGGTGCGCAAAATTCCTTTTCCTTTCGGGATACAAAACTTTTCAAATCCTGCGTGTACAGCCGAAGAACGGCTGGCGTATTTTCCTGCAAGGCATTCGGCGCGGGTCTTACAGTGCGATGGGTGCCTTGAGGGTCATACGAACAATAAGAAAAAGGACGTTCCCGCCATGAACCACCCGCCAAGTGACATGATCACCTGGGGCATGATGCTGCGTAAGGTGCCCACCATTGTCCGTGCACTGCCGCGCCTGGTGCGCGGAATCCGCGTTGCCAACATCACCGATCCCGACCAGCCGTGCGGCCTGGGCTGGACCTTTGAACAAGCCACCCAACGCAACCCCGACGGCGCCGCGCTGCTGTATGGCGACACGGTGCTGAGCTACCGCCAGGCCAACCAGCAGGCCAACCGCATGGCTCACTACCTGCAGCAGCAGGGGATCGGCAAGGGCGACGTGGTGGCGTTGTTTATCGAGAACCGCCCCGAGTTGTTGCTCAGCGTACTGGCCGTGGCCAAGGTGGGCGGCATTTGCGCGATGCTCAATACCTCGCAAACCCAGTCGGCGCTGGTACATAGCCTCAACCTGGTGGCACCGGCGGCCATCGTGGTGGGAGCCGAGTTGGTAGGGGCCTACGAGGCCGTGCGCAGCCAGGTGGCCATCGAGGCGGATAAAACCTGGTTTATTGCCGATCAGCAGCACAGCCATGTGCCGCCGGATTACGTCGACCTGATGGCTGCCAGCGCCGACTGCCCGGTGGAAAACCCCGCCAGCACCCAGCAGATTTTTTTCAACGACCCTTGCTTCTATATCTACACCTCCGGCACCACCGGCTTGCCCAAGGCCGGCATTTTCAAGCATGGCCGCTGGATGAAGTCCTCGGCCAGTTTCGGCACCATCGCCCTGGATATGGGGCCCGAGGATGTCGTCTATTGCACCTTGCCGCTGTATCACGCCACTGGCCTGTGCGTGTGCTGGGGTTCGGCGATTGCCGGGGCGTCGGGGTTCGCGATTCGCCGCAAGTTCAGCGCCAGCCAGTTCTGGGACGATGTGCGCAAATTCAATGCGACCACCCTGGGTTATGTCGGCGAGCTGTGCCGCTACCTGATCGACCAGCCTGCCCATGGGCGCGACCTGGACAACCGGGTGACGAAGATGATCGGCAACGGCCTGCGCCCAGGGGTTTGGGCTGAGTTCAAGCAGCGCTTTGGCGTTGATCATATCTGCGAGCTGTACGCCGCCAGTGACGGCAACATCGGCTTCACCAATGTGCTGAACTTCGACAACACCATTGGCTTTTCCCTGATGCACTGGGCACTGGTGGACTACGCCCATGACAGCTGTGAGCCGATTCGCGGCGCCGACGGTTTCATGCGCGAAGTGCCCAAGGGGGGCCAGGGGCTGCTGCTGGCAAGGATCGATGACAAGGCACCGTTCGACGGCTACACCGACCCCGAGAAGAACCGCAAGGTGGTGCTCAGCGACGTGTTCGAGAAGGGCGACCGTTATTTCAACACCGGCGACCTGTTGCGCAATATCGGCTTCGGCCACGCCCAATTCGTTGACCGGCTGGGGGACACCTACCGCTGGAAAGGTGAAAACGTCTCCACCACCGAAGTCGAGAACATCTTCCTGCAGCACCCGCAGATTTCCGAAGTGGTGGCCTACGGCGTGGAGATTGAAAACACCAACGGCCGCGCGGGCATGGCGGCCATTACGCCTGCCGAATCCCTGGCTTCCCTGGACATGCGCGAGTTGCTGACCTTTGCCCACGGGCAATTGCCCGCGTATGCGGTGCCGTTGTTCCTGCGGATCAAGGTGAAGATGGAAACCACGGGTACCTTTAAATACCAGAAGGTGAAACTCAAGGAGGAAGCGTTCGACCCGGGCAAGGCCGGTGATGATCCGATCTTTGCCTGGCTGCCTGGGTCGGACAGTTATGTGCCGGTCACCGGGCAACTGTTGGCGGATATTCAGGCGGGCAAGTTCCGTTATTGATTCTGCCTATCGCCGCTTTTGGGAAAAAAGGCATGACAGTGGGGAACTCCATCGCGAGACTGGGCGCCTTATGAAACACCAGACAAGGAGCCCCACATGTCAGACCAAGCCAAACAAATGACCGAAGACGAAGCCGCCGAATTTGCCGAGCAGGTGTTCGACGTGGCGCGCAAGGGCGATGCCGCGATGCTGGCGGCGTTGCTGGCCAAGGGCTTGCCGCCGAACCTGCGCAACCACAATGGCGATACGCTGTTGATGCTGTCGGCCTACCATGGCCATGTGGACGCGGTGAAAGTGCTGCTGGAATTCAAGGCCGACCCCCAGATTGCCAACGACAAGAACCAACTGCCGATTGCCGGCGCGGCGTTCAAGGGCAACCTGCCGGTGGTCAAGGCGTTGATCGAAGGCGGAGCGTTGGTCGAAGGCGCATCCTCTGATGGTCGCACCGCCTTGATGATGGCGGCGATGTTCAACCGTACCGAAATGGTGGACTACCTGATCAGCCAGGGCGCCAATCCCAAGGCCACCGATGCCCAGGGCGTGACCGCGCTGGCAGCCGCGCAGACCATGGGGGCGGTGGATACGGCGGCGCAGTTGCAAAAACTGGTGTAGGCTTTGCGCCCTCAAAATCAGCCCCGCCACAGGACCACCCCATGAAAACCGCACTCGTCGAACTCATCAGCAAAATCAGCTCCGGCTGCATGAGCGAACCCGAGATCGCCAGGGTGGCGGACGAGGCGGCCCAGGCCTACGCCGATCCCGACGCTTTCCTGGCCGCCAACCCCGACATCAACTACGACGACACTTTCCCGATTCCCCTGGGTGAGTGGATCGTCGTCGGCAGCCTGCCTGACACCGTGCTGTTCCAGGCCGACACCTACCTGGACCTGTTCGCCCAGATCGTCGCCTCCTTTGGCCCCGGCGTGGCGTTCAACCTCAAGCCCAAGCAACTGGCCAAGACCGAAGCCCTGACCGCGCTGAACCGCATCCAGATCCAGATGAGCGCCCTCAACCCGGAGAACGGCGGCTACGTGCTGATGAACTTCAGCCAATTGCTGGACGACGAGATCCAGGCTGTGCTGGTCTACGGCAACGACGTGCCACGGGTGCTGGAGTTGTGTGCCGAAACCGGCATAAAGGGCGAACCATCGCTGGAAGCCCTGCGGGTTGCGGTACACGTCTGAAATAAAACGGAACCCCCGGCCACGGCTGACTATCCTAAGCAGGCAAACCCTCACTTAGGAGCGACACCATGGGTTCCACTTTTAATGGTCTGATCGGGTTGATCATCCTCGCGCTGGATATCTGGGCGATCATCAACGTGTTCAAAAGCGGCGCGAGTACCGGCGCCAAAGTGTTGTGGATCCTGTTGATCCTGCTGCTGCCGGTACTGGGCTTGATCATCTGGGCGATCGCCGGGCCGCGCGGTAACGTGCGCATCTGATCCAAACAACGCTATCCAGAGCGGGCACAGTAAGTGTGGGAGCGGGCTTGCTCGCGAATACGGTGTAACAGTCACCTGATGTATCGACTGATTTACCGTATTCGCGAGCAAGCCCGCTCCCACATCTGTTTCCGTACGCCCGTTATTGTGTTTCGAGATATTCGCTGCACAGAATTTTCACATTCCATCCAAGACAATTCGCCGGCTATTTTTCCTGTCGGATGCTCTAAGACGAGTCTCAAACACTGGCCGGATTGAGTAATCAATGGCGTTGCCGGCGTTGATCGGGCACCATTTGCGCCATTGCGTTCACCGTCTACCCCAGCCTGCCTGGGCGAGGGCGGGGCGCCGCTGTATTCATTCGCAACTTAAACTTCCAATGGGTCCTAAAACGACATGGCAAACCCGGACGCCCTGAATCAGCAGCGAGCTTCTAATCGCTTGCTGCAACCGACCGTCAAATCCCATCTGGCGTACACGCTGCTTTGTGCCTTGATCATGATGGTGATGTTCTCCCTGCTGCGCCTGGCGCTGCTGGTCTACAACCGCGAGATGATCCTCGACACACCGGCCTCGACTTTCCTTGAAGCGTTCGCCAACGGCCTGCGCCTGGATATCCGCCTGGTGATGTACGTGCTGGTGCCGTTGCTGCTGGCGTTGTTCAGCGTACGGGCCATGGCGGCGCGCGGGTTCTTCCGCTTGTGGCTGACGGTCGCGTCCAGCATCGCGCTGTTCCTGGGCCTGATGGAAATGGACTTCTACCGCGAGTTCCACCAGCGCCTCAACGGCCTGGTCTTCCAGTACGTGAAGGAAGACCCGAAAACCGTGATGAGCATGCTCTGGTACGGTTTCCCGGTGGTGCGCTACCTGCTGGCCTGGGCCGTGGGTACGCTGATCCTGAGCATCGCCTTCAAAGGCGCCGACCGTGCAACGCGCCCACGCGGCCCGTTCAGCGGTGGCAGCATCGGCACTCGCCAGGTAGCGCCGTGGTACACGCGCATCGCGGTGTTCGTGGTCTGCCTGCTGGTCGCCGTGGTCGCCATCCGTGGCACCCTGCGCCAGGGCCCGCCACTGCGTTGGGGCGACGTGTACACCACCGACTCGAACTTCGCCAACCAGTTGGGCCTCAACGGTACCTTGTCGCTGATTGCGGCGGCGAAATCGCGCTTCTCCGAGGAGCGTTCGAACATCTGGAAAGCCACCCTGGAGCAGCCGCTGGCCACCCAGACCGTGCGCGACATGCTGGTATTGCCGACCGAGAAACTGGTCGACACCGACACCGCCGCGGTACGCCGTGACTTCACGCCGCCGGCCGAGAAGACCCTGCCGATCAAGAACGTCGTGGTTATCCTGATGGAAAGCTTCGCCGGTCACTCGGTGGGCGCCCTGGGCCGCCCGGGCAACATCACGCCGTACTTCGACAAACTGTCCAAGGAAGGCCTGCTGTTCGACCGCTTCTTCTCCAACGGCACCCACACCCACCAGGGTATGTTCGCCACCATGGCCTGCTTCCCGAACCTGCCGGGTTTCGAATACCTGATGCAGACTCCGGAAGGCAGCCACAAGCTGTCGGGCCTGCCGCAGTTGCTCAGCCATCGCGATTTCGATGACGTGTACGTCTACAACGGCGACTTCGCCTGGGATAACCAGTCGGGCTTCTTCAGCAACCAGGGCATGACCAACTTCATCGGGCGTAATGACTTCGTCAACCCGGTGTTCTCGGACCCGACCTGGGGCGTGTCCGACCAGGACATGTTCAACCGTGGCCTGGAAGAGTTGAAGGCCCGTGAAGGCGGCAAGCCGTTCTATGCGCTGCTGCAAACCCTGTCCAACCACACGCCGTACGCGTTGCCGACGCCATTGCCGGTCGAGAAGGTCACCGACCGTGGCAGCCTCAACGAGCATTTGACGGCCATGCGCTACTCCGACTGGGCCTTGGGCCAGTTCTTTGAAAAGGCCCGCAAGGAGCCGTACTTCAAGGAAACCCTGTTCGTGATCGTGGGCGACCACGGCTTCGGCAACGAGCAGCAGATCACCGAGATGGACCTGGGCCGCTTCAACGTGCCGATGCTGATGATCGCACCGGGCATGCAGGAGAAGTTCGGCGAGCGTGACCACACCGTGGGCACCCAGATCGACATCGTGCCGACCATCATGGGCCGTCTCGGCGGTGACACCTTGCACCAGTGCTGGGGCCGCGACCTGCTCAACCTGCCGGAAGGCGACAAGGGCTTTGGCGTGATCAAGCCGTCGGGCAGTGACCAGACCGTCGCCTTGCTCACCGGTGACCGCGTATTGGTACTGCCCAAGGAAATGCCGCCGAAGTTGTGGGAATACGAACTGGGCGCCAACCCGACCGGGAAAGTGATTCCAGAATCGCCGGACGAGGCTGCGTTGAAGCAGAAGCTCGAATCGTTCCTGCAGACCGCTACCAAGAGCCTGCTGGACAACACTGCCGGTGTAGTGGACGGCAAGCCGGACTAAACACCCGCGCATAAAAAAGAGGCCTTTCAAGGCCTCTTTTTTTTGCACGCTGGAACGCGTTATATCTTGCCGAGCAACAACAGAATCAGCAGCACTACCAACACAGTACCGAGAATACCCGATGGCCCGTAACCCCAATTGCGTGAGTGAGGGAACACTGGAAGACCGCCGACCAGCAGGAGGATCAGAATAATGATAAGAATGAGGCTCATGTTTTGTTTTCCTTATTGTCTTCTGAAAAGACCTGTTATTTAACGGATAGGCCCGACAACTGATACGGACGCCTTAATAACTCCGACCCATGTGTTTGGCAGAAAATTCCGTGTTTTTTTAAAGCTTTTCGCTAACTTGCTTATTTCCTTTAACCCCGTTGCAAATAACTGTCCTTAGTTCAAATAAATGGAACTTGGCGGGTTTCCCGCTATCCGACCCGGCCCACGGTTTGCCTGGGGCATTCAGCAGTCTGATGGTGCGTGGGTGCGGGAAAAACCTTCGCTACACTGCGGCTCACTTCTTCCGTGAACCACAAGGCTACTTTCCTATGCAAAATCGCATGATGATCACCGGCGCCGGTTCTGGCCTGGGTCGCGAAATCGCTCTGCGCTGGGCCCGCGAGGGTTGGCAACTGGCCTTGTCGGACGTCAGCGAAGCGGGCCTGCAAGAAACCCTCAAGCTTGTACGCCAGGCCGGCGGTGACGGTTTCACCCAGCGCTGCGACGTGCGCGACTACAGCCAGCTCACCGCGTTCGCACAGGCCTGTGAGGAAAAGTTCGGTGGCATCGACGTGATCGTCAACAACGCCGGTGTCGCATCGGGCGGGTTCTTCAGCGAACTGTCCCTGGAAGACTGGGACTGGCAGATCGCGATCAACCTGATGGGCGTGGTCAAGGGCTGCAAAGCCTTCCTGCCGCTGCTGGAAAAGAGCAAGGGCCGCATCATCAACATCGCGTCCATGGCCGCCCTGATGCAGGGCCCGGCCATGAGCAACTACAACGTGGCCAAGGCCGGCGTGGTGGCGCTCTCGGAGAGCCTGCTGGTGGAACTCAAGCAACAGGAAGTCGGCGTGCATGTGGTGTGCCCATCCTTCTTCCAGACCAACCTGCTGGACTCGTTCCGCGGGCCGACGCCGGCGATGAAGGCCCAGGTGGGCAAGCTGCTGGAAAGCTCGCCGATCACCGCCGCAGAAATCGCCGACTACATTTACCAGCAAGTGGCGCAAGGGCAATTCATGATCCTGCCCCACGAGCAGGGGCGCATGGCCTGGGCACTGAAACAGAAGAACCCGCAACTGCTGTATGACGAGATGACCGTGATGGCGGACAAGATGCGGGCGAAAGCCCAGTCGCAGGCGGTAAAAGGTTGAATTTCAGGTGAGCACCTGATGTGGCGAGGGCGCTTGCTGTGGCGAGGGAGCTTGCTCCCGCTGGGGTGCGAAGCAGCCCCAAAACCAGCCGCCCAAGTCTTCCTGAAAGAATGCATTGACCTTATTGGGGGCTGCTTCGCAACCCAGCGGGAGCAAGCTCCCTCGCCACAGCAAGCTCCCTCGCCACAACAAGCTCTCTAGCCACAGAGAGTGCCTGCAAATTTGAACATATCGTTTGGTTCTTGGGTGTAATTCGAGATTATTCACTGCCTGTCTGTAGGGTAATTTACCCTGATGTGTAAGGCATGCCTGTTTAACCTGAAGGCCATTGATGGTGCCAGGCAGGGAGCGCATGGTCGGGGTTCGGTAACTTAAAAAGGACGAACCCCATGCTGGTATTAAGCCGCGCGGTAGGTGAAATAATTTCGATGGGTGACCAGATCACCTTGCGCATTCTGGAAGTGAACGGCACCCAAGTGAAGCTGGGTGTGGAAGCGCCGGTGGGGGTCAATGTGCACCGGGCGGAGGTCTATCAGAAGATCCTCAGTCGCCACGGGCAGCAGGCCAACACCCATCCAGTGCCTGTGCCCAATCCTTGAGTCTCAGTCGAACAGGTGCTTGGGCACATCGTGCTTGAGCATCAACTGGCACTGCTCGCTTTCGGGGTCGAAAACAATCAGCGCCTGGCCCTTGGTCAGCGCCTGGCGTACCCGCAGCACCCGGGTTTCCAGAGGTGTGTCGTCACCATTGTCGGTGCCGTCGCGGGTCACGAAGTCTTCGATGAGGCGTGTCAGGGTGTCGACTTCAAGTGCATCGTAGGGAATCAGCATACAAGCCTCGGCTAGGGAATCCCGGCGATGCTACTGCGCCGGGATCCGAGTTGCCACTCTCAGGTTTTTTGGCCCACCAGGCTGTCCACCGACGGCACGCGGGTATCACTCTCCATTTGTGTGTCGTGTTCGATCTGGTGACTGAACCGGTCGAGGGAGCCCTTGGCCGGCTGTGCATCGCTGGCGAACACCGGCGGGCTGAGGATGTACGCGCCCAGCAGGCGACTCAGCGCGGCGAGGCTGTCGATGTGCGTGCGCTCATAGCCGTGGGTGGCATCGCAACCAAACGCCAGCAGCGCGGTGCGAATGTCATGGCCAGCGGTTACCGCCGAATGCGCGTCGCTGAAGTAGTAGCGAAACAGGTCGCGGCGCACCGGCAACTCATTTTCCGCCGCCAGGCGCAGCAGGTGGCGGGACAGGTGATAGTCATACGGCCCGCCGGAATCCTGCATCGCCACACTCACCGCGTGCTCGCTGGAGTGCTGCTCGTGGGCCACCGGCGCAATGTCGATGCCGACGAACTCACTCACATCCCACGGCAATGCCGCCGCCGCACCACTGCCGGTTTCTTCGGTGATGGTGAACAGCGGATGGCAGTCGATCAGCAGCGGCTGGCCGCTGTCGACAATCGCCTTGAGCGCCGCCAGCAGCGCGGCAACCCCGGCTTTATCGTCCAGGTGGCGGGCGCTGATATGCCCGCTCTCGGTGAACTCCGGCAGCGGGTCGAAGGCGACGAAATCGCCGACGCTGATACCTAGGGAGTCACAGTCGGCGCGGGTGGCGCAGTAGGCATCCAGGCGCAGTTCGATGTGGTCCCAACTGATGGGCATTTCATCCACGGCCGTATTGAACGCGTGACCGGAGGCCATCAACGGCAACACGCTGCCACGGATCACGCCGTTATCGGTGAACAGGCTGACGCGGCTGCCTTCGGCAAAACGGCTGGACCAGCAGCCCACCGGCGCGAGGGTCAGGCGGCCATTGTCCTTGATCGCCCGCACGGCGGCGCCGATGGTGTCCAGGTGCGCGGAAACGGCGCGGTCGGGGCTGTTTTTCTGGCCCTTGAGGGTGGCGCGGATGGTGCCGCGCCGGGTCATTTCAAAGGGAATGCCCAGTTCCTCAAGGCGCTCGGCAACGTAGCGCACGATGGTGTCGGTAAACCCGGTGGGGCTGGGAATAGCGAGCATTTCCAGCAGCACTTTTTGCAGGTAAGCGAGATCCGGTTCGGGGATGGTTCGGGTCATGGAAACTCCTGATGAGTTGAGGGCATCGATGGTTTCGATGAAAGGGGCGCCTCAGAGATTGTGTTGGCTGTACCGGCGTCTTCGCGAGCAAGCCCGCTCCCACATTTGGAATGCATTCCCCTGTGGGAGCGGGCTTGCTCGCGAAAGCGCCAGTCAAGGCAACACCTTTCTCAAGCCGTCGGTTGGCTATGGGGGAACAACAGGTCCACGAACTTTTCAGCCGTCGGCTGCGGTTCATGGTTGGCCAGCCCGGCCCGTTCGTTGGCTTCGATAAACACGTAGTCCGGTTGGTCGGCGGCCGGCACCATCAGGTCCAGGCCCACCATGGGAATGTCGAGGGCACGGGCGGCGCGCACGGCGGCGTCCACCAGGGTCGGGTGGAGGATGGCGGTGACGTCTTCCAGGCAACCGCCGGTGTGCAGGTTGGCGGTACGCCGCACTGCCAGGCGTTCGCCACGGGGCAGGATGCTGTTGTAGTCGTAGCCGGCCGCCTGCAGGGTGCGTTGGGTTTCATGGTCCAGGGGGATTTTGCTTTCGCCATCGGTGGCGGCCTGGCGTCGGCGGCTCTGGGCTTCGATCAACGCGCCAATGGAATGCTGACCATCGCCGGTGACTTCCGCCGGGCGGCGAATGGCGGCGGCAACCACTTCAAAGCCGATCACCAGAATGCGCAGGTCGAGGCCTTCGTGGAAGCTTTCCAGCAGTACACGGGTGTCGAATTGGCGGGCCGCCTCAATGGCTTTTTGCACGTCTTCAATGGTCTGCAAATCCACCGCCACACCCTGGCCTTGTTCGCCATCCAGCGGCTTGACCACAATACGCTGGTGCTCGTCGAGAAACTCCAGGTTGTCGTCGGCACTGCCGGCCAACTGCTGCTCCGGCAGCTTCAAGCCTGCAGCCTTGAGTGCCTTGTGGGTCAGGCTCTTGTCCTGGCACAAAGTCATGCTGATGGCGCTGGTCAGGTCGCTGAGGGATTCGCGGCAGCGCACCCGGCGGCCACCGTGGCTCAGGGTGAACAAGCCGGCATCGGCATCGTCCACTTGCACGTCGATCCCGCGCCGATGGGCTTCCTCGACAATGATTCGCGCATAGGGATTGAACTCCGCCTGTGGGCCAGGGCCGAGGAACAGCGGCTGGTTGATCCCGTTCTTGCGCTTGATGGCGAAGGTGGTCAGCGCGCGAAAGCCAAGCTTGGCGTAGAGACTTTTCGCCTGGCGGTTGTCGTGCAGCACCGACAGGTCGAGGTAGCTCAGGCCGCGGCTCATGAAGTGTTCGATCAAGTGGCGTACCAGCACTTCACCCACCCCGGGGCGGGTACATTGCGGGTCGACCGCCAGGCACCAGAGGCTGCAGCCGTTCTCCGGATCGTGAAAGGCCTTCTGGTGGTTCAGGCCCATCACGCTGCCGATCACCGCGCCGCTGTCTTCGTCCTCGGCCAGCCAATACACCGGGCCGCCTTGATGGCGTGGCGTCAGCAGTGCCGGGTCCACCGGCAACATGCCGCGCCCCTGGTACAGCTGGTTCACCGCCTGCCAGTCCGCCTCGGTTTGTACCCGGCGAATCCGGAACCCGCGAAACACCCGGGTTGCCGGGCGATAGTCGGTGAACCACAGGCGCAGGGTATCGGACGGGTCGAGAAACAACTGCTGGGGATCAATCCCGAGGATCTGCTGCGGCGCCGCCACATACAGCGCGATATCCCGCTCGCCGGGCTGCTCGTTGAGCAACTCCAGGGCCAGGCTCGCCGGGTCCGGGAAGGTGTGGCCGATCAACAGCCGGCCCCAACCGCAATGCACGGCAATCGGCGTGGGGTCCAGTTCGCTGCCGTCTTCGGCGAAGCGGGCTTGCAGGCGCTCGTAGGAGGGCGCCTGGCCTCGCAGCAAGCGTTGACTGTAAGCCGTGGCATGAGGTTTCATGAATCAGATTCCTTGTTCGCTGAGCCACAGGTTCAGCGCCGCCAGTTGCCACAGCTTGGAGCCGCGCAACGGGGTCAGTTGGCCTTGGGGATCGGTGAGCAGGCGGTCGAGCATGGCCGGGTTGAACAGGCCGCGGTCCTGGCTTGGGTCCAGCAGCAGCTCACGCACCCAGTTCAAGGTGTCACCCTGCAAATGCTTGAGGCCGGGCACCGGGAAGTAGCCTTTCTTGCGGTCGATGACCTCGCTCGGGATCACCCGGCGCGCCGCTTCCTTGAGCACTTGCTTGCCGCCGTCCGGCAGTTTGAATTTGCCCGGCACGCGGGCCGACAGTTCTACCAGGCGATAGTCGAGAAACGGCGTGCGCGCTTCCAGGCCCCAGGCCATGGTCATGTTGTCGACGCGCTTGACCGGGTCATCCACCAGCATCACGGTGCTGTCCAGGCGCAGGGCTTTGTCCACCGCCGCATCGGCGCCGGGCTGGGCGAAATGCTCGCGCACGAAGTCACCGGCGGCGTCATTCGCGGTCAACCATTTCGGCGCGACGGTAGCGGCATAGTCGTCGTAGCTGCGATCGAAAAATGCGTCGCGGTAGGCCGCGTACGGGTCGCTTGCGCCATCCACCTGCGGGTACCAGTGGTAACCGGCGAACAGTTCATCGGCGCCCTGGCCGCTTTGCACCACCTTGCAGTGCTTGGCCACTTCCCGGGACAGCAGGTAGAAGGCAATGCAGTCATGGCTGACCATCGGCTCGCTCATGGCACGGAACGCCGCCGGCAACTGCTCGATGATTTCGCTTTCGGCGATACGCAGTTGGTGGTGACGGGTGCCGTAATGCTTGGCGATCAAGTCCGAATACTGGAACTCGTCGCCGCGCTCGCCTCCAGCGTCTTCAAAACCGATGGAGAAGGTCGACAGGTCCTGCACGCCGACTTCCCGCAACAGACCCACCAGCATGCTGGAATCGACACCGCCGGAAAGCAGCACGCCCACATCCACCGCCGCCCGCTGACGAATCGCCACGGCTTCGCGGGTGCTGTCGAGCACGCGGTCGGTCCAGTCTTCCAGGGTCAGGTTGGCTTCGTCGGCGTGGGGGCCGTAGGGCAGGGTCCACCAGGTTTTCTGTTCAGTCTTGCCATCGGCGTCGATGCGCATCCAGGAGGCGGGCGGCAGCTTTTCAATGCCCGCCAGCAGGGTGCGCGGCGCCGGCACCACGGCGTGGAAGTTCAGGTAGTGATTGAGGGCCACCGGATCGAGGATCGGGTTGATATCGCCACCCTTTAGCAGCGCCGGCAAGGCCGAAGCAAAACGCAGGCGCTGGCCGGTGCGCGACAGGTACAGCGGCTTCACGCCGAGGCGGTCACGGGCGATAAACAGGCGCTTAGCATCGCGCTCCCAGATGGCGAAGGCGAACATCCCGTTGAGCTTGGGCAACAAGGCTTCGCCCCAGGCGTGGTAGCCCTTGAGCAGCACTTCGGTGTCACCACCGGAATAGAAGGCGTAGCCCAGGGCTTCCAGCTCTTCACGCAATTCCGGGAAGTTATAGATCGCGCCGTTGAACGCCAGGGACAGGCCCAGTTGGGCGTCGACCATCGGTTGGGCGGAGCCATCCGACAGGTCCATGATTTTCAGGCGTCGATGGCCCAGGGCAATCGGCCCCTGGGCATGAAAGCCCCACGCGTCAGGACCGCGTGGCGCCAAGTGATGGGTGATTCGTTCCACCGCTGCCAGGTCGGCAGGTTGGTGATCGAAACGTAACTCTCCAGCTAATCCGCACATAAATTCCTTACCGGTTTTTCCGTTGGGGAGGGATAGAAATGCAGCCCGCCAAAACGGCGGGTACCCAGAGACTGACCCGGGTACATTGTGGGAGTTTTAGAACAATACGTTATAAGGCAAAGAGCCTTGACGGGCTGCGAGCCCGTCATGGCCTTCAGGATTTGCCTGGGGTACCGCGGATCAGGGCACGCAGCGCGAAGCGATTGGGGTGACAGGCTTCGCTGACACTGCGCGGCAGCGGCAGGGGCTCATTGTCGAGCCAGGCGGCCAGCAGCTCTGCGCAGAGTGGCGCGGTGACCAGCCCCCGTGAGCCATGGCCACTGTTGATATACACGCCGTGCAACCACGGGCACGGCGCATCAGGGACCTGCCGGGCGTCTTTGCCGAGGGCGGCGTAGGTGTGATCAAACGCCTCTCGCTGCGCCAGCGGTCCGACGATCGGCAGGTAGTCCGGGCTGGTGCAACGGAAGGCGGCGCGGCCTTCGAGCTGTTCGGGTGCCAGGCTGTCGGCGCCCAGGCGTTGCAGCAAATCGAGGGAGATTTCCCGCAGCATCTGCAGATTGCCCGCGTGCTCGGCCACCGTGGGCGTAAGGTCATCGCTCTTGAAGTCGAAACTGGCACCGAGGGTGTGCTCGCCCAGGCGTGGCGGGGCGACGTAGCCCTCGGCGCACACTATTGTGGCCAACGCCTGGCTTTGCGCCGTTTGCGGCAGGCGAGTGATTTGCCCGCGGATGCGCTTGAGGGGCAAGTCAGCGCTGAAGGAAAACCGCTTGATCTCGGCGGCGCCGGCCAGCACGACCACACTGGCTTGAGCCAGAACCGTATCGCCCTGCAACGCCTGCCACTGACTGTCGACCTGCTTGAGCTCAAGGGCGTCGTGGTGCTGGAGCACTTCGATCAGCGGGTGCCTGGCTTGCCATTCGCACAGCGCCGGCGGGTGAACCCAGCCGCCTTCGGGGAAGAACAAGCCGCCGTGCTCCAGCGTTATCCCGGCGCGCGCCTGTGCCTGCTCTTTATCCAGCAGGTGCAACAGGTCCTGGGCAAAAGCGCCGGCCAGTTGTGCCTGGCGCTCGGCTTCCTTGGCGTTGAAGGCCAGTTGCAGCACGCCGCAGCCATCCCAGTCCACGCCACGTTGCAGGTGTTCCAGCAGGCGCCGCGTGTGGCCGAAACCGCTGAGAATCAACTGCGAAAGTGCCGTGCCATGGGCGGAAAGCTTGAGGTACAACACCCCTTGCGGGTTGCCGGAAGCTTCCTGTGCGAGCGCCGCGTGGCGTTCCAGCAAACTGACGCGCCAGCCGCGCGCCGCCAGGCTGGCCGCCGTGGCGCAACCGGCCAGGCCACCACCGATGACCAGTGCATGGCGTTCACCGGAAACAGCAGGCGGGCGCGCAAACCAGGGTTTTGCCGCGGCAGGCGCAGGCGTTTCAGCGGGCCAGCCGAGAAACTCACCCCGCAGGATTTCCCACTTGTGGCCGATGCCGGGGGTGCGCTTCATCTTGAACCCGGCGGCGTTGATCAACCGCCGTACCCAGCCGGTGCTGGTAAAGGTGCTGATGGTCGAGCCCGGCGCCGCCAGCCGCGCCAGTTCGGCGAACAGCTCGGCAGTCCACATGTCGGGGTTCTTGGCCGGGGCGAAACCGTCGAGGAACCAGGCGTCGACTTGCGCGTCCAGTTGCGGCAATTGCTCCAGGGCGTCGCCGATCAGCAACGTCAGGGTGACTCGACCGTTATCCAGTACCAGCCGCTGGAAGCCTTGGTGAATCGCGATGTATTGCGCCAACAGTTGCTCGGCGAACGGTGCCAGTTCCGGCCAGAGGGCGAGGGCGCGCTGCAGGTCGGCGTGGCTCAGCGGGTACTTTTCCACGCTGACAAAATGCAGGCGTGCGCCCGCCACCGCGTGTTGTTCGAACAACTGCCAGGCGCACAGGAAATTCAGGCCGGTGCCGAAGCCGGTCTCACCGATCACCAAGCGCCCACCCACCGGCAGTGCCGCAAAACGTTCCTGCAGACGGTTCTGTTCGAGGAATACGTAGCGGGTTTCTTCAAGGCCCGACTTGTCGGAGAAGTACACGTCATCGAAGACCCGCGAGTGCGGGCGACCTTGGTCATCCCAGTCAAGCTGGGCGTGGGATACGGGGTTCATGAGCGGCTCGGCAAAGGCAAGGCGGCCATTCTAGCTGATCAACAGGGTTGTCATTGATCCATGGCAAGCCGCTGTGGAATTTCCTGCCACGTGTTGTTGCCCAATCCGCTAGTCTTGATCACTTCTGGAACGGAGCCGCCCATGTTCGAATCTGCCGAAATCGGTCACGCCATCGACAAAGACACCTACGACGCCGAAGTGCCGGCCTTGCGCGAAGCGCTGCTGGAAGTGCAGTACGAACTGCAACAGCAGAAGCGCTTCCCGGTGATCATCCTGATCAATGGCATCGAAGGTGCGGGCAAGGGTGAAACCGTCAAATTGCTGAATGAATGGATGGACCCGCGCCTGATCGAGGTGCGCACCTTCGACCAGCAGACCGACGAAGAACTGGCCCGCCCACCGGCCTGGCGCTACTGGCGCCAGCTTCCGGCGAAAGGTCGCATGGGGGTCTTTTTTGGTAACTGGTACAGCCAGATGCTGCAGAGTCGCGTCCATGGCGAGATCAAGGATGCGCGGCTCGACCAGGCCATCGCCGGTGCCGAGCGCCTGGAAAAGATGCTGTGTGATGAAGGTGCGCTGATCTTCAAGTTCTGGTTCCACCTCTCCAAGAAGCAAATGAAATCCCGGCTCAAAGCCTTGCAGGACGACCCGCTGCACAGCTGGCGCATCAGCCCGCTGGACTGGCAGCAGTCCAAGACCTACGACAAGTTTGTGCATTTTGGTGAGCGGATCCTGCGCCGCACCAGCCGTGACTATGCGCCTTGGTATGTGATCGAGGGTGTCGATGCGCACTACCGCGGGCTGACCGTCGGCAAGATCCTGCTCGAAGGCCTGCAAAACGCCTTGAAAGTGCCCAAGGGTAAAGCCAGCGGCATGAACCCGGCGCCGCTGCCATCGGCGGTTGACCAGATGAGCCTGCTGAACAGCCTGGACATGAGCTTGAGCCTTGAAAAGGACGATTACGAAGAACAACTGATTACCGAGCAGGCACGGTTCTCCGGGCTGATGCGCGACAAGCGCATGCGCAAGCACGCGTTGGTGACGGTGTTTGAAGGCAACGACGCGGCGGGCAAGGGTGGGGCCATCCGGCGTGTGGCGGCAGCCCTCGATCCCCGGCAGTACCACATCGTGCCGATTGCCGCGCCCAGTGAAGACGAGCGCGCCCAGCCTTACCTGTGGCGTTTCTGGCAGAAGATTCCGGCGCGGGGCATGTTCACCGTGTTCGACCGCTCCTGGTATGGCCGGGTGCTGGTGGAACGCATCGAAGGCTTCTGCACGCCGACGGACTGGATGCGCGCCTACGGCGAGATCAACGACTTCGAAGAGCAACTGCGCGACGCCGGGGTGATCGTGGTCAAGTTCTGGCTGGCGATCGACAAGCAGACGCAGCTGGAGCGGTTCCAGGCCCGCGAGGAAATTCCGTTCAAACGCTTCAAGATCACCGAGGACGACTGGCGTAACCGCGAGAAGTGGGACGACTACCGGGCGGCGGTGGGCGACATGGTAGACCGCACCAGCACCGAGATTGCGCCGTGGACGCTGGTTGAAGCCAACGACAAGCGCTGGGCGCGGGTGAAGGTACTGCGCACCATCAACCGGGCGCTGGAGGAAGCGTTCGACAAGACCGACAAGCATGACAAGAAGGACAAGAAGAAGTAACGCCATGCTTTTGCATACGCGGGGTGAATGATTGTCGCGGTTGAAGAGGGCGGGATCTATGCTCGATCCATCTCTCAACAACCACAACAATTGAGGTAGCCCATGCGTGAAGTAGTGATCGTCGACAGCGTGCGAACCGGCCTGGCCAAGTCCTTTCGCGGCAAGTTCAACCAGACCCGTCCCGATGACATGGCTGCCCATTGCGTGAACGCGTTGCTGACCCGCAACGGCATCGACCCGGCCACGGTCGAGGACTGCATCGTCGGCGCCGGTTCCAACGAAGGTGCCCAGGGCTACAACATCGGCCGCAATGTGGCGGTGTTGTCGCAACTGGGTACCGGTACGGCGGGCATGACCCTCAACCGTTTCTGTTCCTCGGGGTTGCAGGCGATTGCGATCGCCGCCAACCAGATTGCTTCCGGGTGCAGCGAGATCATTGTCGCCGGTGGGGTCGAGTCCATCAGCCTGACCATGAAGAGCGTCAACACCGATAACCTGATCAATCCGTTGCTCAAGGAGCAGGTGCCGGGCATTTACTTTCCCATGGGGCAGACGGCGGAAATCGTTGCGCGGCGGTATCACGTCAGTCGTGAAGAGCAGG
Organism: Pseudomonas sp. D8002; assembly: GCF_013385695.1. Lineage (NCBI taxonomy): Bacteria > Pseudomonadati > Pseudomonadota > Gammaproteobacteria > Pseudomonadales > Pseudomonadaceae > Pseudomonas > Pseudomonas sp. D8002. The sequence goes on from NZ_JACAPM010000057.1 coordinate 80,444, forward strand.
ATCTGTATGCGCTGCAAAGCCAGCAGCGTACGGCTCAGGCCCAGGCTGACGGGTTGTTCGATGATGAAATCGTGCCGATGGCGGTGAAGTACAAGGTTGAGGACAAGAACACTGGCGCGGTGCAGGTGTTGGAGGGGGTGGTGGATCGGGATGATTGCAATCGTCCGGATACGACGTTGGCCAGTCTTGCGGGATTGAAGCCGGTGTTTGCGGAGGATGGGTCGGTGACGGCGGGGAATTCGTCGCAGTTGTCTGATGGGGCCTCCATGACACTGGTGATGAGCCTGGAAAAAGCGCTGGAACTGGGGCTTAAGCCCAAGGCGTTTTTTCGCGGGTTTACGGTGGCGGGGTGTGAGCCGGATGAGATGGGGATCGGGCCGGTGTTTTCGGTGCCCAAGTTGCTCAAGGCCCGTGGGCTGGCAGTGGCGGATATTGATTTGTGGGAGTTGAATGAGGCGTTTGCCTCGCAGTGCCTTTATGCGCGTAATCGGCTGGAAATTGATAACGCCAAGTACAACGTCAACGGTGGGTCGATTTCCATCGGGCATCCGTTTGGGATGACGGGGTCGCGGCAGGTGGGGCATCTGGTGCGTGAGTTGCAGCGGCGCAAGTTGCGTTACGGCATTGTCACTATGTGTGTGGGCGGCGGCATGGGTGCCACCGGCTTGTTCGAAGCCGTACGCTGACTCAGTGTGGGAGTGGCGGTGCGACGATTCGACTTGCTCGCGAATGCGGCGGGGCAGTCGATGAAAATGTTGGCTGATAGACCGCCTTCGCGAGCAAGCCCGCTCCCACATTTGATCAGCACCGTATCCCAATCCGTTCACATCCCCCTAGAATGCACCTCCTCCACCTCAGGCATTCGGGGCACTCATGCACATCTCATCGGGCCGTTGGGTCTACGGTTTATCCCTGGCCCTGCTGACCGCGCTGCTCTGGGGCATTCTGCCGATCAAACTCAAACAGGTCTTGCAGGTGATGGACCCCGTCACCGTCACCTGGTTTCGCCTGGTCGTCTCCGGCAGTTGTCTGTTTATCTATCTCGCCGCCGTAAGGCGCCTGCCCAGCTGGCGTTCCCTCGGACCAAAAGGTGGCTGGCTGGTAGCAATCGCCGTGTGCGGCCTGATGGGCAACTACGTGCTCTACCTGGTCGGCCTCAAACTGCTGAGCCCCGGCACTGCGCAACTGGTGGTACAGGTGGGCCCGATCTTCCTGATGATCGCCAGCGTCTTCGTGTTCAAGGAACGCTTCAGCCTCGGGCAGGGCATGGGCCTGCTGGTGCTGATCATCGGCTTCGGCCTGTTCTTCAACCAGCGCCTGACCGAGTTGTTGACCTCCCTGGGCAGCTACACCGCCGGGGTGCTGACGATTCTCTTGGCCACCACCATCTGGACCTTCTACGCCCTGGGCCAGAAGCAGTTGCTGACGGTATGGAATTCGTTGCAGGTGATGATGGTGATCTACCTGTCCTGCGCGCTCTTGCTGACGCCATGGGCGCACCCGATGGAAGCGCTGCAACTGAGCCCGCTGCAAGGCTGGCTGCTGCTGGCCTGCTGTTTCAATACGCTGATTGCCTACGGCGCATTCGCTGAAGCCCTGGCCCACTGGGAAGCCTCGCGCGTCAGCGCCACCCTGGCGCTGACGCCATTGGTGACCTTCGTCGCGGTAGCGCTGGCCGCCTGGATGTGGCCCGAGTATGTGCACGCCGAAGACATCAATGCCCTCGGCTACGGCGGTGCCGTGTTGGTGGTGCTGGGGTCTGCGACCGTGGCGTTGGCGCCGTCGCTGTTCGCCGGGCTCAGGGCCCGGCGTGCACGATTGGCGTCTTAATGACCGGCTTCCAGCATGTTTTCCGGACGCACCCACTGGTCGAACTCTTCGTCCGTGAGATAGCCCAGCTTCAGCGCCGCTTCCCGTAGGGTCAGCCCTTCGGCATAGGCCTTCTTGGCAATCTCGGCGGACTTGTCGTAGCCGATGTGCGGGTTCAGCGCAGTCACCAGCATCAGGCCACGCTCAAGGTGCGCGGCCATTTGCTCGGCGTCGGGTTCCAGGCCGGCGATGCAGTGCTCCTGGAAGTTGCTGCAACCGTCGGCCAGCAGGCGGATCGATTCCAGCAGGTTGTGGATGATCACCGGCTTGTACACGTTCAACTGCAAGTGGCCCTGGCTGGCGGCGAAGCCAATGGTCACGTCATTGCCCAGCACCTGGCAGGCCAGCATCGACAGCGCTTCGCACTGGGTCGGGTTGACCTTGCCGGGCATGATCGAGCTGCCCGGTTCATTCGCCGGCAACTTGACTTCCGCCAGCCCGGCACGCGGGCCGGAGCCCAGCAGGCGCAGGTCGTTGGCGATTTTCATCAGGGCCACGGCCAGGGTCTTCAAGGCGCCGTGCAGGGTGGTCAATGGCTCATGGCCCGACAGCGCGGCGAATTTGTTCGGTGCGGTGACAAACGGCAGGCCCGACAGCGCGGCCAATTCCGAGGCAATCGCCTCGCCAAAACCGTGGGGTGAATTGAGCCCGGTGCCGACGGCAGTACCACCCTGGGCCAGTTCACACACGGCGGGCAGGGCGCTGCGGATCGCGCGTTCGGCGTAGTCGAGTTGCGCTATAAAGGCCGAGACTTCCTGGCCGAAGGTGATGGGCGTCGCATCCATCATGTGGGTGCGGCCGGTTTTCACCAGCTTCATGTGGCGCGCCGACAACTCTGCCAAACCACCAGACAGTTCACGGATCGCCGGCAACAGCTTCTCGGTGACGGCCTGCACGGCGGCGATGCTCATGGCGGTGGGGAAGCAGTCGTTGGAGCTCTGGGAACGGTTGACGTGGTCGTTGGGATGCACCGGGCTCTTGCCGCCACGGGGCTTGCCCGCCAGCTCGTTGGCACGGCCGGCGATCACTTCGTTGGCGTTCATGTTGCTCTGGGTGCCGCTGCCGGTCTGCCACACCACCAGGGGAAACTGGTCGTCGTGTTCGCCGGCGAGCACCTCGTCAGCGGCCTGTTCGATCAACCGGGCAATGTCGGCGGGCAGGTCGCCATTGCGGTCGTTGACCCGGGCCGCAGCCTTCTTGATCAGGGCCAGGGCGTGCAACACAGCCAGGGGCATGCGCTGGTCGCCGATGGCGAAGTTCACCAGCGAGCGTTGGGTCTGCGCGCCCCAGTAAGCGTCATCCGGGACTTGCACTTCTCCCAGGCTGTCGGTTTCGATACGGCTCATCGGGCACACTCCTTCAGGTTCGTTTGCGCAGTTTAGGCCCTGATCGCCCGGTGGGGTTCCCTTAAAAGACTTTTCATCGGATTAAGCCCCGCAAAACCAGGCCCCACAAGGCGTGGGGTTGAGCCGCGGCGTTTTTTAGGCGCAGAATGGGCGCCCTTGGGGTCTTACCTCGCCTGCTAGAAAAGGAAACTCGATGACTCGTCTTCGTGCCATCTGTACCGCGGTTGCTCTGGTATGTGCCAGCGGCCAGGTTTTTGCCGATACCGCCAGCCACAACGCCAGTGCCGAAGCCTTCCTTACCCTGGCCCATGCCGACAAGCTGGGTACCCCGGTGTACATGCAAGTGCAACAAATGTTCGCCCAGCGTTTCGAGCAGACCAAGGCGCCTGCTTCCAAGCAAACCGTCCTGGACACCTACCAGGCCAAGGCCAACACCGCCCTGGACCAGGCCATCGGCTGGAACAAGCTCAAGCCGGACATGATCAAGCTCTACACCGACAACTTCAGCGAATCCGAGCTCAAGGACCTGGTTGCGTTCTACCAGTCGCCACTGGGCAAGAAAGTCCTGGAGAAAATGCCCCAGCTGACCCAGCAATCGGCCCAGATGACCCAGGCCAAGCTGGAAAGCGCGGTACCTGTGGTGAACAAGCTGCTGGAAGACATGACCAACGAGCTGACGCCAAAAGCCCCGGCCCCGGCCAAGAAGAAGTAAACAGGAATGACCATGCAACAGCGTATCGAATCGGCACTCGTCGCCCTGAGCCCGGAACACTTGAGCGTGCTGGATGAAAGCCATATGCACAGCCGTGGGTTGCAGACCCACTTCAAGGCCGTGCTGGTCAGCCAGCAGTTCGAGGGCCTCAACCGCGTCAAGCGCCACCAGAAGGTCTATGCCACGTTGGGTGACCTGATGAGCGAATTCCATGCGTTGGCGCTGCATACCTACACGCCTGAAGAATGGGCGAAAATCGACGCAGCCCCGGCCTCGCCGACCTGCGCCGGCGGTCACTGACACTGTGGCACATCAGCTTGATGTGGCGAGGGAGCAAGCTCCCTCGCCACAGTAAGAGGCGGTCCATAATCGTCGCCATTTTTGTTAGAATCCGCAACGCGCCGCTCAGTCGGCGCGTTTTTTTTGCATCCGGTTCACCCTTTACGAGGGTAGCCACCTGGAGAGAACACCCATGACTCAACCGATTGTCGTGGCGGCACTGTATAAGTTCGTCACCCTCGAAGATTACGTCGCCCTGCGCGAGCCACTGCTGCAGGCGATGGTCGAAAACGGCATCAAAGGCACCTTGCTGATCGCCGAAGAAGGCATCAACGGCACCGTTTCCGGCAGCCGCGAAGGCATTGATGGCTTGATGGCCTGGCTCAAGAACGACCCGCGCATGGACGACATCGACCACAAAGAGTCGTACTGCGACGAGCAGCCGTTCTACCGCACCAAGGTCAAGCTCAAGAAAGAGATCGTGACCCTGGGCGTCGAAGGCGTCGACCCGAACAAGAAAGTCGGCACCTACGTCGAGCCGCAGGACTGGAATGCGCTGATCAGTGACCCTGAAGTGCTGCTGATCGATACCCGCAACGACTACGAAGTGTCCATCGGCACCTTTGAAGGCGCGATCGACCCGAAGACCACCAGCTTTCGCGAATTTCCCGACTACATCAAAGCCAACTTCGACCCGGCCAAACACAAGAAAGTCGCCATGTTCTGCACCGGCGGCATTCGTTGCGAAAAGGCCTCGAGCTATATGCTCAGCGAGGGTTTCGACGAGGTGTATCACCTCAAGGGCGGCATCCTGAAGTACCTCGAAGAGGTGCCGCAGGAAGAAACCAAGTGGCAGGGCGACTGCTTTGTGTTCGACAATCGCGTGACCGTGCGCCACGACTTGAGCGAAGGCGACTACGATCAATGTCATGCCTGCCGCACACCGGTCAGCGTCGAGGACCGTGCATCCGAACACTATGTAGCTGGCATCAGTTGCCCGCATTGCTGGGATAAGCTTTCAGAGAAGACCCGTCGCAGCGCGATCGACCGGCAAAAGCAGATTGAACTGGCCAAGGCCCGCAATATGCCGCACCCGATTGGCTACAACTACAAGCAATCCCCATCCTCCGAGGCCTGAGCCATGTCCGCACGCCTGCTCTATGTAATGGATCCGATGTGCTCCTGGTGCTGGGGTTTCGCCCCGGTGGCCAAGGCGCTGGTTGAGCAGGCCCAGGCCGCAGGCGTGGAGCTGCACCTGGTGGTGGGCGGCTTGCGCACCGGCAGTGGCGCGGCGCTGGAGCCGACGACCCGGCGCTATATTCTTGAGCATTGGCAGGCCGTGACCGACGCCACCGGCCAGCCGTTCAAGCGTGAAGGTGCACTGCCTGATGGTTTTGTCTACGACACCGAGCCGGCTTGCCGCGCCGTGGTCACTGCCCGCAGCCTGGCGCCGGATTGCGCGTGGAAACTGCTGGGCCTGATCCAGCAGGCGTTCTACGTCGAAGGGCGCGATGTGACCCGCGCCGACGTATTGGTGGAACTGGCCGAGACCGCTGGTGTGCCGCGTATCGAGTTCGCCGAAGCTTTTGACCGCGCCGACCAGCACGCGGCCACCGCGGCGGATTTCACCTGGGTCCAGGACCTGGGCATCGCCGGTTTCCCGACCTTGCTGGCGGAGCGTAATGGGCAACTGGCGCTGCTGACCAACGGCTATCAGCCGCTGTCCGAATTGGCGCCGCTGCTGAGCCGCTGGCTGGAGCGAGCTGCCTGTGCATGATCAGCCCGATCCCGTTGAGCAACCCAAGCGTGTCGACCGGCTGACCTGGGCGGAAGTCCGCCGCCTGGCGCTGCATCACAAGAAATCCCTGTGGATCGCCAATGGCGTCGCCGTGCTGGCAACCTTGTGCAGCGTGCCGATTCCATTGCTGCTGCCGTTGCTGGTGGACGAAGTGCTGTTGGGCCATGGCGATGCGGCACTGAAGGTGATGAACCACGCATTGCCCCTGGGTTGGCAGAAGGCCGCCGGCTATATCGGCCTGATGCTGCTGGTGACCTTGCTGCTGCGTTGCGGCGCCCTGGTGTTCAACGTGCTGCAGGCGCGGTTGTTTGCGCGACTGGCCAAGGACATCGTCTATCGCATTCGCGTGCGGCTGATCGAGCGCCTCAAACGCATTTCCCTCAGCGAATACGAAAGCCTGGGCAGCGGCACGGTGACTACGCACCTGGTCACCGACCTGGACACGGTGGACAAATTCGTCGGTGAAACCCTCAGCCGGTTCCTGGTGGCGATGCTCACCCTGGTAGGCACCTCCGGGATCCTGATGTGGATGCACTGGAAGCTGGCACTGTTGATCCTGCTGTTCAACCCGCTGGTGATCTACGCCACGGTGCAGTTGGGCAAGCGGGTCAAGCACCTGAAGAAGCTGGAAAACGACAGCACGTCGCGGTTCACCCAGGCGCTCACCGAAACCCTCGATGCGATCCAGGAAGTGCGTGCCGGCAATCGCCAGGGCTTTTTCCTCGGTCGCCTGGGCCGGCGGGCCCAGGAAGTGCGGGATTTTGCGGTCAATTCCCAGTGGAAAAGCGACGCCTCCAGCCGCGCCAGTGGCTTGCTGTTCCAGTTTGGTATCGACATCTTCCGTGCGGCGGCGATGCTGACGGTGCTGTTTTCCGACCTGTCCATCGGCCAGATGCTCGCGGTGTTCAGTTACCTGTGGTTCATGATCAGCCCGGTGGAACAGTTGCTGAACCTGCAATACGCCTACTACGCGGCGGGCGGGGCGCTGACGCGGATCAACGAACTGCTGGCCCGCGCCGATGAACCGCAATACGCGGGCGGTGCCGATCCGTTTACCGGACGCGAGACGGTCGGCATCGAAGTGCGCGGCCTGAATTTCGGCTACGGCGAGGAACTGGTGCTGGACCAGTTGAACCTGAACATCGCCCCGGGTGAAAAAGTCGCGATTGTCGGCGCCAGCGGCGGCGGCAAAAGTACCCTGGTGCAACTGTTGCTGGGGCTGTATACGCCGCAGGCCGGCAGCATTCGCTTCGGTGGTTCGACCCAGCAGGAAATCGGCCTGGAGACGATTCGCGAGAATGTCTCCGTGGTGCTGCAGCACCCGGCACTGTTCAATGATACGGTGCGCGCCAACCTGACCATGGGCCGCGAGCGCAGCGACCAGGCCTGTTGGCAGGCGCTGGAAATTGCCCAGCTGGATGCGACCGTCAAGGCGCTGCCGCTGGGCCTGGACAGCGTGGTCGGACGCTCCGGCGTGCGCTTTTCCGGTGGGCAGCGTCAACGCCTGGCCATTGCACGGATGGTGCTGGCGGAGCCGAAAGTGGTAATACTCGACGAAGCCACCTCGGCCCTGGATGCGGCAACCGAATACAACCTGCACCAGGCGCTGGCGCGGTTTCTCAGTGGCCGTACCACGTTGATCATCGCCCACAGGCTGTCGGCGGTGAAACAGGCGGATCGGGTATTGGTGTTCGATGGCGGCCATATTGCCGAAGATGGCGACCATCAGCAGTTGATTGCTGATGGTGGCTTGTACGCCAAACTTTACGGACACTTGCAACAAGTGCGGTGATTTAGCCTACGCTGAGCTATCAGGAGCGGTTTTCACTCGCGTGCGTATTTTAGTTGTGCATGTGCAAGGGACCTCATGAAGCAAAAGCAGACTCTCGGAACCCCTCGGTTATTGGGCATTGTGTGGCCTTTTATCGCCGTCGTGCTGTTCCAGGCATTGTTAGGCTGCGTCAGTCTCTACGTACTCTCGGCGGTGCGCGGTTATGTGGCGGGCGAAAGCCTGTGGTCCAAGGGCCAGAAAGACGCGATCTTTTACCTGACGCTCTACGCCGACAGCCGCGACGAAGCCACCTTCCTCAAATACCAGAACGCGATTGCCGTACCCCAGGGCGGGCATGAGCTGCGGCTGGCCCTGGACCGCCCGACGCCGGACCTGCCTGCCGCGCGCCAGGGCATCCTCAAGGGCGGTAACCACCCTGACGACGTTTCCAGCCTGATCTGGCTGTACCTCAACTTCCGCCATTTCAGTTACCTGGAAAAAGCCATCGAACTGTGGACGGTGGGCGATGGCTACCTGGTGCAACTGGACGACCTGGCCCAGGAGATGCACCGAGCGATCATGGCCAATCAGGTCAGCGGCAGCGACGTACACCGCTGGAAGCAGCGGATCTTCGCGATCAACGACGGGGTGACGCCGGCCGCGAAAGCCTTCAGCGATGCCCTGGGTGAAGGCTCGCGGATGATTCTGCGCCTGCTGCTGGTGACCAACCTGGCCACGGCACTCGGCTTGATCGTGCTGGCGCTGTTGCGCACCCACAAACTGCTGGCCCAGCGGCATGCGTTTGCCGACGCGCTCCAGTTGGAGAAGGAGCGGGCGCAGATCACCCTGGAGTCGATTGGCGACGGAGTGATCACCACCGATGTCGACGGCGCCATTGCGTATATGAACCCGGCCGCCGAAGCCCTGACCCATTGGAAAGCCGCCCAGGCCCAGGGGCTGCCGCTGGCGGCGCTGTTCAACCTGCTGGACGAAAATGCCCAGGCCGACGGCTTTACCCTGATCGAACACATATTGGGCGGCCAGCTCGGTGGGGGCAGCGAGCACTCCAAGCTGATCCAGCGCCTGGACGGCACCACCGTGTCCGTCACCCTGGTGGGCGCGCCGATCCGCAGTGCCGGCAAAGTCGTCGGCGCGGTGCTGGTGTTGCACGACATGACACAGGAACGCCAGTACATCGCCAACCTGTCCTGGCAGGCCACCCACGACGCCTTGACCGGCCTGGCCAACCGCCGCGAGTTCGAGTTCCGCCTGGAGCAGGTGCTGCACAACGTCGGGCGCCAGCAAACCGGGCGCCATGCCTTGATGTTCCTCGACCTGGACCAGTTCAAGCTGGTCAACGACACCTGCGGGCATGCCGCGGGGGATGAACTGTTGCGGCATATCTGCGCGCTCTTGCAGTCCGACCTGCGTGAAGGTGACACCCTGGCCCGGCTGGGGGGCGACGAGTTCGGCATCCTGCTGGAGAACTGCCCGGCGCCGGTGGCGGAAAAAATCGCCGAAAGCCTGCGCCACACCGTGCAGAGCCTGCACTTTGTGTGGAAGGGCAGGCCGTTTGTCACCACCGTGAGTATTGGCCTGGTGCACATCACGCACGCCCCGACCACCCTGGAGACTTCCCTGCGAGCCGCCGACATGGCGTGCTACATGGCCAAGGAAAAGGGCCGCAACCGGGTGCAGGTGTATCACGCCGATGACTCGGAATTGTCCCTGCGCTTTGGCGAGATGGCCTGGGTGCAGCGCCTGCACATGGCGCTGGAAGAGAACCGTTTTTGCCTGTACGCCCAGGAAATCGCGCCCCTTGGGCACACCGAACAGGGGGATGGGCATATCGAAATCCTGCTGCGCCTGCATGACGAGGCGGGGCGAATCATCCTGCCGGACAGTTTTATCCCGGCCGCCGAGCGTTACGGCTTGATGACCTCCCTGGACCGTTGGGTGGTGGAGAACGTGTTCAAGATCATCGCGGGCTGCATGCGTGAGCGCCCGGGCCGGCCCATGGCCATGTGCGCGATCAATCTGTCAGGCACTACCATCGGCGATGAGGACTTTCTTGGGTTCCTGCGTGAGCAATTCATTGCCTATGGCATTCCACCGGAAATGATTTGTTTTGAAATTACAGAAACCAGCGCTATAGCGAATTTGGGTAGTGCGATTCGTTTTATCAACGAGCTCAAAGAGTTAGGGTGCCATTTCTCCCTGGATGACTTCTGCGCCGGGATGTCCTCGTTCGCATATCTTAAACATTTACCTGTAGACTTCTTGAAGATCGATGGAAGTTTCGTAAAGGATATGCTGGACGACCCGATTAACCGCGCTATGGTCGAAGTGATCAATCACATCGGTCACGTCATGGGTAAGCGCACAATTGCCGAATTTGTCGAGACACCCCAGATCGAACAAGCCTTGCTTGAGATCGGGGTCGACTACGCTCAGGGATACCTGATCGAGCGACCGCAGTTGTTTACCTTTGATAGTTTGCAGTGTCGACCTGTGCGACCGCAGCCTCTGTTATTCAAGGCGCCTGGCACGTTCCGATGAAACATTTGCTGGTCTGTACATATCACAAATCAAAAGGAGCCCGACAGTGATCGACACATTCAACAGAACCGGCCCGCTTATGGAAGCCTCAAGTTACCCCGCCTGGGCGCAACAGCTGATCCAGGACTGTAGCGAGAGCAAGCGTCGCGTTGTCGAGCACGAACTGTACCAGCGCATGCGCGATAACAAGCTCAGCGCCAAGACCATGCGCCACTACCTGATTGGTGGCTGGCCGGTGGTTGAACAGTTTGCGTTGTACATGGCACAGAACCTCACCAAGACCAAATTTGCCCGCCATCCTGGTGAGGACATGGCGCGCCGCTGGCTGATGCGCAATATTCGCGTGGAACTCAACCACGCCGATTATTGGGTTCATTGGGCCCGCGCCCATGGTGTCAGCCTGGAAGAATTGCAGGCACAGGAAGTGCCGCCGGAGCTGCATGCACTGAGCCACTGGTGCTGGCACACCAGCTCGGCCGATTCGCTGATTGTCGCGATTGCCGCCACCAACTACGCCATCGAGGGGGCCACTGGGGAGTGGTCCGCTGTGGTGTGTTCCACCGGCGTCTATGCCGCGGCTTTCCCTGAGGAAGACCGCAAGCGCGCGATGAAGTGGCTGAAGATGCATGCCCAGTACGATGACGCACATCCCTGGGAAGCCCTGGAAATCATCTGCACTCTGGCCGGCATGAACCCGACCAAGGAACTGCAGGTAGAGCTGCGCCAGGCGGTCTGCAAGAGCTACGACTACATGTACCTGTTCCTGGAACGTTGCATGCAGCTGGAAAAGTCGGTGGCCGCCCCCCGCAAACAACCGGCCCTGGTTGCCAGCGAGGCGTAAACGGGGTGATGGCGGGGTAAATTACCCCGCCATTGCCAGCCGATTGCGGCCTTCACGCTTGGCCACATACAAGGCACTGTCCGCCCGGCGCAACAGGCTCTCGGCGGACTCTCCCGCCAGCAAGGTCGAGCAGCCCAGGCTCACCGTCAATTCGATCCGCTCATCATCCGCCCAATAATCCTGGGCCTGTGCCGCCTGGCGCAGGCGCTCGCCGACCATCGATGCCGCGTCCCGGCCGGTGTTGGACAGCAGGATCAGAAACTCTTCCCCGCCAAACCGGAACACCATGTCCACATTGCGCAGCTGGCTCTTGATCGAGGCGGCGACCGCCTTGAGCACCTTGTCGCCCGTGGCATGGCCGTGGCTGTCGTTGATGTGCTTGAAGTGGTCGATGTCCAGCATCAGCAAGGACAGGGGTTGCAGGTGCCGGCGAGCCATGTCGATTTCCCGTTGCAGGGTCTGGTCCATGGCGATGCGGTTACCGGTTTCGGTCAGTGGGTCGCGCAGGGCACTGCGAGTCGCCGCACGGTAGAGCAGGGCATTGCGCATCGGGTAGAGCAAGGTGGCCAGCAGCGATTCCAGGTTGGCCAGTTCGTCTTCGAGAAAGCGTTGGTTGCGCCGAAACACCAGTTCGCCAAGGTGCTCGCCTTCATGGCTGAGGGCATAGCTCACCGAATGATGGCCGCGGTGACCGTACTCCAGGCGCAGGTCGCTGGCTTCGTGGCGGTATTGCAGGGCGTCCAGCGGCACCAGGCGTTGGATCTCGCGGAAGAACAACGCAAGGATATGCTCCGGCTCCAGGCTGGTTTGCAATTGCATGCCCAGTTGCTGGCGAAGTTGCTCAACCGTCGCGGGGCGTCGTGTAAGAAGGGAAGGCTGACCAAAGCCCAGGCGTTGCAATTTGGCGCTGTCGAAGTCAATTGCGTTGGTCTGGGTCGGTGTTTTCATAAGCGAATGAGCCTCTAAGCACAAAACTGTCTTACAGGCTGGGTGAGAGCGTCGTACTGTTCCTTCAGTTCCGTAGGACTGACGTACAGTCTAGCCCGGTTTACCTAAGGGTATAACTGCCGCACGTCTTATAGCCGGGGCCGCGTCGCCGCGGGCCCCGGGTTGGGCTTATTGTTTTTGCGGGTCGAACTGCTTGTCACGGATAAACAGCGCTGGAATTACGCCGCAGATAAAGTACGCGCCGCCCATGACCAGGAATCCCACGCCAATCGAGCCATGGGACGCCAGGAAACCAATGGCTGCCGGTGCCACCGCCGCGCCGATTCGGCCAATGTTGTAGGCGCCGCCCACTGCCGAGCCGCGAAATTTCGCTTCGAAGCTTTCGGTCATGTAGGTCGCATTCACGCCGTAGGGGATGCCGTACAGGAAACCGAACACAATCAGCATCCACAGGATGTTGTCCGGGCTCTGGAACAGCACGATCACCGGCAGGAAAATCGCCGTGCCCAGCGCGCCGACGGCGAACACCAGGCGCCGGCCCAGGCGGTCTGCCGCGAGCCCGGCGAGGATCTTGCCGAAAATCATCGCCGCGTAGGTGCCGACCATGTAGCTGGTCATCGACTTGAAGTTCATCCCCAGCTCGCCTTCCAGGTACGACGGCATCCAGTTGTTCACGCCGTAGTAGCCGAACTGCAGGAAGCCTGCGGTCAGCGCCCAGAGGATAAACATGCGGCTGGCTTTCGGGTCGCTGAAGATCAGCTTGAACATGCCGTCGGGTTTCTTCGCCGACACGCGCTTGATGCCTTCGGCCTTTTCCCGGGCACGTTCGGCCTGGGCCTTGATCCAGGCTTGCGGCTCCGGCACCAGGCGTTGCATCAGTACGGCGAGGATCACCGGGATGATCGCCACGTAGAACAACCAGCGCCAGCCGTGGTTCGGCAGGATCCAGCCGGCGAGCAGGGTGGCGACGATGTAGCCCACCGACCAACCGGCCTGCAAGGTGCCGAGCACGGTGGTGCGATAGCGGGTCGGCACGTATTCGGCCATGAGGGTGTTGCACGCGACATACAGCGCGCCGAGGCCCAGGGACGCGAAGAAACGGGTGCTCGCGAACTGCCAATAGCTGTGGGTCATGCCCAGGATCGCCGTGCCGGCGGAGAACAGCACGATGCTCCAGACCACGGTTTTCACCCGGCCAAAACGGTCACAGGCCCAACCGCCGTAAATCCCGCCGATGGCCATCCCGGCCAGGGTGAAGCTGCCCAGGCTGCCGGCTTCGACGCTGGTCAGGCCGAACTCGGCCTTGAGGCTGCTGAGGCTGTAGGACAGCAGCATCAAGTCGGCACCGTCGATCAGCAGGCCGAGGAAGCAGAAGATGAATACGATGATCCACAGTTTGTTTTGCGCGGGCGACAACGCACCCGCCGAAGCGGCGACTTCCATAGCGATACCTTGTTGTAGTTGTTAGGGCACAAGTTATGGGTGTTGCGGTAATGCGGTTGGAACACGGTCACTGTAGGAGCTGGCTTGCCTGCGATGGCATCGCCGCGGTGTTACTGCCAGACCGAGTTGTCTGCATCGCAGGCAAGCCAGCTCCCACATGGATTTGGTGTTGTTCCCGGGGTTCAGTGCTTGGCGTCGCGAATCATGTTGCGGGCGATCACCAATTGCTGGATCTGCGTAGTGCCTTCATACAGGCGGAACAAGCGCACATCGCGATAGAACCGCTCGATGGCGTACTCGCTCACATACCCGGCACCGCCGTGAATCTGCACACAACGGTCGGCCACCCGACCGCACATCTCCGTGGCGAACATTTTCGAGCAGGACGCTTCGGTGCCGATGTTCAGGCCTTCGTCACGCTTGCGCGCAGCGTCCACCACCATGCAGCGGGCGGCGTAGATCTCGGCCTTGCTGTCGGCGAGCATCGCCTGGATCAGCTGGAACTCGGCGATCGGCTGGCCGAACTGCTTGCGCTCCAGGGCGTAGTTCAGGGCATCGTTGAGCATGCGCTCGGCGGCCCCGACGCTGACGGCGGCGATGTGCAGGCGGCCCTTGTCGAGCACCTTCATCGCCGTCTTGAACCCCACGCCTTCGACGCCGCCGATCAGTTGGTCGGCCGGTACGCGCACGTTGTCGAAAATCACGTCGCAAGTGTGGGCGCCTTTCTGGCCCATCTTGTGGTCGCGCTTGCCCAGGGACAGGCCGGGGGTGTTGCGCTCGACAATGAATGCACTGATGCCGCCCGCGCCCTTGATGTCCGGGTTGGTACGGGCCATCACCGTGTAGATCCCGGCGTGGGGGGCGTTGGTGATAAAGCGCTTGGTGCCGTTGATGACATAGTGGTCACCGTCGCGCACCGCCGTGGTTTTCAGCGAGGCGGCGTCGGAGCCGGAGTCCGGCTCGGTCAGGCAGAACGAACTGAGCAGTTCACCGCTGGCGAGTTTTGGCAGGTAGTGCTGCTTCTGCGCCTCGGTGCCGTCCAGCAGGATGCCGATGGAGCCGATGCCGTTGTTGGTGCCGAAGTAGGAGCGAAATGCCGGCGAAGTGCGGCCCAGTTCAAAGGCCACGTTGACCTCTTCTTCCATGGTCAGCCCGAGGCCGCCGTAGGCTTCGGGCAGGGTCAGGCCAAACAGGCCCAGCTCGCGGAACTGGCTGACGATATCCGCCGGGACGTCATCGGTCTCGGCCAGTTCGTTTTCCCGGGGGATCAGCGCCTCGTTGACGAACTGCTGCAGGGTTTCCAGCAACAGATGAAGCGTTTCGGGGTCTCGGATCATGTGCATTCCTCAGCGGCCCGTTCGGCGGGCCTGTTGTCGTCAATCTGCCGAGGCCTTGCACCGATCTGTCTAGCGGGCGGCGGCCTCGATGTTGTTCACCATGTGCTTGAGACGGGGCCCGATGTCGTCCTCGAGTTTCTCCCGGGAAAGGTGAAAACTCGGCCCGCCACAGTTGAACGTCAGCAGCCCATGTTGTGCATGCAGCAGCGGTACGGCGATGGCGTTTACATCGCGGTGCCACTCACCGATCGACATGCAGTAGCCGAAATCGGTGTAATCCCGGAAGGCACGTTCCAGGCCCTTCCTGATGCCCGGCCAGTCCTCCAGATGACGCTGGCGGATATGGTCGAGGATAAATTCCCGCTCGTTTTCCGGCATCGCTGCCAGGCAGGCGCGGCCTGCGGAACTCAAGTGCAACGGCAACCGTGTGCCGACCTGGCGGCGCATGGTCATGTTGGCTTCACCCTGGACCACGTCCAGGTAAACCATGTCCAGGCGGTCCCGCGTGGCCATCGCCACCGCGGCCTGGGCGTACTTGGCCATCGTCTCCATCAGCGGATGGGCCACGGCCCGCACCGACAGGTTCGACAGCATTGCGTAACCGAATGCCATCACGCCCACATCCAGCTGATACCGGCCTGACTGCGGCAGGTGCTTGAGATAGCCCAAGCGGGTCAGCGTATGGGTCATCCGCGTAATCGTCGGCTTTGGCAGCCCGGTCTTGCGCGCCAGCTCCTGGTTACCCAGCACGCTTTCGCTGGGGGTGAAGCAGCGCAGCAATTCCAGGCCACGGGCCAGGGCGGTGACGAACTGGCGGTCCTTGTCTTCTTCCTCGTCGGCATTCATCGGATCGATCAGCAAGTGCTCGAAGGCGTGGTTGCCGGCAGGTGTTTCGGGTGTGTTCGGGTCCAGGTTTCGACGGCGCATGTTAGTCCCCCTTTTTTTAGAAAATCAACAAAACAAAATTGTATTCCGCACAGCGAAACTAATCAACTTTGCGTGGCGTTGTCTTTTTGTTTAATAAAACTCGTCTAAACAACGAGTTATAGCCCGATTTATCGGAGGTTCAGGTTTTTACGTTTACATCACGGCAACTCGGTCCTTATGATTATCGCTAAATACGGAATGTTGTTTCGCATAGCGAAACTGGCGATATCCGAACTAACAAGAACATTGCAGCAGGAGAATTTGTGGCCAGCCTCGACCAACCCGTAGTGCACCTCGACGTCCAGGACAATGGCGTCGCCGTGGTACGCATCCACCGTCCCGAAGTGAAAAACGCCTTGAACGCCCAGGTTCGCGAAGAGCTGGCCGAGCACTTTCGTGCCCTGGCCAAACGCCGTGATGTGCGCGCCATCGTGCTCACCGGCGGCGACCAGTTCTTCGTGGCCGGTGCCGACATCAAGGAATTCGCCAGCGCCAGCCCGATCGAGATGTATCGCCGCCACACTGAATACCTGTGGGAAGCCATCAGCCGCTGCCCCAAGCCGGTGATCGCCGCGGTGAACGGGTTTGCCCTGGGCGGCGGTTGTGAGCTGGCCATGCATTGCGACCTGATCGTCGCCGGGGAATCGGCGCGCTTCGCCCAGCCCGAGGTCAAGCTGGGCCTGATGCCGGGCGCCGGTGGCACCCAGCGCCTGGTACGCGCCGTGGGTAAGTTCCAGGCCATGCGCATCGCGTTGACCGGCTGCATGGTCAAGGCCCCGGAAGCCCTGGCCATGGGCATGCTCAGCGAAGTGGTGGACGATGACCAGACCATCCCCCGCGCCCTGGAACTGGCCGCGCAGATCGCCGCCTTGCCGCCACTGGCGGTGGAGCAGATCAAGGAAGTGATGCTGGCTGGCGCCGACCTGCCGCTGGAAAGCGCGCTGGTGTTGGAGCGCAAGGCCTTTCAACTGCTGTTCGATTCGGCAGACCAGAAGGAGGGCGCCGCGGCGTTCTTCGAAAAACGCACCGCGAACTACCTGGGGGAATGACAATGGCTGATTCAATCAAGATCATGGGCCTGGTAGGCACCGGCGTGATGGGCGCCGGGATTGCACAGATTGCCGCTCAGGCGGGCGTGTTGGTGCGCTTGTTCGATGCCCGCGATGGTGCGGCGCAAACCGCTCGGGATAACCTCGGCGCCACGCTCTCGAAGCTGGCCGCCAAGGGCAAGATCACCCAGGCAGCGGTGGACGCTGCGCTTGCGAACCTGCAAGTCGCCGCCACCATTGAGGCGCTGCACGACTGCGACCTGGTGGTGGAAGCCATTGTCGAAAACCTCGACGCCAAGCGCGGCCTGTTGCAGCAGCTGGAAGGTGTGGTCAGCGCGGCGTGCATCCTCGCCACCAACACCTCGTCGCTGTCGGTCACGGCCATCGCCACCGGCTGCCGACACCCTGGACGGGTCGCCGGGCTGCACTTTTTCAACCCGGTACCGTTGATGCGCGTCGTCGAAGTGATCGACGGCCTGGCCACCGCACCGAAGGTCGGCGATGACCTGCTGGCCTTCGTTGCCCGTACCGGCCATCGCGGCGTGCGCGCCAAGGACACCCCGGGTTTCATCGTCAACCACGCCGGCCGTGCGTACGGCACCGAAGCCTTGAAGATGCTCGATGAAGGCATTGCCGAGCGCGGCGACATCGACCGTATCCTGCGTGAAGGCGCAGGCTTTCGCATGGGGCCGCTGGAACTGCTGGACCTCACCGGGCTCGACGTTTCCCACCCGGTGATGGAGTCGATCTACAACCAGTTCTATCAGGACCCGCGCTACAAACCATCGCCCCTGACCCGCCAGATGCTGGTGGGCGGACGCTTCGGGCGCAAGAGCGGGCAGGGCTTCTACCGCTATGAAAATGGCCAGGTGGTCGACGGCCCGCAGCCGCAGCCGGTGCCTTCCATCAAGCAATTCCCGCCGGTATGGATCGCCACCGAAAACGCCGAAGACTACGAGCGCCTCAGCGCCCTGGTGATCGAGTTGGGCGCGCACCTTGAAAGCGCGGCGCAGCCTTCGCCTGAAGCGTTGTGCCTGCTGGCGCCCTACGGTCTCGACGCCACCTCGGCCAGCGAGCGCTTCCACACTGACCCGGCACGCACCCTGTGCATCGACCTGCTGACCGACCTGTCGCGCCACCGCACCCTGATGCAAAACCCGCTGACGTCCACCGCCACCCGCGATGCCGCCCACGCGTTGCTCGCCAATGACGGTGTAGGTGTGACAGTGATCAGCGACAGCGTCGGCTTCGTTGCCCAGCGCACCCTGGCGATGGTGGTCAACCTGGCCTGCGACATTGCCCAGCAACGCATCGCCAGCGTCGACGACATTGACCAGGCCGTACAACTCGGCCTGGGTTATCCACAAGGCCCGCTCGCCTGGGGCGATGCCCTCGGGCCACGGCGCATCCTCACGATTTTGCAACGCATGAGCGAACTCACCCACGACCCACGTTATCGCCCCAGCCCCTGGCTGCGGCGGCGTGCGGCGCTGGGGATTTCCCTGCGTCATGAAGAGCCGGCAGTCGGCTGATTTCGATTCATCACAGGACAAGAATAATGGGTGCATTGACAGGTTTGCGGGTGCTGGACTTAAGCCGGGTATTGGCCGGGCCCTGGTGTGGCCAGGTGTTGGCCGACCTCGGCGCGGAAGTGATCAAGATCGAACGGCCACAGAGTGGCGACGATACCCGCGGCTGGGGCCCGCCGTGGATGAAGACCGACACCGGCGAGTCATCCGGGCAGGCGTCTTATTACCAGTCCACCAACCGCGGCAAACTATCCGTGGCCATTGACCTGGCCACCAGCGAAGGCCAGGAACTGGTGCGGGCCCTGGCGGCCAGCTCCGACGTACTGATCGAAAACTACAAGGCCGGTTCCCTGGCGCGTTATGGCCTGGATTACGCGACCCTGGCCGAGATCAATCCACGGTTGGTGTACTGCTCCATCACCGGCTTCGGCCAGACCGGCCCGCGCGCCGAAGAACCCGGCTACGACTTCATCATCCAGGGCATCGGCGGCCTGATGAGCATCACCGGCGAACGCGACGACCTGCCCGGCGGCGGCCCGCAAAAAGTCGGCGTGGCGTTCTCCGACCTGATGACCGGCCTGTATTCCACCGTCGCGATCCAGGCCGCACTGCTCAGCCGCGAACGCACCGGCGTTGGCCAACACATCGACATGGCGCTGCTGGACGTACAAGTGGCAACCCTGGCCAACCAGAGCATGAACTACCTGGCCTCGGGCAAGGTGCCGCAGCGTTTCGGCAACGCCCACGCCAACATCGTGCCGTACCAGGTGTTCCGCGCCGCCGACCGCGACTTCATTATTGCCTGCGGCAACGACAGCCAGTTTGTAGCGCTGTGCCACAGCATCGGTTTGCCGCACCTGCCGGAAGACCCGCGCTTTCGGCGCAATGCCGATCGGGTTGCGCATCGGGCGGAGATTGTCGAACTGTTGTCGGCGCACTTCCTGGGGCGCACGGCGGACGAGTGGGTGGCGAGTATTCACGCCTCGAAAGTACCGGTGGGGGCGATCAACAACATCGCGCAATCCCTGGAAGAGCCGCAGGTGATTGCCCGTGGGTTGATGGTGAAGATCCCGCATCCCAGGAATCCGCAGTTCGAGATGGTCGGCAGCCCGATCAAGATGTCGGGCACGCCGGTAGAGTATGTAAGGCCGGCGCCGATGTTGGGGCAGCATACCGATGAGGTACTGGGCGAGCGCCTCGGGTTGTCGGCAGAGCAGTTGGGGCAGCTCAAGGCAGGAGGGGTGATTGAGCAACTCGACTGAAGGATGGCGGCCCATAAGGCCGCCATCTTTGCGCACGACTTTTTAGCGCGCGACTTCTTTAAGGTAGGCAGTTCGGGCCGCAACGGCAGTCGGCGTGAAATCCGTAAACACACCGTCAACACCGGCGCGGAAAAAGGCCATGTATTCCGCCGCCGGGTTGCCCTTGTAGGCACCTGCCAGGTATTTGGCTTCGTTGCGGAAGGTGAAAATATGCACGAACAGGCCGGCCTTGTGCGCATCGCTGATCAGGCTGGTGGGCTTGAAGGTATCGACCTCGGGCAAGCCGGGGTTATGCGCTGAAGCGGCGGTCAGCGACATCGCTTGCGGCTTCCATGGCCCGATGCCGTCGGCATAGGTCTTGACCTCGGCCAGCCCGGCCGGGGTCAGCATCGCACCAAAGGCGCGTGGGTCGCCGGCGACGGTCCAGCTGTAGGGGCGGCCGCTGACGAAGGTGTTGGGTTTGTCCGTGATGAAAATGGTCTCGCCGGTCTTGAAGTTCACCCCGTTCCCATCCACCAGTTGAACCGCCCTGGATTGCAGGCCGATGGAGCGCAGGTACTTCAGGCTGTTCGGGTCGAAGCTCTGCACGAACACCGGCGCATCTTTGCGATTGAGGTTGTTGTCTTCAAGGGTCTTGAGAAACGCCGCTTCGAACGGATGACTGCCCGGCGCGCCGCAGCCGTTGGCGATGGCCTGGGCATTGTTCCAGATCGGGTTCTTGCTTTCCGGGTAGGTGGTAATCACCCGGCCAGTGGCGGCGCTTTTGGCTTTCGCGATGTCGATCACTTCCTGGAAACTCAGGATCGGCAGCTTGCCGTTGAGTTCGGTCGGGCGCTCGTCGCGGGCGTCGTACGTCGTGCCGCCGATCCATTGCTTGAGTTCGGCCAGGGTGAAATCGCTGATTGACCAGTCGTTGGTATGGTCTTCGCCATCCACGATCAAGGACTTCAACACGGATTTTGGATCGTTGGGGTCAGTCAGATCACTCAGGTACTGGGCCGGGCCATTTTCTGCAGTGGCCGGGTACCTGACGTTAACCAGCACACCCGGCACCGTGCGCTTGCGGCGTGCAACTTCGGGATTGGTCTTCGCGACGTCGCTGATGTTGGTGTTGTCGCTCAACCAGGGATTGTGCCGGGCCACCAATACACAGTCCTTGGTCATGTGCAGGTCCAGCTCCAGCGAATCCGCACCAGCGTCGGCTGCATGCTCGTAGGAGGCCCGGGTTTCTTCCGGGTACAGTCCTGGCAGGCCGCGATGGCCGATAACCAGCGGCGGTGCACCGTCCAGGGTTTTGAACGAAGCAGGCGAGACAGGCGCGCTCCTGGTCACACTGTCACACGCGCTCACCGTCAGGCTGCATCCGATAACGATAAAACGGGCAAGCAGGGTTTTTACCGCTGGCGGGCCTGAGCGAGTGTGCATGTGTCGTCCTTCAAGAAGAGGGTAGGGGCGGGGTATCTGCGGATGTTGGCGTTGACGTATGACAGCGTCGTGACAGGAAGTGGCGTGGTGATTTTCCAGCGCGGCGCACCTGGGGTGAAGCAAAAATCTCACTGAATGCTTGACTTCTCCTTTTCAATCAGTAACATACGGCGCATTCCGCGATAGCTCAGTTGGTAGAGCAAATGACTGTTAATCATTGGGTCCCTGGTTCGAGTCCAGGTCGTGGAGCCAGATAGTAAAAAAGCCTGCAGCGATGCAGGCTTTTTTTTGCCTGGAATTTGTCCCGGACACTCGATTCAGGCGTGCCCTCGAAACAGGCGATATTCGGCAGGCATGCACACCGCACAAGGACGAAATCCCGCGGCGACAGCCGTCGCTTCATCGAGAAAAAACACGCGATTTTTCACGTAGCCGCCACGCGCAATGGCTCGCAGCGCCGCACGACAGTCGAGCTTTCCATAGCGCTTGCCGCGACGGTGGCCGCCCAGCGTTCCCGGCTCGAGGCTTGGGTAGGGTTTTGCATCTGCGCCCATCAGCATCCACACGTTTTTGTCAGCCATCGCCTGTCCTCCTGCCGCACCAGCCTGCGGTACGTCCGCCATGTATCGCCGATCAGATCGGCTGGCGCACCCGGTTTCTTGCTTTTTTTATCGATCAAAAAGGCTCAAAGTCGGGCACGCTATCCATTTCTGCTTTTCGACAGGATTCGAACATGTCAAAACTTCCCGAAACGTCCAACGATCCCTATCAATGGCTTGAAGACGTCGACGGCACGCGTTCACTGGACTGGGTACGCGCCCAGAACCTCAGGACCGAAGACCGGCTCGCCCGCTCCGACAGCTTCAAGCAGATCAAGTCCGATGTGCTGGAGATACTGGACTCGGACAGCAACATCCCCTACGTCGATAAGGTCGGCGCCTATTACTACAACTTCTGGATGGACGCCGCCCACCCGCGGGGCCTGTGGCGTCGCACCACGCTTGCGGAGTACCGCAAGCCTCAACCTGCCTGGGAAACGTTGCTGGACCTTGACGCACTGAACGCCGCCGAAGGCGAAAACTGGGTGTGGCACGGTGCTGATTTCTTGCGCCCGGACTACCAGCGCTGCCTGCTGGCGCTGTCCCGTGGCGGCGCCGATGCGAATGTCACCCGCGAGTTTGATCTGGCCAGCAAGACCTGGGTCGAAGACGGCTTCCAGTTGCCCGAGTCCAAGGGCGGCCTGGGCTGGATCGACCGTGACAACGTCTATGTCTATACCGATTTTGGTGAAGGGTCGATGACCCGTTCCGGTTACCCGCGCATCGTCAAGCAGTGGCAGCGCGGTACACCGCTGAGTGCCGCCAGTCTTGTCTATGAAGGCGCGCTGGATGATATGTACATCGCGGCGATGCACGACGACACGCCCGGCTACGAGCGTGACTTCGTCAGCCGCACGCTGGCGTTCTACAACAACGAGCTGTACCTGCGGGGCAGCGACAACCAACTAAGCAAAATCGACGCGCCGAACTCGGCGGAAAAGTCGGTGTACAAAGACTGGCTGCTGCTGGAACTGCGGGAGGACTGGACGCTTGATGAAGTGTTTGTGGCCGGCTCGTTGCTGGCGATCCGGTTTGATCGCTTCATGGCAGGCCAGCGGGATTTCGAGGTGCTGTTCACCCCTACGGACAGCACCTCGCTGGCAGGGTTTTTCTGGACGCTGAATCACCTGGTGCTGAACGTACTGGATCACGTCAAGAACCGCCTCAGCGTCCTCACTCCCGGCGCGAACGGCTGGCAGCACAGCCCGTTCACCGGGGCGCCGAGCATGGGGACGGTGGGTGCCAGCGCAGTGGACAGCGACGACAGTGATGCCGTCTGGCTGGTGACCACTGACTACCTGACGCCGACCACCTTGTCGCTGGCCGAGATCGGTCATCCGCCCGAGGTACTGAAAACCCTGCCGGCCTTTTTCGATTCCAGCCAGCACGTGATCGAGCAGCACTTTGCGGTCTCCAGGGACGGCACTCGTGTGCCGTATTTCCTGGTGCTCGGCAAAGACCTGCCGCGCAACGGCACGGCGCCGACCTTGCTCTATGGTTACGGCGGCTTTGAATACTCCCTGACCCCGTATTACTCCGGTAAGGCAGGCCGCGCCTGGCTTTCGAAGGGCGGGGTGTACGTGGTTGCCAACATTCGCGGTGGCGGTGAATACGGCCCGCGCTGGCACCAGGCCGCACTCAAGCAGAACCGTCCGCG
The DNA here is from genome assembly GCF_013385695.1 of Pseudomonas sp. D8002. Lineage (NCBI taxonomy): Bacteria > Pseudomonadati > Pseudomonadota > Gammaproteobacteria > Pseudomonadales > Pseudomonadaceae > Pseudomonas > Pseudomonas sp. D8002. The sequence goes on from NZ_JACAPM010000057.1 coordinate 103,795, forward strand.
TGCCTACGAAGATTTTGCCGCAGTGGCCCGTGACCTGATCGACCGCGGGATCACTTCGCCCCGACATCTGGGCGCGGAGGGTGGCAGCAACGGTGGTCTGTTGGTCGGCAATATGCTTACTCAATACCCGGAACTGTTCGGTGCAATCGTCTCCCAGGTGCCCTTGCTCGACATGCAGCGCTATCACCTCCTGTTGGCCGGGGCGTCGTGGATGGGGGAATACGGCAACCCGGACGTACCTGAAGAGTGGGCGTACATCCAGACGTTTTCTCCATACCACCTGTTCGATCCGGCGAAGGCCTACCCACCGGTGTTTTTCCTGACCTCGACCCGCGATGACCGGGTGCATCCAGCCCACGCCCGCAAACTGGCGGCGAAGATGATCGAGGCCGGCAAGGACGTGACGTACTACGAAAATATCGAAGGTGGGCACGGCGGGGCGGCGGACAATGCACAGGCTGCGCATATGAGTGCGCTGGTCTACAGCTTTTTGTGGGAGAAGTTGAGTTCTAATCGGGACTGAGTGTTGCCAGCCTTAATTGCTGGTATGCCTGCACCAATTGGTCGAGCGTAAACCCAAGGTTTCTGCCGCTGGGATTGGGCAGAACCCACACCGCCGCACACCCCAGGGTGTGCGGTTGAAGCCCCCAGGCAATCTGCTTCTGCCCGCTCAACGCGCTATAGGCGGCCTTTCCCAGAAACGCCACATACCGTGGCGCGTAGCGTGCGATCTTGCGTTCAAAACTAGCCGCCGCCGCCCTGAATTCATCCGCCGACAACTGATCCGCCCGGGCCGTAGGCCGCTCCACCACCGTGGTCAGCCCGCATTGGTATTGCAGGATCGTGCGGTCGTTCTCCGGCTGCACTTCATGGGGCGTAAACCCGGCCAGGTGCAGCGTGCGCCAGAACCGATTGCTCCTGCCCATGAAGTGATGCCCGGTGGCAGCGGCCTTCAGCCCCGGGTTTATGCCGCAGAAAATCACGGCCAGGTGCTCGGCCAGAATGTCTTCCAGTCCTTCACTCATCCGCAGATGACCTGCACGGCGTTGCGCGCCAGGGTGATCAATTCGGCGTGGGGCTTGCCCGCCCGTGCACGAATCGAAAGGCTGTGCACCAAAGACGCGGCGAGGACGGCGACGGCTGCCGGGTCTGCACCACCTTTCAACTCACCGGCCTCGATGGCCGTGCGCAAGCGGGTTTCGAGATGGGCGTCGAGTGCGTCGAGGCGCTGCAAAAGCACGGCGCGAATCTCCGCATCCTCCACCGCTTCAGTGGTTGCGGTGCCGATGATAAAGCAGCCCCGTGGCTCGCCATCCCCCGAAAAGTAGATCGACAACTGGCCTTCATATAAGCGCATCAGCGCCTCTGCGAGGGTCAGGCTCGGGTCGTCCAGCGCCTCGTCGATGGCGGCAGAAGCGAGACCCCAATACTGCTCAAGTGCCTTGAGGTAGATCGCGTGTTTGTCGCCGAACGCGGCGTACAGGCTTGGCCTGTTCATCCCGGCGGCGGTGGCGATGCTGTCCAGTGAGGCGCCGGAATAGCCGGTGCTCCAGAACACCCCGAGGGCTTTTTGCATTGCCGTTTCGGGGTCGTAGGCCCGTGGGCGGCCACGGCCTTTTGCCTCTGTGATCTTTTTTTGTGCCATGGCGTACAAAAATCCTTGAGTAGAGGTGGGTGGGTCGATATTCTTACATCATCGCACAAAATTAAGGCCTCAGAAATCCCGGGCTCAGCAAAGGTGATTCGATCATGAGCAATGCGTTGGAAAACACGACCCGCACCCCCTGGCGTTCACTGTTGATGGTGGGCTTTCCGGTACTCATTGCAGCGGCCGGGTATGTGTATTACCTCAAGGATGCGCCGTACGTATCCACCGATAACGCGTATGCCCGAGTGGCGAAGGCGTCGATCAATGCGCGGGTATCCGGGCAGGTCGTGGAGATCGCCGTGGAAGACAACCAGTCGGTACACAAGGGGCAGGTACTGCTGCGTATCAACCCCGAGCCGTTCCAGGTCGCGGTCGAGCGTGCCCAGGCGCAATTGAGCGTGGCGCGCCTGCGGATTGAAGGCCTCAAGGCCAGCTACCGGCAACAGCAGGCAGAGTTGCAGGCGGCCAAGGAATCGGCGGGTTTCGACCAGAAGGAATTCGCCCGCAAAAAGGCCCTGGTGGCCACCGAGTTCGTGTCCCAGGCCGTGTTCGAACGGGCCGATACCGACCTGAAAGTCGCCCGGCAACGCGTGGCGTCCGTCGAGCAGCAGATCGCCAATACGGTGGTGGCGCTGAACGGCAATCCCGACATCGAAATCGACCGACACCCGGCGATTCGGGAGGCCCAGGCGCAGCTCGACGAGGCGCAACTCTACCTCTCGTACGCGACGGTCTATGCCCCCGACGACGGCGTGGTGGCCAAGGTGGATGACGTGCAGGTCGGCGATTACCTGAACAGCGGCGCGCCGGCCTTCGCCTTGCTGTCGCCCCGTCGCACCTGGGTCGAGGCCAACTTTCGCGAAACCCAGATGACCCATATGCGAGCCGGTCAGCAGGCAACCATCAAGCTCGACACCTACCCGGATCATCCCTTCAAGGCGCACATCACCAGCCTGAGCCCGGGCGCCGGTGCCGACTTCGCGCTGCTGCCGCCGGAAAACGCCACCGGCAACTGGGTCAAGGTGGTGCAGCGGGTGCCGGTGCGCCTGGAACTGGACGAGGCCAACGCGGACTTGCCGCTGTTCTCCGGCACCAGCGCCACGGTGACGGTTGATATCAGGACCGGCCCATGAACGGCGCACGTACTCTCCGGTTTGCGGCGTTGCTGGTGACCTGGTTGCAGGCGGTCAACGTGTCGCTGCCGAACTCGGCCCTGCGGTTTGTGCAGGGCAGTTTGTCGATGACGGATGACGAGGCGGGGTGGATCTTCACGTCGTACCTGGCGGCCAGCGCGATTACATTGCCGGTAGCTCAGTGGCTTGCTGCGCGCTTCGGCGTGAAGGCGGTTTACCAGGCGGCGATGCTGATCTTCGCCCTCGGCCTGCTGCTTGCGACACAGGCCACCACCTCACTGCAATTCGTCGGCGCGCGGATCATCCAGGGGGCTGCCAGCGGCGTGTTGGCGCCGCTGTCGATGGCCATCGCCCTGGAGACATTGGCCCCGACGCAACGGCCAAAATTCGGCCCATCATGGACGGCGATCGGGTTGCTGGGGATTGTCAGCGGCCCGGCGATTGGCGGCTGGATCAGCGAGCATTTCGGCTGGCGCTGGATGTTCTACGCCAGCCTGCCGCTGTTGGCTTACACCTTCTTGATCGTGGCGATGTTGCAGCAGGAGAAGAAAGCCAACAGCGCTGCTGCGTTTGATTTCGCAGGCTTCGCCAGCTTCACCCTCGGCGTGATCGGCCTGCAAATGGTCCTCGACCGTGGCCAGCGCCTGGAGTGGTTCGACTCGCCCGAGATCTGGCTGGAAGCCGCCACCAGTGCCCTGGGGTTCTACCTGTTCGCAATGCACCGGTTCACCTCGAGCACACACTTCATCAGCAAGGGGTTATTGCGCGACCGCAACTTCGTGCTGTCGACCATCATGTTCTTCGCCGTCGGTTTCGTGCTGCTGCCGACCATGGCGATGACCTCGCCGATGCTGGATGAACTGCTGGGCTTCCCGCCCGACACCACAGGCTTCCTCACCATCCCCCGTGGCGTGGGGCTGCTGGGTGCGTTCTGGCTGATGAACAAGGTGCCTGCGCATCTCGACGGCCGCCCATTTGTGGTCGCCGGGATCGCCGTGGTGATCTACGCCAACCACTCGATGCTCGGCTATTCACCCTTGATGGACGGCTGGCCGGTGGCAGTGGCTGGCGCAATCCAGGGCGCGGGCCTGGGCCTGCTGATGCCGGCGCTTTCCCGGGTGGCGTTCAGCACCCTCGACCCGACGTTGCGCCCCGAAGGCAGCGGGCTGTTCAACCTGTCCCGCGTCTACGGCAGCACCCTGGGTGTGGCGGTGGTGCAGTGGTTCTTCTTCAACAACACCCAGGCGATGCACGTGGCGCTGGCCGGCCACCTGACTGTGCATTCGGTCCCCGCATCGACGCCCCTGGCGGGATTCGCCGCGCTGAACGAAGCCATCACCGGCCAGGCCGCCTTCATCGCGGTGGTCGGCCAATTCAAGATTCTGCTGTGGGCAATGCTGGTGGTGAGCCCGCTGGTGCTGCTGCTGCGTAAACCTGTCACGACCCACTAGTTTTCCGGAGTGTGCGTAATGAAATCCCATGGGCTTGTTATCACGGCCGTCATGACCCTGTCCGCGTGTTCGGTTGGCCCGGACTATAAGGCGCCGTCCGTTACCGCTTCGCCGCACTATGACGTGCAGGCTGAGCAGCACGTTTCCTTCAGTCAGAAGGTCAGCGTCGACTGGTGGTCGACCTTTCATTCCGAAACGCTCGACAGCGTGATGCGCCGGGCGATTGCCGGCAACCTTGAGCTGACGGCAGCGGACGCGACGTTGCGTCAGGCCGCCGCTTCGGTGGCTGCGGCCGAGGGTGCACTTTTCCCGCAGGTGGATTTCGCCGCGCAAGCGGGCCGCCAGCGCGTGCACAACGCCGCTCGGCCAGTGGTGACGAACTTCTATGGCGTCGGGCCGCAGGTCAGTTTCGACCTCGACGTATTCGGCGGCAATCAGCGCCGGGTCGAGCAACAGCAGGCATTGGCCGATTTCCAGCAGCATCGCTTCGAGGCGGCGTACCTGACGCTGACGGGCGACGTCGCCAGCCAGGCGTTGCTGATGGCCTCGGCCAGCGCGCAGATGGAAGCGGTGCAGACCTTGCTCGCCACCGACGCGAAAAACCTCGAACTGGTGCGCGCGGCGCAACACAGCGGCACGACGACGCAGCTCGATGTCTCCCTGGCCGAAACGCGACTGGCGCAGGACCGCACCCTGTTGCCACCACTCGCCCAGCAGCGCGATGCGGCGCGGCATGCGCTGTCGATCCTGGCGGGCAAGGGCCCGGCGGATTGGCGCGCACCGGATTTCGAACTGGCTGGATTTGCCTCGGCCACCACGCTGCCGGTCAGCTTGCCGTCCGAACTGGCCCATGACCGCCCGGACGTGCTGCAAGCCGAAGCCGAATTGCATGCGGCCAGCGCGGCGGTCGGCGTGGCCACCGCCAATCTCTATCCCCGTGTGGAGTTGTCCGCGTCACTGGCCCAGGCCGCGTCGGGCAATGGTGGTGCGGCGCTGTGGGGTTTTGCCGCCGGGTTGGCGGGGCCGATCTTCGATGGCGGAACTCTCAAGGCAGAGCGCCAGGCCGCCGTGGAGGGCTACAACGCCGCGCTCGCCAACTATCAGCAGACCGTCATCAAGTCCTTCGGCCAGGTCGCAGACACCTTGCAGGCGATCAACCACGACGCCGAGGAGTACCAGGCACAGACCGCCGCGCTACAGGCCGCCGCCAACAGTTTGCGCCTGAACCAGCAGGCCTATGGGGCAGGGGAGAGCGGGCTGTTGCAAGTGCTGGAGGCACAACGCGCCTATGAGCAGGCCCTGCTCGGGCAGATCCGGGCGAGCACCGCCCAACATCTCGACACCGTGCGGTTGTTCGTGGCGCTCGGTGGTCGCTCGGTCAACGATTTCAAACGCTAGTGGAGCAAACACATGAGCTATTACGATGCACTTCGCGATACCCGTTTTCCTTTGCAGCATGGCTCGGGCGCGATGCCGGCGGTGGGGTTCGGGACGCTGTTCAGGGATTTGACGGCCACCACCCAGGCGGTCACGCAAGCGTTGGAGGCGGGCTTTCGCCATTTCGATTGTGCGGAGCGTTATGGCAACGAAGCGCAGGTCGGCGCGGCGATTCACGATGCGGTGGCGGCCGGTAAAGTCCGGCGCGAGGACCTGTTCATCACCACCAAGCTGTGGAACAACAACCATCGGCCCGAGCGTGTGGTGCCGGCGTTCGAAGCCAGTTGCCGCCGGCTTCAGGTGGAGGTGATCGACTGCTACATGATCCATACGCCGTTTGCGTTTTTGCCGGGTGACGAGCTGCACCCACGGGATGCGTTTGGGCATGTGTTGTATGACTCGGGGGTGACGTTGATCGAGACGTGGCGGGTGCTTGAGCGTCTGGTGGATGAGGGGCGTTGCAAGTCCATCGGGGTGTCGGATATCAGCCTGGAAACGCTGCGGGAGTTGGTGGCGGTGGCGCGGATAAAACCTGCGGTGGTGCAGGTTGAGTCACACCCTTATCTGCCGGAGTGGGAGCTGTTGGAGTTTTGCAGGCAGCATGGGATTGTGGTGTTGGCGTTTGCGCCGTTGGGGCATGGGATGAGGCCGCGGGTGCTGGATGAACCGGTGATTACCGGGATTGCACGGCGGGTGCGGAAGACGCCGGCTCAGGTTGCGTTGGCGTGGTCGGTGCAGCGTGGGGTGGCGTTTTTGACCTCGTCGGTGACGCCGGCGCGGATACGGGAGGATGCGGATATTTCTACGTTGCCGCAGGTGGCGATGCGTGAGATTGAGCAGGACATTACGACCCGGGTTCGTTTTAATCCGGTGATGGATACTGGGGTGTTGGGGTTTATTTCGCGGGAGAAGTTTTGAGTTTGGCCGGGGGAGGGGGGTACATATCCGTTATTTAGGTTATGGCTACTTATGGTTTCGCTCTTATAGCGAGTCACTTTGCAAAAGCGGCAGGGGGCAGTTAGATCAAGATCAAAAGTAAGAGCACGGCTGCCTGAGAGCCGACCTGAGTGTTAAAAGCAAAGGCAAAAGCTGCTTT
>NZ_JACAPM010000058.1:0-3466 GCF_013385695.1 Pseudomonas sp. D8002
GTAAGCGGCCGGCGAACACACCTTCAAAATCCCAGCATTAAGGGCGATGGTGTCCGCGTATTTTTAAGCGGACGCGATCGCCCTTATCGCCGGGATTTCCATGCGCCAACGAAGCTCTTACCCCAAACCATTCAAAGCCCAAGTCGTTCAGGAATGCCTGCAACCCGGAGCGACGATTTCCAGCGTAGCCATCCATCACGGCATCAATGCTAACGTGATCCGCAAGTGGCTACCGAGTTACCGGGATCAATCGCCTGCAACCTTGCCGGCTTTCGTTCCGGTAAAAACGGTACCAAGGCGAGCATCAGAAGAGATGGTGATCATCTCGCTGCCTCTGGGTGATAAATCCATCACCGTAAAATGGCCAGCCTCGGATCCGGACGGCTGCGCGTGTTTCATTCGTGGCCTGGCCCAATGATTCGCGTCGATGCCATCTGGCTCGCCACCGAGCCCATGGACATGCGCGCCGGCACCGAGACGGCATTGGCCCGAGTGGTCGCGGTGTTCGGTGCGGCGAAGCCGCACTGCGCTTACCTCTTTGCCAACCGTCGGGCCAATCGGATGAAAGTCCTGGTGCACGACGGCGTCGGTATCTGGCTGGCAGCACGGCGCTTGAACCAGGGCAAATTTCATTGGCCAGGCCTCCATCGTGGGACGGAGGTCGAACTCGACCCCGAACAACTTCAGGCGCTGGTACTTGGATTACCTTGGCAACGAGTCGGTGCGTGCGGCGCAATTACATTGCTTTAAATGTTGCCTTTTAGCTGAAGCAGTCAGGCTGCTTTGGTAAAATCCACCCCCATGACTTCCTTGCCCGATCTCGACCAAATGACCCCCGAACAACTGCGCACACTGGCTGCGCAGTTGATGTCCAAGGTCGACACCCAAAGCAGAAAGATCCATCGTGATGAAACGATCATCGAGCAGCTCACTCACGAGATCGCCCTCCTTAAACGTCACAAGTTCGCCAAGCGCAGTGAGCAGATCAGCCCGGCGCAAGGCAGCTTGCTCGACGACCTGCTTAATACTGACCTCGAAGCCATCGAGGCCGAGTTAAAAGCCCTTCATCCAGCACCCGCGCAGGCAGAACCACGCCAGCAACCCAAGCGTGCGCCGTTGCCACCGCAGTTCCCACGCACTGTGATCCATCACGACCCGGACGACACGCAATGCGCGTGCGGCTGCCAGCTTCAGCGCATCGGTGAAGATGTCAGCGAGAAGCTGGATTACACGCCGGGCGTGTTCACTGTCGAGCAGCATGTGCGTGGGAAATGGGCCTGCCGGCAGTGCGAAACACTGATCCAGGCGCCGGTGCCGCCTCAAGTGATCGACAAGGGCATCCCCACGGCGGGCCTGCTGGCGCATGTGATGGTGGCCAAGTTCGCCGACCACCTGCCGCTGTATCGACAGGAGAAGATCTTCGGCCGTGCCGGCCTGGCTATCCCGCGCTCGACACTGGCGCAGTGGGTGGGTCAAACCGGCGTGCAGCTTCAGCCGCTGGTCGATGCGCTGCGCGAGGTGGTGCTGGCCCAGCGCGTGGTTCACGCCGATGAAACGCCGGTACAAATGCTGGCGCCCGGCGAGAAGAAAACCCACCGCGCTTATGTCTGGGCCTACAGCACTACGCCATTCTCGGCCCTCAAGGCCGTGGTCTACGACTTCAGCCCCAGCCGTGCCGGCGAACACGCGCGTAACTTCCTGGGCACGTGGAACGGCAAGCTAGTCTGCGATGACTTCGCTGGCTACAAGGCCAGCTTCGAGCTGGGCATTACCGAAATCGGCTGCATGGCCCATGCGCGCCGCAAGTTCTTTGACCTGCATATAGCCAATAAAAGCCAATTGGCGGAGCAGGCGCTTCACTCGATTGGCGGGCTTTACGGAGTCGAGCGGCACGCCAAGGAAATGAGCGACGAAGACCGTTGGCGATTACGCCAGGAAACGGCAGTGCCCATCGCTGAAAAGCTGCATGAGTGGATGTTGGCTCAGCGTGAACTTGTGCCCGAGGGTTCGGCCACGGCCAAGGCTCTGGATTACAGCCTCAAACGCTGGGTAGCGCTGACGCGCTACCTGGAAGATGGTGCTGTGCCCATCGACAACAATCAGATCGAGAACTTGATCCGGCCGTGGGCGCTTGGGCGGTCGAACTGGTTGTTTGCAGGATCGTTACGCAGCGGCAAGCGGGCGACGGCGATCATGAGCTTGATCCAATCTGCACGGCTAAATGGGCACGATCCGTATGCCTATTTGAAGGACGTTCTCACGCGCTTGCCGACGCAGCGTGCGAGTGAGATTTCCGAATTGCTGCCGCATAAATGGCAACCCGTTTAGTTACGCAAGTCGGGATGCCCTGAGGTATATTGTTGTCCATTCCGTGACCTCGAAACAAACATCAGTAACTCGTGAAACGGGTGCACACTGAGATATCCAGACTGCATTTCAAGAACCAGCTGCACAAATATGACTTCCAACAGCACGAAATTCAGGGTCGGCAACTTACCAGCAGATAGGAAACGATTCCCACCTACCACGACCCATGGTGCTGCGGTGGTGGTTCTCTAGCAACCCCTTCGAGATTTCCATATGAAACCCAATCCTCCAATCGATAACGCACTACGCGTCGCGTTGGTTACAGGATCCACTTCCGGTATCGGCGCAGCCATTGCACGTACACTGAGCCGGGCAGGCTATGCTGTGGTTCTCCATTCGCGAAATTCTGCGGATACGGGTCGCGCTATGGCTGCCGAAATGAAACAGGCTATCTACGTGCAAGCTGATCTTGCTGTTGAAGCTGACAGGGTCAGGCTTGTTAACGAGGCGATCGCCGCGTGGGGTCAGCTCGACGTATTGGTCAATAACGCCGGCATCAGCAGAGTTATTCCGCATAGCGACCTTGCCTCTGCCACTTCGGCGGTGTGGCACGAACTTAACGAGATTAATGTCGTGGCGCCTTTCCACCTAGTCGCATTGGTCGAATCGGCATTGCGCGATGCCGCCCGTTACCGTCGAGCAGGTAGCGTCGTAAACATCAGTTCGCATGCGGGTGTCCGTCCTAAGGGCGCATCCATTCCCTACGCGGTGAGCAAAGCTGCGCTCAATCACATGACCCGCTTGCTCGCGGTGTCACTTGGGCCAGACATTCGCGTAAATGCTGTGGCGCCTGGCTTGGTCGACACACCTCTGACCGCAGAGTGGACAGATGCCCAAGAGTTGTGGCGAGATCGCGCGCCAATGCGCAGGGCCGCTAGCCCAGACGACATTGCAAACGCTGTTGCAATGTTGGTTGATTCGGACTACTTAACCGGTGAGATACTCCTGTCAGACGGCGGATTAAATCTGACCTAGGTTGAGCGCGCTCCGCAGGGGTGGCGCGAGAAGACGAGTTACTTTGCTTTGCCGACGGGCTCAAACGCCGGTCGGATACGATAGCTTTGGAGGGGGGTGCTAGATGACTTTGCCGGACGGATAC
>NZ_JACAPM010000059.1:0-13229 GCF_013385695.1 Pseudomonas sp. D8002
GAACCATAAGTGGCCGTTACCGCAGCAACGGATATGTACACAAATCAAAAAATCCAAAACAAAAAAAAGGCGACCGAAGTCGCCCAAAATGCCTTGCGTGCTCATGTATCCGAAAAGACCTAAGGCCTCTTACGCTTATTAGCGTCTTTCCAGATAAAAATTCCAAACCCTACAAAGAACATCACCATGAGGCCAACCGTCAGCACTCCGGCAAACACCACATTATCGAAAAACATGACCGGCCTCCTGCACTTGCCCTGTTGCGATAGGGCTAAGTTAACCAAGAAGACGAAAGAAGAAATTGACGAGGATCAATGTCGCCCGCGACGGAGCGTAAAGAAGGGAAATAACTGACCTGCATCAAACGATGCAGGCTATATCAACGCTTTTTCGGTTTGCTTTTCGGCTTTTTCTTGGGCTTCCCCAACGGCATCGCCTGTTCAAACGCCTGGCGCACTTCATTCAGTCGCTTGTCATTCAGATCATGAACACGTTTGGCCCGTTCGGCATTCAGGTCAATCAGCTTGTCATCGTCACTCATGGCTTGGCTTACGTAATGGCTTGGATGCCCCAATAATGCGTCCTGCGCCAATCCCGCGTAAACAAAATCGATGTCATCCCGCGCATTTGCCCGCAAAATCCCCCCATCCCAACCCTCACACAGAGCGTTCGACGTGGCACTGCACAAGGACCTTCCCCCACTCCTGGCCCTGCGCGCCTTTGAGGCCGTGGCCCGGCATTTGAGTTTTATCAAGGCCGCCGCCGAGCTGTCAGTGACCCAAAGCGCCCTCAGCCATCAAGTGCAGAAACTCGAACAGCACCTGGGCAAACCGCTGTTTATCCGACGCACCCGCGCCATCGATCTGACCGAAGACGGCCAACACTACTACGACCAGATCCGCCCCGCCCTCGACACCATCGCCGCCGCCACCCGCCAGCAGCAAACACCGCCCGCCACCAGCGTACTGCGCGTCGGCCTGCTCGCCTCGTTCGCCACCTTGTGGCTGGCACCGCGCCTGGCGGGGTTTCTCAGCCGCTACCCGCACATCCAGGTGGAGTTGGTGCCGGCGATTCAGTTGGCAGATGTCGCCGCCGCCGAGGTCGACTTGGCGATTCGTTACGGCAAGGGCGACTGGACCGACGTGCAGGCCACGCGCCTGATGAGCGAAACACTGTCACCCGTCTGCAGCCCGGCGTTCAAGGCCAGCCAACTGGCCAATGGCCCGCTGCTGATGGCCACCTCGCACCGCCCTTTCGAGTGGACCGACTGGTCCCGGCATTATCAGGTGGATGTGGAGCACTACCCCAAGGCGCTGCTGCACGACTACAACATCGTGGTCGAAGCCGCCGTCGCCGGCCAGGGCATCGCCATGGGCCGCCACCGCCTGATCGAACGCAGGCTCAAGGAAGGCACATTGGTGGAGGCCTTCGACTGGCCGCCCTATCAAAGCGAGATCGGTTACTGGCTGATTGCCCCGCATGGCGAAACCAGCACGGCGGCCGCTTGTTTCAGTGAATGGCTGCGGGAAATCTGTGCCGACGCATGAGTTATTTCGATACGTCGAGTTAAATCTATCCGTTTGTCGGCGAAAATCGCCCCGCCCATGCTGAAGACTCTTTCCAAGAGGATTCACCATGAGCCACTCCATCTCACAACGCGTACAAGCCCTCGGCCTGAGCCTGCCGACACCCAGCCAGCCGATTGCCAACTACGTCAATTACGTGATCAGCCAGAACCAGCTGTTCATCTCCGGCCAAATCCCGCTGCTGGACGGCAAACCGACTTACATCGGAAGACTCGGCGAATCCATCAGCGAAGACGAAGGCGCCAAGGCCGCCGAACTCGCGGCGTTGGGCCTGCTGGCACAATTAAGCGATGCCCTTGGCGATGACCTGTCACGGCTGGTGCGCATCATTCGGTTGGGCGTATTTATCGCCAGCAGCGGTGATTTCCAGCGCCAGGGTGCAGTCGCCAATGGCGCTTCGAACTTGCTGGTCAACGCCCTCGGCGACAAAGGCCGGCATGCCCGTACGGCCGTGGGCGTCGCCAGCTTGCCGGGCGGCGTAGCCGTGGAGATCGACGCGATTTTCGAGTTGCAGCCGTGACTGCGCTGTCCCTGACCGAGGTCCGGGAGCTGCGGGACGAAACGCCGGGCTGCCAGTCCGGCATCGTCCACTTCAACCACGCCGGGGCCTCCCTGCCCAGCCAAGGGACGCTCGATGCAATCATTGACCAGTTGCAGCGCGAAGCCCGCGACGGCCCGATGGAGGCCGGCGAACACGGCGCACTGCTGACAGAAAAAGCCCGTCGCGCCGCCGCGCAACTGCTCAATGCGCCCGTGTCATCGATTGCCTTCGCCAGCAGTGGCTCGACCGCCTGGAGCATGGCGTTCCAGGCGTTGGGCCCGTGGCAGCCAGGCGACCGCATTCTGGTGGGCCGCCACGAATGGGGCGGCAACCTGGCGAGCATGCAAACGGCCGTGCAATCGGGTGCACAAGTAGAAGTGATCCCCTGCGATGAAACCGGCGCGGTATCCGTCGCCGGCCTGGAAGCCATGCTCGACGCCCGGGTGCGGTTGATCGACCTGACCTGGCTCCCCGCCAACAGCGGCTTGATCAACCCGGCCGAGGCCATCGGCGCGTTGGCCAGGCGTCATGGCATTGCCTATTTCATCGACGCCGGGCAAGCCATCGGCCAGGTGCCGGTGGATGTGCAAGCGCTGCACTGCGATGTGCTCAAGGGCGCCGGGCGCAAGCATCTGCGCGGCCCACGCGGGACCGCCCTGCTCTATGTGCGGCCGGACTTTCTCGAGCGCTTGAACCCGGCCCAACGCGATGTGTTTTCGGCGCCCTGGAGCCCTGCGGGATTTGACTTGCGCAACGACGCCCGGCGCTTTGAAACCAGCGAAGTGTCGTTCGCCTTGCTGGCAGGCCTGGGCAATGCGTTGCTGGAGGTCAATCGATTGGGGGTCGAGCGGGTCCGCGAGACGGTCCGGCTGTTAAGCGACACAATCCGTGAACAATTGCGCCGAATCGACGGGATTACCTTGCATGACCTGGGAACCAGCGCAAACCAGTCCGGCCTGATCGCCTTCAACCTGGCCGGCTGGGACGCCTTCGAGCTCAAGCGCCGCCTGGGCCTCAAGCGGATCAATATCGGTGCCAATGGCGTGCCCTACACTCCACTGGACATGCAGGCTCGCGAGCTGGACAGCGTGGCGCGAATCTCCGTGAGCTACCTCAATACGGCGCAAGACATCGAGCAACTGATCGCCGCCCTGCGCGAACTGCGGGATTAAACCTCGACGTCCACCCACAAGCCTTGCCGTGGTGCGTCTTCAATCAACGGCACCACCGGCACGGTGTTGTCGGCGTTGAGTACGTCACCGGGAACAGCCAGGTGCTCCTGCGAGTCTTCATCGGCTTCGCGGCGACGCTTTTGCTGTTCCTGCTGGCGACGCTGCTCCTCGCGCAGCAGCAAAGCCGCTTCCTCGGGATCGCGCTTTTGCAAGTCGATGGTACTTTCGTTGGAGCCTGGCTGAACCGGCGCCACGGGCGGGATATCCGGCTTCTGGCGCACCGGGTCAAGCTGCGACGTGACCGGCACAACACTCAAGGGCAGCATGGGTGGCAGCATATTATTAGTCTCCTGTTCAGCAGACTGTCGGCTGCGTGGGTGACGACTTGAGCGTCAAGCCGCCAACTTGTGAACCAATCGTCATCTATCCGACGAAGATACCGCCCTTTTTCTTGCCGCTTGTAGCTTAAAGCTCGAAGCTGCACCTATTCCTTTTGGTCTGGAAGCCGTGTTCCGTTAGAATAGTCGGCTTTTTCACGGCGGGAGTCAGGCAGCATGGCGCAGCAGTATCAACCGGGGCAACGCTGGATTAGTGACAGCGAAGCAGAGCTGGGGTTAGGCACCGTTCTGGCACAGGACGGCCGCTTGTTAACCGTGCTCTATCCGGCCACTGGCGACACTCGCCAGTATGCGCTACGGAATGCGCCCCTCACTCGCGTGAGGTTTTCGCCGGGTGACACCATCACCCATTTCGAAGGCTGGAAAATGACCGTGCAAGAAGTCGACGACGTCGACGGCCTGCTGGTCTACCACGGCCTCAATGGGCAGAACGAGCAGGTCACCCTGCCGGAAACCCAGCTCTCGAACTTCATCCAGTTCCGCCTGGCCAGCGACCGTCTGTTCGCCGGCCAGATCGACCCGCTGCCCTGGTTCTCCCTGCGCTACCACACCCTGGAACACACCAGCCGCCAGTTGCAGTCCTCGCTCTGGGGCCTGGGCGGCGTGCGTGCGCAACCGATCGCGCATCAATTGCACATCGCCCGTGAAGTTGCCGACCGTATCGCGCCGCGGGTTCTGCTGGCGGACGAAGTGGGCCTGGGCAAGACCATCGAAGCCGGCCTGGTGATCCATCGCCAGTTGCTGTCGGGTCGCGCCAACCGCGTGTTGATCCTGGTGCCGGAAAACCTCCAGCACCAGTGGCTGGTGGAAATGCGCCGCCGCTTTAACCTGCAGGTCGCACTGTTCGACGAAGAGCGCTTTATCGAAAGCGATGCCACCAACCCGTTCGAAGACACCCAGCTCGCGCTGGTGGCCCTGGAATGGCTGGTGGACGACGAGAAGGCCCAGGACGCGCTGTTCGCGGCCGGCTGGGACCTGCTGGTGGTCGACGAAGCGCACCACCTGGTCTGGCACGAAGAAAAAGCCAGCCCCGAGTACTCGCTGGTGGAACAACTGGCCGAAGTGATTCCGGGCGTGCTGCTGCTCACTGCAACCCCTGAGCAACTGGGCCAGGACAGCCACTTCGCGCGCCTGCGCCTGCTGGACCCGAACCGTTTCCACGACCTGCACGCCTTTCGCGCCGAGAGCGAAAACTATCGCCCGGTGGCCGAAGCCGTCCAGGAACTGCTGGACAAGGGCCGTCTCTCGCCCGCCGCCCACAAGACCATCCAGGGCTTCCTCGGCGACGAAGGCGAAGCGCTGCTGACCGCCGTCAACGATGGCGACGCCGAAGCCAGTGCCCGCCTGGTCCGCGAACTGCTGGACCGCCACGGCACCGGCCGCGTGCTGTTCCGCAACACCCGCGCCGCGGTGCAAGGTTTCCCGGAGCGCAAGCTGCACGCCTACCCGCTGCCGTGCCCGGACGAATACCTCGAGCTGCCCCTGGGCGAGCACGCCGAGCTGTACCCGGAAGTCAGCTTCCAGTCGCAGCCGGACGTCGATGAAGAACAACGCTGGTGGCGTTTCGACCCGCGCGTGGAGTGGCTGATCGACCAGCTGAAGATGCTCAAGCGCACCAAAGTCCTGGTGATCTGCGCCCACGCCGAAACCGCCATGGACCTGGAAGACGCCCTGCGCGTGCGCTCCGGCATCCCGGCCACGGTGTTCCACGAGGGCATGAACATCCTCGAGCGTGACCGCGCTGCCGCCTACTTTGCGGATGAAGAGTTCGGCGCCCAGGTGCTGATCTGCTCGGAAATCGGCAGTGAAGGCCGCAACTTCCAGTTCTCCCACCACCTGGTGCTGTTCGACCTGCCGTCCCACCCGGACTTGCTGGAACAGCGGATCGGCCGTCTGGACCGGATCGGCCAGAAACATGTGATCGAACTGCACGTGCCGTACCTGGAAACCAGCCCGCAAGAGCGCCTGTTCCAGTGGTACCACGAGGCGCTGAACGCGTTCCTCAACACCTGCCCGACCGGCAACGCCTTGCAGCACCAGTTCGGCCCGCGCCTGCTGCCGCTGCTGGAAAACGCCGACGACGGCGAGTGGCAAGCGCTGATCGACGAAGCCCGTGCCGAGCGCGAGCGCCTCGAAGCCGAACTGCACACCGGCCGCGACCGTTTGCTGGAGCTCAACTCCGGCGGCGCTGGCGAAGGTGATGCGCTGGTGGAAGCGATCCTTGAGCAAGACGACCAGTTCACCCTGCCGATCTACATGGAAACCCTGTTCGACGCCTTTGGCATCGACAGCGAAGACCATTCGGAAAACGCACTGATTCTCAAGCCCAGCGAAAAAATGCTCGACGCCAGCTTCCCCCTGGGCGACGACGAAGGTGTGACCATCACCTACGACCGTAACCAGGCGCTGTCGCGCGAAGACATGCAGTTCATCACCTGGGAACACCCGATGGTGCAGGGCGGCATGGACCTGGTGCTGTCCGGTTCCATGGGCAACACCGCCGTGGCGCTGATCAAGAACAAGGCGCTCAAGCCGGGCACCGTGTTGCTGGAACTGCTCTACGTCAGCGAAGTGGTTGCTCCGCGTTCGCTGCAGTTGGGCCGTTACCTGCCGCCGGCGGCACTGCGTTGCCTGCTGGATGCCAACGGCAATGACCTGTCGGGCCGCGTGTCGTTCCTGACCTTGAATGACCAGTTGGAAAGCGTGCCGCGGGCCAGCGCCAACAAGTTCGTGCAGGCCCAGCGCGACCAGCTGACGCCGCGGATCAACGCCGGTGAAGAGAAGATCGCCCCGCGTCACGCCGAGCGTGTGGCCGAGGCTCAACGGCGCCTGGCGGCGGATACCGAGGAAGAACTGGCGCGCCTGACCGCGTTGCAAGCGGTCAACCCGACCGTGCGCGACAGCGAACTGGTTGCCCTGCGCCAACAGCGCGAGCAAGGCCTGGCCATGCTCGACAAGGCGGCGCTGCGACTGGAAGCGATTCGGGTGTTGGTCGCGGGCTAACTTCGCCGCCCTACCCTGACAAACAAAAAGGCCCGCGCAATGCGGGCCTTTTTTATTCACTGTAGACATCGTTGTTATTGATGACCTCTTCGCGAGCAAGCCCGCTCCCACATTTGACCGAGTTCCATCTTGAGAATGCGGTCAAATGTGGGAGCGGGCTTGCTCGCGAAGGCGTCACCTCGATCTCAGGCAGTAACCGCCATGGCCGGCACCTCCGCCACCCCCAACCCATCCTTCATCCGCTGGGCATCGCGCACAAAACTGCGGGACGCCTGGAACAGAAACAGCATGGTCAAAAACAGCGCCACCGGAATCAGGTACATGGCGTCATGCAGTCCCACCGCCTTGTAAGCCTCAGTCATCTGCTGGGCACCGTCGGCATACATCGCCGAATGGGCAAAATGATCCGACAACCCGCCCACCACAATCGGCCCCATGCCCCCGCCCAGCAAATACAAGCCGGCGAAGAACAATGCCATCGCCGTCGCCCGCAGGCGCGGCTCGACCACGTCCTGGATCGCCGTGTACACGCAGGTGTAGAAGTTATAGGCAAACAGCCAGCCGACACTGAACAGCGCCACAAACACACCAATCTCGATCCGCCCCGCGTGCAACGCCCAGGCAGTGGTCACTGTAGAGATAATCAAACTGCACGCCGCGAACAGCAGCCGGCCGTTAGCGATGCGTTGATGGATCTTGTCGGCAATCCAGCCACCCAGGGTCAGGCCCACCAGGCCGGTAATACCGACGATGACACCGGTGGCGACTGCCGCATCCTGCAACGGTAGCAGGAAATAGCGCTGCAGCATCGGCACCAGGAACGAGTTGCAGGCATAGGTGGCGAAGTTGAAGCACAACCCGGCCAGCACCAGCCAGAGGAATGTCGGCACCGCCAGCACCCGGCGAATCGGCCGGTCGACTTTCTCCTGGGAGACTTGCACGGCTTCCGCCGCGCCGCGCTTGGGTTCCTTGATGTAGAACATGAACACCGCAAGGATCAGCCCCGGCACCGCGGCAATAAAGAATGGCGCACGCCAGCTGTCGAACGCCTTGACCATCGCACCAATGGTGAAGAAGGCCAGCAACAGGCCCAAGGGCAGGCCCAGCATGAAGATCCCCATGGCCCGGGCACGGCGGTGGGCGGGAAACAGGTCACCGATCAGCGAGTTTGCCGCCGGCGCATAACTGGCCTCGCCGATGCCGATGCCCATGCGCACCAGCAAAAAGGTCCAGAAACTGCCCACCAGACCATTGACCGCTGTCAGGCCACTCCACGCCGCCAGGCCCCAGCCCATGAGTTTGCTGCGCGAGCCGGTATCGGCCAGGCGCCCCAGCGGCAAGCCGGCAATTGCATAAACAATGGTGAACGCGGTACCGATGATCCCGAGCTGGAAGTCGCTGAGGTGCCACTCCATGCGGATCGGCTCGATGATGATCGCGGGAATGGTGCGGTCGAAAAAGTTGAACAGGTTGGCCAGGAACAGCAGGAACAGAATGCGCCAGGCATTCGCCGCTTGGGTCGAGTTCTGCATGGGTCCGTCTCTTTTATTGTTATGTGAGCCGCGATGCCAGACGCATCCTGAGCCCGGAACCTGCAATCTAGTCAGCCTCGTGGGGATTGTCTGTAATGATTCGTAAGTCTGATGTCACTCCATCGGGCGACCCGGGCGGTCATCCCTAATCATTTGGTTCTAGTTGTTTATAAACTCATCGCCAAATGATTAGAAGCAATCTGCCATCAATCCTTGTAACTCGCTCACGCTCTCTATACTGAAAGACGCAGTCAGACTAAAACTCTGTGACGGGACATGCTATGGAATGGCTTGGTTTGCATTTTTTTACCGACCTTCCGGACAGTGGGCACTTATTACTCAATTGCAGTCATAACCCCTTTCTGGTGCTACTGGCGTATGTAGTGGCGTGTGCAGCGGGCTTCGGCACCCTGGACATGGCCGAGCGGGTCGGCCATGTCGACAACCCCAAGGCTCAACGGCACTGGCGCTGGGTAGGCGCGGGCTGCCTGGCAGGCGGCATCTGGTCGACCCACTTCATCAGCATGCTGGCCTTCCAGGCGCCTATCGCGATTCACTACGAATTGATCATGACGTTCGCCTCGCTGCTGATCGCCCTGATCGCGGCGCTGTTCGCCATGCAAACCCTCAGTCATCCAAGGCTGCGCGCCCACCAATATGTGCTGGCGTCGGTGTGGATGGGGCTGGGTATTGCGCTGATGCACTACGTGGGCATGTCGGCCATGCGCTCCGAGGCGGGCGTGTATTTCGAGACGGGCTTGTTCCTCGCCTCTGTGTTGATCGCGATCGGCGCCAGCCTGGCGGCTTTGCTGCTGTCGCTGTACCTGCGCAACGGCACCGGCATGTTCCATCAATTGCTCAAGTACGCGGCCAGCCTGGTGCTCGGCGCGGGCATTATCAGCATGCACTTCACCGGCATGGCGGCCATGCAGCTGCTGGTACCCGAGGACCTCGTACAGTCGGCACTGCCGGTGGACAACAACCCGGTCCAACTGGGGCTGCTGGTGGCGGTCATCGCACTGCTGGTGATTGGCAGCAGCATCAGTGCTGCCCTCGCGGACAAGAAGCTGCAACACAAGGAAACCGACCTGCGCCGGGTCAACGCCCTGCTCACCGAACTGGACCAGGCCCGCGCCTCGCTGCAACAGGTGGCGCATTACGATGCCCTGACCACCCTGCTCAACCGCCGTGGTTTCAACCAGATCTTCGCCGAGAAACTCGCGGAAAAAACCGCCACCGACGGCATGCTGGCGGTGATCTTCCTGGATATCGACCACTTCAAGCGCATCAACGACAGCCTCGGCCATGACGCCGGCGACGAACTGCTGACGGTGCTGGCCGGCCACATCAAAAGCTCGGTGCGCAGCCATGACGACGTGGTCGCGCGGTTTGGCGGTGACGAATTCTGCATCCTGATCAGCATCCATCACCGCGATGAAGCGCGGCACATGGCCCAGCGCATCATGCAGAAAATGAAAGACCCCATCGAACTGGCCGGCCGGCGCATGGTGATGACCACCAGCATCGGCATCAGCCTGTTCCCCGAAGACGGCAAAACCAGCGAAGAGCTGCTGAAGACCGCTGACCTGGCGCTGTATCAGTCCAAGGATGCCGGGCGTAATAGCCTGAACTTCTTCAGCTCCAACCTGAAAACCCGGGCCTTCCTGGAACTGCAGCTGGAAGAGGAACTGCGCGCCGCACTGCGGGGCAAGAACGAGTTGGTGCTGTTTTACCAACCGATACTTGACCTGAAAAAAGGCAGGGTCACGCGCCTCGAAGCCCTGGTGCGCTGGCAACACCCCCAACATGGCCTGCTGACCCCGGACCGGTTCATCGGCATTGCCGAAAGCAACGGGCTGATTGCCGAACTGGATCACTGGGTACTGCGCCAGGCCTGTCACGACCTGAGCCTGCTGTCGGAGCAAGGCCACACTGAATTGGTCATGGCCGTGAACTGCTCGGCCCTCAACCTGACGCGTGACGAGTTGGCCGATGAGATCGAAAACGCCCTGCGCTTCGGCGGGATCGCGGCCAATCGCCTGGAACTGGAAGTAACCGAGAACGCGCTGATGGGCAATATCAGCAGCACCCTGGCATTGCTGCGGCAAATCCGCGCCCTGGGCGTGTCGCTGTCCATCGACGACTTCGGCACCGGCTACTCGTCCCTCGCCTACCTCAAGCGCCTGCCGTTGAACACCTTGAAAATCGACCGTTCATTTATCCAGGATATTCCCAAGTCGAACGCCGACATCGAGATCGTCCAGGCCATTATCGGCATGGCCCACACCCTGCACCTGCAGGTGGTGACAGAGGGCGTGGAAACCCTGCAACAATTTGAAGTGGTGCAAAAACACGGCTGTGATTTTGTTCAGGGTTACCTGCTCAGCGCTGCGGTGCCGTTGAGTGATATCAGCGCGGTGATCAACAGCCTGGACCAGAACAACATGTTCAGCCTGCTGGGCCTGACGGGGGGTGACCCCGCGCCGAAAGATCCGCCTTCGGGTCGTGCGGGCCCGGCGTCCATCGTTCGGCCAATTCGCTGACGCCGTTTATTTGGCAAATCGCCATCATTTCACTAAAGAACCCCGACGAACGGCCGATTCATCAGAGTCCGGCCAGGCTTTCCCCTTAAAACCCTAGGGTTAAACCCTATCGCCCAGGACCAGGACGCACTGTAAAGTCGCGATCTCTCATTCTTTGATGGCTATTTGATACTTACTCAGCCATCCGTCCAGGCACATGGCGCACAATGACTTCTAAAAATAACTCTGCCACCGCGGTATCCGACGTGTTGCTGACAGCCCCTGCGGAAAAACCCTCAGGTTCAAAGTCATTGAGCACCGCCCGCCCACTGGCCACCCAGCAGTACCTGTACTTCACCGAAACCAACACCGACCGTATCCTCGACAACCTCGACGGCCTGCGCGACATGGTGTTCCCGCGCGCACCGCACATGGAAGTCGACGGTGAACTGCGCAATGAGCAGGAATTCCCCTCGGTGTGCCTGATCGGCCTGGGCCGCTGTGGCTCCAACATTGCCCTGGATGTGGCAGAGCTGGTGTACAACGCCCGCAAGTTCTACCTCAACGAATTCAGCAACGAAGACAAATCCACCGACAAGGGCTACCGCCCCGCCCAGTGGATTCGCAACAACCTGCGCCTGGGTTCGAACAAGGGCACCAAACCGGTGTTCCTGGTCGAGCCGCTGGTGATGCTGGGCGACCTGGACAAGGACATTGCCGGGCGCATCCGTTTCTCGCGCAAGGGTGAGAAAAGCGGTTTCCTGCGGGACTACAGCAAGATGAAAATCATGGACCTCTCGGAAGTCCATGCCGGTGGCGCCGGTAACGCGCCGATCCTTGGCCAGTACCTGGCCAAAATCATCCTCAACAAAGACACCCAACGTTTTTCCAGCCCCGACTGGAAGATGATCCACTCGTACCTGATCGACTCCTGCGGCATCAAGGCCAACCAGTCGCGCCTGTACTTCTCGATCTTCAGTGCCGGCGGCGGTACCGGTTCAGGCATGGCCTCGGAGTTCGGCCTGGCCCAGCAGCACTCGTACATGAACAAGACGTTCGACACCAAGCCCGCCGATGAACATGACAGCAAAAGCGGTCACGCCTTCGTGTTCGAACCGATCTTCACCAGCGGGATTTGTGTGCTGCCGAACATCTCCGATCACCGCAGCGAAATGTCAGAGGCGCTGCACATCAACGCCGGGCGGCTGTTGTGCAAATACCTGTCGGAAGAATGGGACTTCTCGTACAACTTCGACAATGAAGACAGCAGCGAAGCCAGCGTGAAAGGCCGTATCCGACCGTGGAACGCGATGATGCTGATCTCCAACGACATCATGCGTTACGCCGAGGAAAGCGATGACGGCAACATCCAGAACATTGATGTCAATGCCATGGAAAAGCACGCCAACCAGTACATCTCGCAGCAGATCTTCAACATTCTGACGGCCCAAGCGGTTACCACCGACTACGACCAGAACTATTTCCGTCGCGCCGGGATCGACATTGGCGAGACCATCCGCCTGGATGCCAACGACCTGTTCATGAGCCTGGCCGGCCCGGTGGCGATTGCCTATGCCGAATCGGTGGTGCCGGAAACGCCGGCGCCTTCGAGCGACAAGTTCAAGGTGTTCGAAAAAGAGCCGCAGCGGCTGAACATCGACGACCTGTTTTTCCGTTCCATTGATCTGCCGCACTTCAACAAGGTGACCCAGGCGATCGAAGGCATCAGCCTGTTGCCGATTGAGTCCAAGCGGTACAAGGCCTCCCTGGAGCAGTACAAGAATTCCGGCTATGACGCGGCGGCGTTGCATGACTTGCATTTCTTCAAGAACTGCTCGTCGGTGGTGTCGATTGTGTCGTTGCCCAAGGATTACAAGCTGTCCTATATGGACCTGAATCGGCTCAAGACGCACCTCAACAGCCTGTTTCCCAATACGACGCTCAAACGGTATGCGCTGGTGATCGGGGCGTCGGCCAACCTATCGCTGACCACGTTGATCGCCAAGAGCCCGTGCCTGTCGGATGATTTCCTGACGTTGATCGTGGCGTTTATCAAGCGCTGTTTTGCGCGTAATCCGTATCGGTTTGATGACACCTTGGATAATTCGATCCTGGATTTCATCATCCATGAGGATTTTGATGAAGACCGGATTGATGAGCTGCTCAACGAGTTCGAGAACCCGGCGAAGATCCTGGATACCAACTGGTATGCGATCAAGCCGATGTACGAGAAGAAGTATCGTGAGTTGATCAACGACAAGGACAAGTTTGTGTCGATCAACGATATTCGTCTGTCGCGGGATTGTGTGAAGAAGGCGATCAAGTACCTGCGTGAGATTTATCGTCACCGGATTGGGAAGACCAAGGTTATTTCGCTGAATAACCATACCGGGAAGACGGCGTAGGCTTTGTTGCTGAGGTGGGGTGTATATCCGTTATTTGGGTGATGGCTTATATCGGTTCCGCTCTTACAGC
>NZ_JACAPM010000006.1:0-161299 GCF_013385695.1 Pseudomonas sp. D8002
TATTTCATTTTCTTCCTTGATGCTAAAAATGGGGGGGGCGGCAGCTCTTAACTTCCTAGTCGGCAGTACCTTGTAACTCACAGGACGAAAGACAAATATCTGAGCACGGAAGTCGTCTTAGCAGCCTGGCAGGCCTGCGTAAATGTCTAAAGAGGCGGGTGGCGGAGGGTGCCCCACTTAAATCGCCTTCAGGAGACGCTCAAGCGTTTGATGCTCCCATGTGCTCAGCATAGCAATGGGATCTGTGCCAAAGCGATTTCCCGAGTCTAAAGACCAGCGCCGTCCGTCAGGGCTTATGCACTCTTCGCAGTAGCCCAGCTCATCGCGGTCGTTATGAATAGATATTCGCCAACCTTCGACATTAACTTTGAAGCGCTCCGCATAAATTTCTTCCCATCCCCTCTCGCAGGCTCTGACCATAATTAGGCGCCCAAGAGCTACCTCCCTCAGCACTTGGCTGACCTCTCGCGCTGAGAGTGGAGCCTCTTCGGCAGCGCCATCTAGCTGCGACGAACGAGCTGCCGCTCTGGCCTCTTTCAACAATTGCTCAGCGTACATAGCCGGATCATCATCTGGCAGCGGGTAGCCTGCAGCAGATAGAGCTTCGGCGCGCTCTTCAATGAGCAGACGCTCGGGATCGCGAACCGTTTGGTAGGCTCTGCCTGGTACGCGTCGAGTTGTGTCCATTCCCGGCTCCCCAGAAGGCTGATGAATAAGAGCGACTAAATTACTTTTAGAACGATAACAGAACGCTTCGAATAGCGATGCCGAGCTCCGAATCATGAGGGTAGGATGCATTGCGATCTATGCTTCACATAGGCTCAGACACC
Organism: Pseudomonas sp. D8002; assembly: GCF_013385695.1. NCBI lineage: Bacteria > Pseudomonadati > Pseudomonadota > Gammaproteobacteria > Pseudomonadales > Pseudomonadaceae > Pseudomonas > Pseudomonas sp. D8002. Next base: position 831 of record NZ_JACAPM010000006.1, read on the forward strand.
AAGCAAGCGGAGCGCGCAGGCGTGAGGGATGCGAGCCCGCAGGGGCGAGACACGCCTTGGCGGGGCTCGATTCACGGCAGCCTGACGCCGCAGGCGGCACGCCATCAACGCCAAAAAGAGATAACTCAAATGCCCGACGATGAACTCCGCGAACTGGAGGCCAAGAGACGAAAGGCTTTGTGGATGCTTGCGAACATATCTCCAGGCGATTCGAAGGCGTTCGATCCCTTATCCATTCTTGATGACCTTGAACTTCAAGAGCGAAAAGACTCCCCTCATGCTGACAAGGCATTTGAGCTCAACCAGCTTCGGGATTGTGTCACCGTGCAGTATCACCACTCCGGAATCGACATCATTTTGGAGCAGACTATCCCCCAGCCCTGGAGGGAGCGCTTCAATCAGGCGAGTATCGGGTCGACCAGATTGTTAGATGGGCCTTACGCTGCGGACTGGTATAAATTCCTGGCTTGTTGGGAATCAGAGATGCAGCACCTCGAGGCACACAGAGCTGCCAGAAGTAAGCCCAAGCTGGATTGATGCAGACGGAGAAAAGACGTGGAACGAGACAGCGATGACACCGTGTATTGCGATATCCAAATGCCGGTGGCTCAAGGGCGGGAGCTATTGAGGTCAGTGAATGCCCTGCGAGAATCGAGAGCTCATCCAAGTCTCGACAGAGTTTTTGAGCACATGCAGTACGAGCTAAGTACGTCTATCGATTTCATATATTGCTTGCCAGCGCGGAGGCTTTGATGTCAGTGGAAACTTTTTATCGAAGTGCGGAAGCTTGCGGTCATATCCGATGGGCCTGTTAGATAGAGCGGCCAGATAGCTCTGAGAGGTGTTTTTTTAGACTAACGCTTCCGTGCTCGCCATATTTCTTCGATGTCCAGATTGGCTAAGGCATCGCGCATCAGCGTAAAGGCGTTGTCCGAAAACTGGGGAATACGAGTCGATCCAAATTCGAATACGTTACGGCACTTCAAATCTTCGTCTATGCCCAGATGTGCTCGTAGCGCTTTGGCTTTAGGTTGGGAAAGCCCGACCTTCTTCGCGAGATCGGCTGCTCCAAGATGAAATTTTTTCTGTAGATCTAACTCACGCACTGCCGCAGCCTCTGCTGGGTCATCTCCGCCGATATATCGTACAGGCGCACCTACTTTTTTCGTGAAGTGAACAACCAAGTTCACGCCTTCGCCGTCAGTACGAGTGCCCACCATCGAAAGACGGGGGAACACTTCATTGATGCCTTGGCCGCCACGCACTGCCTTTTCTACCCGATCAATATCGCGCTCGGATACTTCTACTTCTTCCACCGCGATGGATTCCATGGCCAGCATTGAACGTATACGGCCACGTGCTTCATCACGTTGACGTCTTCCCGGCTCCAACAAATCCCTAATCAGGTTGTATTCCCTGTCCACTAAAAACTCAAAATCACCTGGCGGCATAGTCGACACTGGCAGTACGCGAGCCGGAATGTTATCAATCAGGCTAATATCTAATGCTCGGAGCAGGTAGGCATCAAATGCCGTTATCAACGCCCTAGTGTTGAGGTAAAGCAAGTCTTCGGCAACAACCACCGACCAATGTTGGGCAGCATCACGCAGACTATCCACCGCGCGCATCACACCGGCTTCTTCTTGAGTCAGACCATAGTGGGCAATGCAAAGCCCAAGGCTTTTGTCGAACGAAATTGAGCGCCCTGTAACCTTATCGAATACTTTGGCCTTGTTCTGAACAAGGACTGCCTTGAGCAGCATTTCACAGGCGTGCTGAAGGTGGAGCAATACGGTAGTGATACGGCCATCGTCGTCAAAGCTATTGAAGGACTGCATCCCGATACGAAGGGAACTGACAGCTTTGATCTTAAGGGTTCGTGCGTCCCGTAAAAGCTTCATTATTCACTCCCTCGATCATGGTCAAACGCCGGGATGATCGGGTTTCGCACTACGGGGTGAGAGCTGAATTCTTCATCAATTCTCTGCAACCAGTCGGGGTTCTCGGATTTCCGGCCTGAGCCCACGATTATCTTCAGCGCGCACTCCCGACATTGGTCGAGCAGTGAGTAAGGGATTTGCTGTAGCAGCCCTTTGTACTCATCAACGTCACCATCGCGGTATCGATAAAGGTCTGCGCACCACAGGTTGTTAACCCACTCGGTGATATCTTCTCCGGAGTGCTGTGATGTACCCACTAGGACGTTGACGAAATCGACGATCCGAGGGCGCTCGCGCTTACCGAATCCTCGAGTGGTGAGACAGAAAAATTTCACCGACTTGATAGCCTGTCGGTACTTCCAGGTCAGCGAGTCCAGAGACTGCTCGTCACTCATCTCTGGCACAAGCCTATACGGGTTAATCAACTCTCCCGTGTCTCGAGCTACCGCATGAATTATTCGATTTACATTAAATGATCGCCATTCATCACGGGTGTGGCAAAACGCGCCAATGAGAATATCGTTTTCCTTTTGCAGATCCGAGATTTCCCGTTCGGTAATGCAGCCTTTACCGTCTTGATATTTAATGATTATGCGCATGTGATCTCCTGAGACTGTCCCTTCCATAGGACGCAGGATGAAGTCTAGGTGCTAATTCCTTACGCCACATCTTCCTCATCAAGCCATCGCTTAGATACCGCTATCTTTTCACCAGGCTTTTGTACCGTTCTCGTGACGCCAGGATCTGATCTCTGAGTTCTTCAGGATCAATCCTCATGCCGCCTCCTGGTGTTGTCTGAAGCGTTTGCAGGCTGTTCACCGCTTTGATGAATTCTCGTTCTTCTGCCTGTACCCAGGCAGGCCCTTTGTCTTTCCAAAAGAACCATGCCATCGCCGGCCTCGCCTCTGATTGATTCGAGATCAGAATGGGTGGGCTGCTGGCAATGTGCACTCGTCAATGAATCCTTTGCCGACATACTCCCTGTGAAGCAGCTCAGCTCGCTCAACTGCATGCCTATGAGAGTCTGCAGGTATCTCGCCAGGCTCAGCAGGAAAATCGCTTGGCTGCATCGCTCGGAGGAGATACAGCTCCTCTAGATTCTCTTGAGCTTGCCTGGTGTACCTATCTTGAAGTGCCTCGGCGACGTCTTTGAAGCCAGCGCTTGATGGGCCGTTGTCCCAGTACCACTGCTTCATATCCTGATAGATCTGAAGATGGACGCTGTCGAACCCTCCGCGATGCTCATCAATGTCGAATGTGTACCTACCGGGATCAAGCTGATAAAGGACGAGCTCTTGCAGCAGATAGGCTGTTCCATACATGCCGTTGAGGAGGATTTCGCGATGTATTACGTATGGTGACTGTTGCATCAGTGACCTCTCGCGGAGCTATGGCAACTCCTGTTTGGGGGGACTTCTGATCTGTTATGCAACTAGGCAGGCGGAGCGCGCAGGCTTGAGGATAGAAGTCCGAAGGGCCAGGACGGCGAAGCGTTGCTTGGCTGCTATTGTCATCACCTAGAGGCCGGCGTCGTTCCAATGGAGAGAGCTCAACATGAGGTAGTTGAAGGTGTCATCGAGTGTTACGGGGGCGCTATCGGGGCGAAACGAGGATGAAAAGGTCATGCCAGCATCTCTCTTGGGTGATTGCGAGAAATGAAGACCATGGGGTGCAGTTGGTCAAGGTTGTGAAGGGTAAGTTTTTTGGTTTTCCGACGAGAAATCAGTATCTTGCGAGCATACCCTTACGACTTTCCCGCCGTTTGTTAGGGGCGGCTTCATGCTTATCAAGACCGTCTTTCCCAGGCTGTGCAGGGACAGTCGCAACCTTCAAACAGGAGCAGCAAGGTGGAACGGCCTTCTTTTTTTATCGATTTCGAGGCATCAGGGATAGCCCCAGATAGCTATCCCATTGAGGTGGCTGTCGTGTCGAATGAAACCTGGTTCAGTTCGTTGATAAAGCCAGCCCGCTATTGGACGCACTGGTCGTTCGATGCGCAAGACATGCATGGTCTCACTCAGGATCATTTACTTCAGGAAGGTGATGCCCCACCCACCGTGGCGGAACGAATGAATCAGCTGTTTTCAGGGCAGGTGCTTTGCAGCGACTCACCTCAAGATGTTTTTTGGCTCGATATCCTCTACGAAGCAGCAGACCTGACGCCGACCTTCGAGTTGAAGCCTTTGGAAGTGTTTGTGGGTCGGGAGGCTGCCAGTGACATTTATCGCCTACTGCCCACGACTAGGCACCACCGAGCTCTCCATGACGCAACCGCTTTGATGAACGCATGCCGTGCTTTGTTCGAAGCTTGAACTACCAGAGGGGTGGATACCTACCCTCAGCTATGCGAAAGCGATGAGTCCATTGAAGTATGGGTGTAGCACAGCTTGTGCAACCGCTCGAACCGAAGGCAGGTGATCACGTGCCTGGCAGGAATGGCAAGCGGAGCGCGCAGGCGAGCGGGATGAGCGCCCGGAGGGCTGAGTTTGACTCGTCTGTGCCTCAGTTCACGGCCCCCCTTCCCGGCAGGCGACTCGCCATAATCGCCCATTTTCCTTGACTGATTCCATTACGCCATCCACGCGATGGGTTGTATCAAGATCAGCACTTCAAGCACTATGCCAATAAGCCACTACAAAACGAAAAATTCGCAAGGAGGGCAAAATGCTCGCATTGGTTTTATGGACGCTCGTTGGCACTGGTGCGGTTGGAGGTTTCGCTGGCCATCTGCTTTACGGTGGAAGCTGGGGATGGAACGTAGGGAAAAACGTTTTGCTGGGCATCTGCGCTGCGCTTATGGTTCCTCTTTTTTTCAACACTATATCCAGCACTTTGCTTCAAGAGATTCTGAGCAATAGCGAGCTTGACTCTACTAAATATCTCATCCTCATTGGGTTCTGCCTAATAGCATCGATATCCGCCCAGAAATTCATCCGCCTAATGAGTGCTAATGTAATTAAAGAGCTTAGAGAGGTGAAGGAGAAAGTTGAAGCAGCACAGACCAAAGCGGAGTCGGCCTTGGAAGCGACGGAGAGCTCCATGGAGCCGGAGGCTGGGCCACTGAGTTCAAAAGACCAAGAGGTTTTCGCCGGATTAGACCATACAACCAAGCTAGTTCTGATCCACCTCCTTGATGGCCCTTACACAATGAGGTCGGCTACAGGTCTAGCTCAAGAGCTTGAGTTGAAACTTGAACTTGTCAACGAAGCTTTGATTGCCCTTCAGGAAATGAATTTTGTAAGACGTGGAGTAAATGCCAAAAATCAGAAAAGATGGTATTTGACTGGCTCGGGTAAAAAAGGAGCAATGGAATTAAAAAAGGTTCTAATACCGTCCTGAGAAAATGGATGCGAGATAATGAGGCGACATCATGAAGATGGCCCTCAGTGGAGCATGGCTAAGTCGCAAGATGTTTTGCACCGTTTGGCCTCCCGGCGCATTCAGCCTCTCCGTGCGCTGCGACCGAATAATGCGCCGGAGACTCAGGCAAGCGGAGCGCGCAGGCGTGCGGGATGTCAGCCCGTAGGGCCGAGACATGGTAGGCCATGGCTCGGTTCACGACAGCCTTCCACCAAGGCGTTACGCCATAACCATCAACCAGCTTCAACCAATCTGCAGTAAGTGTTGGATCGCCCCCTGGAAATAGGGCAAGAAATACTGCGAATTGACACAGTAGAGAGCGAACGCCACGAGTACACATACCGCATTGTCGAGCTGACAGATCTCTTGACCTGACGCGCTTGTGTGGTTTTTGGCGCCTGCTACTGGGATACTCCTGCTAGCGCAAGGGCGCGGCAGGAGAGGGGCATTGAGCTCACGCCCTAGGAGACTCTTTTGGATGTTTCAATGCCATGTATGTGCCGCGCTAGATAGCTCCAGGCAAGCGGAGCACGTAGGCGTCCAAGATAAGCGCTCAAAGGGCCGAGACGTGGCTCAGTTCACGCTATTCATACTCCATCGGCGGCACGCAATAGCTGCATCAATTGTACGTGGTGAGATAGATCTGAAATTATCAGAAACAAGAGAGCGGCTGCCACGACCATTGTTCGAGACCGGCATCGGTGCCCGTGAGGCCAAGAGCGCTAACGCTAGAAAGTGATTTTTGGTTTCAGGGATAGTTCGCAATCGGTTAATACGAAAAAAACACGCATCTTCCTAGAAAAGCTTCGTCGCTACGTCTATCGTGAGAGATGGCTGATAGCATAGAGCTGCAGCTCATTGCAAAAATTTGGGGTGATCATGACTACGAAGATAGTTTGTTATGGCGGTAGGTCTGCTTACGAATCAAAGGAGCTAGATCGAGTTCAGGCATACACGCTTAGCGTTGTTGAACATGTGCTGGGCTCCAATCAGTTTTTAGTCCAACCTTCCGAACAAGACTTTAATAAAGTTCTGCTGGATAGGCTAAAGACTGAGGGGTTTCTTATTTCTGAAAATCTATTTACAAAAATGGTAGCGGACGGGTTTGTTAAACCTAGCACGGTATTTAGTAGGGATAACTTGCACGACACGATAAACCTTTGTAAAGCACATACGTCTGATGAGTGGGCCGCGTTAGACGCCGAAGACGCTTAATTATAGCCAGGGGCAGGGCTCGCTCAAGCCCTGCGATATAATTGTGCTTAGCCGTTAGTCGCAGGACGGATTGGCGTTGCTTCGTGCTGAGGCTCGCTATGACTCGTTGTTAGTTTGGCATTCAACATTTTGTCGATAACCTCCTGAGAGGGATACATGTCGTAGGGTTCAACCGGCATGTTGTTTTTTGCCCTTGTAGTCAATGATCCATCGGTATTCCAACGATCAACCAGCTTGATTAGGTTGCAAAAAATACCCTCCCCATCAAGGCGTTGATGGGATTTGATAGCGTAATAGCCGCGTTTCTCAAGGCCAGTGACGATCTCCTCGTAACACTCTTTTACGAGACGCTCCTCAAAGTCTCCGCTAATAACGCCTACACTTATGAACTCATAGAAATTCAAGACGTAGTTGAAGTCCCTTACTGCTTGTACATAGTGCTCTGGAATCTCAGCGTGGACGAATTTCTTGTCACTAGGGTTGTTCGCGTAGTCAACCAGCGTTGGGTGAACTGAACGTCTGGGTGGGAAATTTTTAGTAGCGTTATCGTTTCTTTTGAAAAAGAGCTCGCTATATCGATGACTCATGATGGTGTTGACTGTGTGTGCTTTTCTGGCAGCGGCAGAGCTTATCGTGGCTTGCACCCACCAACCTGCACCAAGCAGCGAGGAACTTGCGAAAAGGGCAAGTGAGGTCTGATAATCCTTCGTGACTCCTTGGTATCTAAGAACTAGGTAGGTGCTTATCGAAACCAAGAAAAAACTATAGGCGATATACTTAATCCCCACTTTCGTCTCTTGATATTTTTCAGAGATTATTCGGTATAGGGTTAGTATGATAAGCGAAGAAATTGCGCTGAAAATAAAGAAATAAACCCATTCGTCAAGCTCTTGTTTTGCAAGAAAGCCTATTGCTTCGCCAGATTTCCTGAAAATTGCGATAACGATTAAAAGTAAAATAGAGGCAATCAGTATGCCTTGCGTAAATGTAGGCTTTTTATTCATGGGAACTCCTTTTCAGACATTAAAAAAAGGCCCCATTAGGAGCCCTTTTTTTTCCAAGAAAATTACTCTTGGCAGCCACTATTAGTGATTATCATGTTTTCTCCTGTCAGTAATCAGTCAGAATGCATCCTTAATTTATAATAGAGTCGCGACGAAAGCTAGCCCGACGCGAGAAAACGTCCTAAGAATGCTACTCCATTGACCTAGCAGAGAGCGCCGATAGGAGGCGTGCGAGAGGGCAAGCCTTCAGTTTCAGCTCGCGATAATCGTAAGCGCAGCCTCCAAAGAGCCGAGAAACAGCTCAGCGGTGGCTCGGTTCACACCAGGCATACGCCATAACCACCGCACGGCTGTACCAGGAAGAATCTGAAATGACCTGCGATGAACTCCGCAAGATTGAGAGAGCTAGGCGAAGAACTCTTTGGATGCTTGCCTACATCCACCCTGGCGATCCACTGAGCTAGCGACACTTACGCTAAGCCTGCTTAGGTTCAGGAGAATGCGCGTTCCGAGCGCACTGCAAAGCTAAGCCGTACGCGTCTGCGAGGTGAGGCGCAATACAGCCCCCCATGCTCATATGTTGTGTAATCACGTTGGAATGATCTGCGTCATCCAATTTTCGAAAAAAAATCAGCCAGCTGTGCAGGTGCGGAGTCGTCTGCGTGGGATGGCTCCCCGCTGCCGCAGAAAGCTTTCTAGCACCCTGATCGTCGGTCATCACAGCTAAACCACGACTCATGGCGAATGCGATAGAGGACAACTCCCCCTTTCCAAGACGCCTAAGGTTTTCCAACCTACTGATGGCTTGAAGATCATCGAGACTGCAAGCATGTACCGGAAACTGGCCCTTTTCACGTGCATCAATTAGTCGACGCTGCAGCTCGCGGCTAGCGTCGGTTGGTGATGTGCGGTGCTTTACTAGACACTCGTAGTTCACGAATTCCGTGACGCAGAAGTGGCATTGCGCAGCCAGCGCAGCGCGGTACAACGTTCCAGACGATAGTACATTCCATACCGAACAGGTGTCTGTCACATTGATCAAATGGAAGCGGGACGGGTCAATGGCCATTGGGGGATCTTCCATAAAGGCTGAGCAACTCTTGAAGCCCTCCCAAGTCACAAAGCAAGGCTTCAGCCAGACGCCCCTGGGTTATGACGCCACGACTCTCAGCGTCCAGACATAGCGCTACGTAACTATCAGACAGTCCCTTCTCCAGTAACCTGGCCTTTCGTTCACGCTGATGCGTCGTCAACTGAGCCGGTAATTCCGGATCAATCTTTAGTTCTCTCGGCACGCGGTAAGACTTTATCCGCTGCAATGCTAGCGCGCTAATAAGTCCCTCGGACTTCAGGCTTATGCCCAAGGCTACGCAGCTGACACGCAATTGATGAGCCCAATGCTCGGTATTTGCCTGCGTCCATTGTTCTGGATCAGGGAGCTGTCGAAGGAATTCTGGAGGCATTAAATACCGGGAAGCGAAGGCGTTTGCTCTCACTTCTACAAGATCATCGTTAGCCGCGCGGGCATATGTGATACTGGGGCCACTCTTGGCGTCGAAAAGAGCGTGAGCAAACTCATGTGCGGCGCTAAACCGTTGCCGGTATACGTCTTCGCTGTAGTTGACCAGAATGCACTTTCCAGCGGTAGGGTGAGCTAAAAAGAGCCCTGATATGTTGGAATTGCCAAGCTTCCGACGGAATACGTGCACGCCGGTCTGGCGAATCTCTTGATACACATCCCGAGGGACGGCATTGCTAGCGTGCTGGTTGAAGCGGCGAAAGGCTTCAGCCGCTCGGATCCCATCATTTTTAAAATGCCCAAAAGCCTGGGGCGCGGGAAACTCGAGCTGTTTTGCATTCAGCTCTCTCATCAAGAAGTCCTCTGTTTCGCAGAGGTACAGGAATTCCTGCACAGATCTACGATCATCCTTGGTGAATTCAGCGCCGTGCCTGCGATACAGGATTTCGGTCTGTTCAAAGGGGGCGAGTTGCTCGTTCGAGATGAAGAATTTGAAGTTGCAGTGGTAGAGGTCTGCCAGGATAAGCACTTCGTCACCGGTAGGCGCTTGGGAGCCGGCTTCAACTGACAGCAGGCGTTCAAGGGGGATGCGGGTCACCGCACTTACCTCCTCCTTGCTCATCGCGAGCTGCTCGCGATACCGAGACAGCTTTGAACCCAAAACAGTTAGATTCATTGCTACACCCACTCTCCTGATCGGGACGGTCTGATCCTAAATGTATTTGGCATGGTCTGGCTATAGCCTCACCCGATAGCCGCAGGTCAGCGGCGAGCATCAGAACCTAGAGCAAACAGCGTTTGCAGATCGACTGGTAGGTAATCAATCCGGTTGACGCATCTCCGCAGTCAACCGGGGAATCAATGCAAGGAACCAGCGGGTTAGTGGGGCGGGCCACACACGTGGATGGCCTCTCCTTACGAAAGCTCTTTGGTTTTGACGTAAGGCAACGGTCGCTCCAAATCCTCCAAACTCATACCCCGCCGTGAAGCGTTATGAGCCCAGCGCACAAACTGCTCCAGCAGCTTGTTGTTTTCGCGAGTAAGGCGTTGTACGCGCTCTTGCAGTTCTTTGTGTCGAGTATCCATGAGCGCTATTTCGGGAGGCTTGGTTGAGCCCTCATCTGAACCCCTGCATCGATCTTTCGCATGATTCCAAGCGTCTTTAATTCGATCATGTCTCAACATTGCTGCCTTGGTGTATCGATGACCTACATCAACAGATAGAGCTTCTAGATACAGATCCCATGTCAGCTTTCCTGACCAACCGTCCAGCATCAATACCGACTGATTGATCATCGAGTCGGACATCTTAGGTGCGCCCATTAGAAGAACCCCATCGACATAAGAGCGTTTTCAGCTTCATCTGTAGGATCAACCTCTACCGGGTGATTTACATCTGTAGCTATCATTCTGACGGCATGAGCCAATCCGGTTTTGGACTGAGTATTCTCAGGTGGGGGGAGGGTGATCATGGTTCCATTAGGGATCGTTTCATCGTTCATCTTCTCCAATATGAGAGCCCAGCGCTGCATACGGGGATGATTCTGCTTCAGCCAGCGTGCTGCACCTGGCTCACCACCCTCAAGCGCGGCTGTAGCGGCTGCAACGGCCTTGGCGTGAATGTTGTATTGGAATTCAGCCTCCTCACGGTGGCGTTTATCACCCTTTACGAAAACGTGCTCTGAGCAGTTAGAGCAGTCTTTATCTAGAGGGCAGGGAGTCAGAGCGTAAGGGTGCTTACAGAGACCGAAGCGAGTTACGCTGATTGACCCTAGCTCGATTCCCATTGCCTCATGCTCAGTCAATGCGTGGCTGGCGATAAGCCCTTGAACTTTTTCATTCAGCGCTTCACCGGAAGAAATGCCACCAATGTTGTCGCCAAGTTTTAGGTACGCTTCGATGAAGGCTTCTTGTGGCACGTGGTCGTACCATTTGTTTTGCATTACGCTCTTTCGCCCCGACCAAAAGGCGATTAGAGACTCGCTCAAGTGCTTGCTTTGAGCAAGTGTGTTCAAAAGGTGACGGAATCCGTGGGTGGTTATAGCCATAGGGCTGCCGTCCCTGTTTGTTTTTCCATGACGGGAGAAAATTGTAACTCCGGCAGGGTTGGCACCTAGTTGGTTGTTGATTTGGTTAATGCTGAATACTGACGGAACATTGTGAAGTGTCTCTGCGATAGGGTTAATAATGTTCTCAGGTAATACAAACAACGCCTGATGCCATTTAAGTCCTGTCGACCCGTCTAAAATTGGAAATATTTCTGGGAGTTTTGCCAGGACGACCTTTTCAAGTGAGGCGAAGTCAAAAAGGCTCGCCCAATACCGCCCAGCAGCTCCAGTTCGAGATGAAATGTTCGTTTTGCCATCGATCTTCACAAGCCCAAACCGAGACGCGTGGCTGGATTGAATTTCAGTAGGTTTGCCCAGTATCTTAGAGGCCTCATAAAGAGTTATCGGCTGCCCCCTTAAGTGCTTCATATCATCAGGCAGGTAAAGCTGCCCCGGATTCTCGGCATACCAAAGAGCCGCCCTTCTAGATGACGCGCCAAGATCAAGTAGAAAGTCGACTGTTTCAGTTGCAAGCTTTTCAAACTGCTCGGACGCCGCGAATTTAGTTAGCGGCATCCCACCCTTAGCCGGATCCCATGCAATACCCATCATGAGGCCTTCTTCGCCTTGTACATGTCGGATACAGTTCACAGGAAGAGTGAGTATCTCAGAGCCCCGGCTAGGAGCAAACATTGCCAACGTAACGAACGAAGTTACAACACGGTCTGGGATATGCTTGCTTGTATGATGAATTTCAGCTAGGTCTAGAATTGTCTGTACACTAGGAAGACGGCTAACGACTTTGTCGTTATTCTTCGGGGCTACACGATCAGCACGGATAGGTTGTTTATAAGTAATTGGAGATACCCAATCGAGTGGTACGGGTGTCAATTTTGCTGGAGCAATGATTTGAGTCGTTAGCCGCTCTAAGCAACGACCTACGCTCCATGCATCGTCGAAGCGGAGCTGTAACAAGCTTGCTGCGTCGTCCAGAATGTTTGCATCCACCTGAGTGACACACGCGGGCTTGCCTGAGTCTAGGAGGGCTTGCTCAATCGCTTGCATGGCATACAGATAGCGCTTGAACTCTTGAAGGTGAAAGCGTCGCATGATTTCGCTGAATGCCGATTTTGCAAATTCAAGAAACGGCATCGAAAAAGGAATTATGACGGTTGACTTGTTGCGGGAAGGATCGCGCAGTGATTTGAAGTGCGCAATCTTCTTTGTCTTGCCTTGGTTTTTACCGATGTTGAAGCTAGTAATATTCCAGCTATTATCTTCCCAACAAATACTTGTGAATGGTGTGTTAACCTTTGCATGTAGGATGAATTTTTCCAGGTTGGTGGCCGCAGCCACTCCCGCTTTTCCTGCGAAATGAACAATATCAACCATGTGAGATTACTACCTCAGCCGTCCTACTATCTCGTACCGTCATGATCTGTTGAATCGCAGACATAGCATTATGATTTATCTGTTGAATTCGTGGCTCTGTCTCGACTTTCTGATCTTCGATCAACGTCACCATCAAGGTTTCCCAGGGGGCGTTGATTAACGGCTCAAAATATGGGCATGACAAGCAGGCAATGGGTGCGTGCTGATGGCATTCCGCGCGAGTACCGCAAGCACCCAAGGCCTCCCCAGTTAACCTCAGATAATCAGCGATAACGCATTCGTCATCTCCGGCACGACTAGCCTCACCCAGATGATCAATTAGACGTCCTTGGAAAGCACTGGCGAAGTAATCCATTTCCTTTCCTAGCGCTTGTCGTATCGGCTTTTGGAGCTCAGGCATTGATGCCCTATAAAATTTAATACAAGAGGTGCTTCGGTGTGTAAGCAGTCTTGCTACCTCAGCATCAGATGCACCTTGAGCTAGCGCGCGCGTTGCCATGGTGTAACGAAAACGGTATGGGGTGATGTGAATTGGGCCTTCTAGCCGTTCCGAGAAGGTAGGCAGTGCCGCCAGAGTATCAGTTATTAGTAAGCTCAGCTCTCCAGGTGAACCTCGAAATAAAGCTTCATCCTTAGGGCTTTCCGTAGGGAAGTACAAATCCAAATAGTTAATCAAACATTCAGATAAAACTGTTGGAGCCTTTCTGATCCAATATTCATCTTTAATTATCCCCTGTCCCTTAGCTAGCGGTATTCTGAGGGTGACCTCCATGCCTAACCTATCGTGAATAATTACATCACTTCGTCTCATGCGACGGATTTGAACGGGGCGAACACCCGTTCCAATAAAAAACCAGCATAAAGTAAAAGCAAATAGAGAGACGTGATTGCTTGCATACCCTTGGTTTAACGCATGATGAATATTATGCAGTTCCTGATTTGTCAGTGCGCCTTTCTCGGGGTCATTGGTAATCAGAGTGTAGTACGAGCCGCCCCCTTTTTGCTCCCACTTGTAATCATTTTCTAAAAAGTCTTTAACTTCTTCCGAGAGGCCGGGAAGTGATTGTTGTTTTACTCTGCGCAGTATTGGGATGATAAAGGCTCTGTAAGAGGGCTTGATATCTAAGATTGTACTAACTTCTGCAAGACTTATGTTTTCGCAAAGTCCAATGTTCTTTTGCGTAAACCAGGCGCTTAGAGCTTTGCTGATAGTGGAGTTGTAGCTAAGGCTGTGTGTGCTGAGGGTGCTGGATAAACAGATAAAGAGACTGCCGTGAAAAGAATTTCGCTCGTCTAATATGTCAAAATATACTGGGCACGACTTGCCATCCCTGTCGAGTATGGCAAGTTTAGTCCCTGATGAGACAGTAACAACTCGACCATCAAGGAGCACAATCTCTTTTTTAAGTTCTTTTACTTCTAAGTTTGCATCGGTAGCATTTAGTAAGTTTTTTACGTTGTGCGCCATTTTAAGCCTTGCCTGCGATTTCATTTGCTAACTCTTCCGCAATTCGATCTGCCTTCTCTCGAATTGATCTCGCTCCGTACCTCGAAGCCATTTTTGAGTTTTCTGACCACCCGTTGATAAGACAACGGATCTTCTTTTCTTCCTCGGGGGGCATACGCTTTTCAGGCGGTAGGGCATCAATCTTCCTGCTCAATCGGTCATTCCATGTCCTACGCATGGTGTGTGGTGCGAAGAATTTCGGTATCGATTTTGAGTTTTTTCGCGCAGTTTCAAAAATCAGATTAATAGCTGACGTTGACATCTGATTCCCGGATCTAGTGATGAACAGATATCCATGAGCGCGCTTCTTCACAGGTATCTTGCTCCAGTAATCCCTAACAAATTCACGATAAAGATCGGTGGTTTTTTGGGAGATCGCTAATTTACGTGGGCGCGTTTTTGAAACTCGAACCTGTACCCGCTTTCGGGCGTAGTCAACGTCTTCAACACGGATGTGTCTTAACTCATTACGCCGCTGGGAGTTATCCGACAACATTCTGTAGATCAAAAAATTCCGGGCTTGGATAAAACCCTCTTTGAACGGGTTTTCAGCAGATCCAGGTGTGAATACACCCTCTACATGAATCATTACATCCTCAGGGAGGCCCTCTACAGGGTCTCCCTGTGATGGATTTCCCGACCTTGGAGCTAGAGAGCGGAGTCTCTGAATTGCCATCTCTCGGGCTTCTTTCAGATTCTGCTGATCGCTCGTCAGCACCTGGTTACATAGGCGTTGATGATGGTGATTAAGAAATCTGACTATCGTCTGGATTCTATAGCCGCCCTCAGCTGCTGAGCTCTGGCTGGTCGACTGAGTTGTTGCCATGCTGCCGCGCACTTGCTCAAGTCGGATAATCTTCTGCGGCTTTGCTACGACTGCCGCCTGGACTTCAAGATCTTGCGCAGCCCTATTCATTCGCAGAAAGTTGGCCAAGTCTTCGCATTGTTCCAATGACAGAAATGCCTGCGACGTTAGCGCTGTGTGGATATCGATCTTCCGAGCATGTGCCCACATGTAGGCCATGCCGATGGTGCGAAGGACTTTTTCTGTAGTCGGTAGCGCGGCTCCTTTGCCCCGGTATCGAACGGTTGCATAGACATTAGGTAAGAAGGGGGGATTGCCTTCCTCATCCACCAACACGGCCATAGGTAGGCCATCAGTGGCGGTGAAGGATTTGATTCGGATGGCTTTCAATGTATACGTTCCCTGAACCTGCGATAGCATGGCGGGAGTATAGAAACTTCGTATTTTTCTGTAAACAAAAAAACCCCCTGTTTTATCAGGGGGTTATGGAGTTCTAAAGCTTAATGTATACGTTTATTTGAACCTGGCTGTCATTGGCAAGCTTCGCAATCCGGCTCGTCGATCGCGCAGGCTTTAGGCACTGGCGCCGGGCCGGCAGGTGCGGCGAGAACCGAATCATCACCGTGGTTGCCGCCGCTGGAAACAGCGTTCAGCTTGCCGGTGTTGATGGTCGACTTCTCGGTGCTGGTGGCAGCCAGGGCACGGAGGTAGTAAGTGGTTTTCAGGCCACGGTACCAGGCCATGCGGTAGGTCACGTCGAGCTTCTTGCCCGATGCGCCGGCGATGTACAGGTTCAGCGACTGAGCCTGGTCGATCCACTTCTGGCGACGGCTGGCGGCGTCGACGATCCACTTGGTGTCCACTTCGAAGGCGGTCGCGTAGAGCTCTTTGAGTTCTTGCGGGATGCGCTCGATCTGCTGCACCGAACCGTCGTAGTACTTCAGGTCGTTGATCATGACCGAGTCCCACAGGCCGCGGGCTTTCAGGTCGCGAACCAGGTACGGGTTGATCACGGTGAATTCGCCCGACAGGTTCGATTTCACATACAGGTTCTGGTAGGTCGGTTCGATCGACTGCGACACGCCAGTGATGTTGGCGATGGTGGCGGTCGGTGCGATGGCCATGATGTTGGAGTTACGAATGCCTTTCTGCACGCGGGCACGTACCGGCGCCCAGTCCAGGGATTCGTTCAGGTCAACGTCGATGTACTTCTGGCCACGTTGCTCGATCAGGATCTGTTGCGAATCCAGCGGCAGGATGCCTTTGGACCACAGCGAACCCTGGAACGTCTCGTAGGCGCCACGCTCGTCGGCCAGGTCGCAGGAAGCCTGGATCGCGTAGTAGCTGACCGCTTCCATGGACTTGTCGGCGAACTCGACTGCAGCGTCCGAACCGTAAGGAATGTGCTGCAGGTACAGCGCGTCCTGGAAGCCCATGATGCCCAGGCCGACCGGACGGTGCTTGAAGTTGGAGTTCTGCGCCTGGGGTACCGAGTAGTAGTTGATGTCGATAACGTTATCGAGCATGCGAACGGCGGTGTTCACGGTGCGTTCCAGCTTGGCGGTGTCCAGCTTGCCGTTGACGATGTGGTTCGGCAGGTTGATCGAGCCCAGGTTGCAAACGGCGATCTCGTCCTTGTTGGTGTTCAAGGTGATCTCGGTGCACAGGTTCGAGCTGTGGACCACGCCCACGTGCTGCTGCGGGCTGCGCAGGTTGCACGGGTCTTTGAAGGTCAGCCATGGGTGGCCGGTTTCAAACAGCATGGAGAGCATTTTGCGCCACAGGTCTTTGGCCTGGATGGTCTTGAACAGCTTGACCTTGCCCGGGTATTCGGTGAGGGCTTCGTAGTACTCGTAGCGCTCTTCGAAAGCCTTGCCGGTCAGGTCGTGCAGGTCCGGTACTTCGGATGGCGAGAACAGGGTCCACTTGCCGTCATCGAAGACGCGCTTCATGAACAGGTCAGGGATCCAGTTGGCGGTGTTCATGTCGTGGGTACGACGACGGTCATCACCGGTGTTCTTGCGCAGCTCGATGAACTCTTCGATGTCCATGTGCCAGGTTTCCAGGTAGGCACATACAGCGCCCTTGCGCTTGCCACCCTGGTTCACGGCTACGGCGGTGTCGTTCACTACTTTGAGGAACGGTACAACGCCCTGGGACTTGCCGTTGGTGCCCTTGATGTACGAACCCAGCGCACGCACCGGGGTCCAGTCGTTACCCAGGCCGCCAGCGAATTTGGACAGCATGGCGTTGTCGTGGATCGCGTGGTAGATGCCCGACAGGTCATCCGGCACGGTGGTCAGGTAGCAGCTGGACAGCTGTGGACGCAGGGTACCGGCGTTGAACAGGGTCGGGGTCGACGACATGTAGTCGAAGGACGACAACAGGTTGTAGAACTCGATGGCACGGTCTTCTTTCTGCTTCTCTTCGATCGCCAGGCCCATGGCCACGCGCATGAAGAACACTTGCGGCAGTTCGAAGCGGATCCCGTCCTTGTGGATGAAGTAACGGTCGTACAGGGTTTGCAGGCCCAGGTAAGTGAACTGCTGGTCGCGCTCGTGGTTGATCGCCTTGCCGAGTTTTTCCAGGTCGAAGGTGGCCAGGATCGGGTTCAGCAATTCGAATTCGATACCCTTGGCGATGTAGGCCGGCAGGGCCTTGGCGTACAGGTCGGCCATCTCGTGGTGGGTGGCGCTGTCGGCGACTTTCAGGAAGCCCAGGCCTTCGGCACGCAGGGTGTCCATCAGCAGGCGCGCGGTGACGAACGAGTAGTTCGGCTCACGCTCGACCAGGGTACGGGCGGTCATCACCAGTGCGGTGTTGACGTCGGTCAGGGCCACGCCGTCGTACAGGTTCTTCAGGGTTTCGCGCTGGATCAGGTCGCCATCGACTTCTTCCAGGCCTTCGCAGGCCTCGGTGATGATGGTGTTCAGGCGGCCCAGGTCCAGCGGTGCAAACGTACCGTCGGCCAGGGTGATGCGGATCGACGGGTGAGCTTGTACGGCAGCTTCTTCGGCCGGGGAACGTACGGCACGTTCCTTGGCGCGCGAGTCACGGTAGATCACGTAGTCGCGGGCGACTTTCTGCTCGCCGGCACGCATCAGGGCCAGTTCGACCTGGTCCTGGATTTCTTCGATGTGAATGGTGCCGCCCGATGGCATGCGACGCTTGAAGGTTGCGGTGACCTGTTCGGTCAGGCGGGCAACGGTGTCGTGGATGCGCGACGAGGCAGCAGCGGTGCCGCCTTCAACTGCAAGAAACGCTTTGGTGATCGCGACGGTGATTTTGTCATCGGTGTAAGGAACGACAGTGCCGTTACGCTTGATCACGCGCAATTGGCCGGGCGCGGTGGCGGACAGATCCAGGTTCGAATCAGCGGCCTGCGGCACGGAGCCCTGCGGGTTCTCGCGAGTTGTGTCGGTTTGCATGGGGGGTTGTCTCCACATTCTATATTTATTTGGGCACCATCACGGTGCCCACCGTTCCGTCCTGAAGCACTTACAACAGGCCAGGGGCCTGGCATAACAACTTCGGGACAGGAGGAAGGGAGCTGTTCGCGCCGCTTCCATGCCGAAGTCTTCGGTTACAAGCCTTGGGGCTCTTTACCGTATTCCTGGTGGGTGACAGTTTCGTACTGCAACACCCGTACCGTTTTCGCCTGATCGGGGCAGAAAACGGCTGCCATCCGCGTGCGCGGTTTGGTCTTCTGAAAAAGGCTTAAGTTCACCAAACAGGGGCAAGAAAGAGCTTGAGTTTCTTGTCTGATTTGTGTTTGGTCTTTTCGCTGAAAACCCTACATGTAGGGTTTTTTTGGCGACGACCTACAAGATAATGCGTTTTGGGGGGCTTAGCAACGGACTACCTGTGGATAACGCTGTGGGTAAAATGTGTATGAAACGTGGAATGGCCGTGTAGGCCGCAGTACTGCTGCATTGCGCCGTTTGTCACCGAATATTCCGAGGTAAAAACAACCGGTTGGATTTTTGCGGGCGCGAACCCTATCACAAAAAAACACGATGTCCGAACCCATTTGCGCGCTTGTGGCAGAGGGCCTGCCCGTTGCTACAATCGGCGGTTATCCATACAGTTTATGCCTCGCCTACATGACAACTGTAGGAGAGGGCTTGCCCGCGAAGGACGTCAACGATGACGCTGGAAACCTGAATAAGCGCGGCGCCCTCGAGTTTTCTCGGGCAAACCCGCCCCTACAATAATTAGAACCGAGGTAACGCATGGAGCAAGAAGCCTGGCAGGTATTGATTGTCGAGGACGACGAGCGACTGGCCGAGTTGACCCGTGACTACCTGGAGAGCAACGGCTTGCGGGTGTCGGTGGAAGGCAATGGCGCCCTCGCGGCGGCGCGGATCATCACCGAGCAGCCGGACCTGGTGATCCTCGACCTGATGTTGCCCGGTGAAGACGGCCTGAGCATTTGCCGCAAGGTGCGCGAGCGCTACGACGGGGTGATCCTGATGCTGACCGCGCGCACCGACGACATGGACCAGGTGCTGGGCCTGGACATGGGCGCCGACGATTACGTGTGCAAACCCGTGCGTCCACGCCTGTTGCTGGCACGCATCCAGGCCCTGCTGCGGCGCAGCGAAAGCGTCGAGCCGGCACTCCCCGAAAAACAGCGGCGCCTGCAATTCGGCCCGCTGGTGGTGGACAACGCCCTGCGTGAAGCCTGGCTGCATGAGGGCGGCATCGAACTGACCAGCGCCGAATTCGACCTGCTGTGGCTGCTGGTGGTGAATGCCGGGCGGATCCTGTCCCGGGAAGAAATCTTCACCGCCTTGCGCGGTATTGGCTATGACGGCCAGGACCGCTCCATCGACGTGCGCATCTCGCGTATCCGCCCGAAAATCGGCGACGACCCGATCCACCCACGCCTGATCAAGACCATTCGCAGCAAAGGCTACCTGTTCGTCCCCGAAGCTGCGGCTGACCTGACGCCGTGAACTCAATCTTCCTGCGCATCTACGGCGGCATGTGCGCGGCGCTGATTCTGGTGGCGTTGCTCGGCGTACTGGCCTTGCACCTGCTCAATGAAGTGCGCAGCGGCCAGTACCGCGAGCGCCTGGCCCACGGCACCTTCGCGCTGATGGGCGACAACCTGCAACCCATGAGTGCCATCGAGCGCCGCCGTGCCCTGGCAGTGTGGGAGCGCTTGCTGGGTATCCCGCTGCAATTGCAGACCGTGGCGGAGGCGCACCTGGACCTGACCCAGCGTACCCGTCTGCAACGCGGCCAGGTGTTGGTGGAGCAAACCGGGCCTCACGCGGCCAGGGTGCTGCGCTTGGTCAGTGACCAGGAGCAACTGTTGCTGACCGGTGAAGTGCAGCAAATCAGCGAACAACTGGCCCGCGCGACGATCTACCTGCTGGCCGATGAGCTGGTGCGTTTCCCGGTGGCGGAGCAACCGCAGAAACTCGCAGACCTGAAGGAAGCCAAGGGCTTTGGTTTCGAGATGCACCTGGTGATGCTCAATCAGGCCGATATGGACGAAGACCAGCGCCGCCGCGTGTCCGAAGGCGATACCGTGATGGCCCTGGGCAAGGGTGGGGATTCGATCCGGGTATTTGCCGGCATGGTCGGCACGCCGTGGGTCCTGGAAATCGGCCCGCTGTATCAGATGAATCCGTACCCGGCGCAATGGCTGATCCTGATTGCGCTGATCAGCCTGACCTTGATCGGCTTGATCGTCTATTTATTGGTGCGCCAGCTGGAGCGGCGCTTGAGTGGCCTGGAAGCCGCCGCCACGCGCATCGCCAAAGGCAGCCTTGAAGTGCGGGTGCCGGCCCGCGGCGCCGATTCGGTGGGGCGCCTGGCGGCAGCGTTCAATGGCATGGCCGAGCACCTGCAACGCCTGTTGGCAATTCAGCGCGAACTGGTGCGGGCGGTGTCCCACGAACTGCGCACCCCGGTGGCGCGCCTGCGGTTCGGCCTGGAGATGATCGGCGACGCGGCCACGCCTGAAGCGCGGCGCAAGTATATGGAGGGCATGGACAGCGACATCCAGGACCTCGATGGCCTGGTGGACGAAATGCTCACCTACGCGCGGCTGGAACAGGGGGCGCCGGCACTGAATTTCCAGCGGGTCGACCTCAATGCGTTGCTGGATCAGGTGATTGATGAACTGTCACCGCTGCGCCCGGAAATCAACGTGGCGCGGGGCATCTGCCTGTCCTCGGCGCATTGGGATGATGCATGGGTGGAGGCCGAGCCGCGCTACCTGCACCGTGCCCTGCAAAACCTGGTGAGCAACGCCATGCGCCACGCCCAGGGGCAGGTGCTGATCAGTTACCAGGTGGGCCAGGTGCGTTGCCGCATCGACGTGGAAGACGACGGGCCGGGCGTACCGGAAAGTGCCTGGGAGCGGATTTTCACGCCGTTCCTTCGCCTGGATGACAGCCGGACCCGCGCGTCGGGTGGGCACGGCCTGGGGTTATCCATTGTGCGGCGGATCATCTATTGGCACGGCGGCCGGGCGTTGATCAGCAAGAGCAACAATCTGGGTGGCGCGTGTTTCAGCCTGAGTTGGCCACGGGATCAGGAGAAGGTCTAGGCCTGGACGGCCACCAGGCTCAACAACTGCCCGCCATCCACAGCAAACTGCGCCTCCAGCTCCTTGCCATGGCACCACTCTGCGGACAGGTCCGTCAGCAACCGCAGCCGCGCATGGCCGGTATCCGACCACTCCAGCAACTCGGCATGCTCAAAATAAAAGCGCTTCTGCACGATCGGGTAGAGCGCCTTGAACAGGCTCTCTTTCGCCGAAAACGTCAGCGTCACCAGTTGCGCAACCTGCTCCCGCGGCCCGGCGGCCATGCGCAGCAATTCATCCGGAGTGAGAATTTCCCCGGCCAGGCGTTCCGCCCGCTCCAGGGGCAGCAGGTTCTCCAGGTCCATCCCCAGCCCGCGCCACTGTGACTTGTGGGCGACGATGGCCGCTGCATGGCCGGAGCTGTGGGTGATCGAACCACTGATGTGCGCGGGCCAGACCGGCGCGCGGTCCTCGCCGATCGCCGGTACGCAATCCAGCCCGTCCAGCTGTTGCAGGGCCGCGCGGGCGCACAGGCGACCGGCCAGGAACTCCGCCTGCCGCTTGGCCACCGAACGCTGGATGCTCGCGGGTGGCGGCACGGCGCTGCGCTGGAAATCGCCGATGGCCAGCAGGGCCGGGTCAAAACGGGTGCTCAGCAAGACCGTGCCGGGCAAGGCATCGGGCAACGGCCAATGGGCGTCAAGTGGGGTGCAGCAGGCGGGTAGGGAATTCATGCCGGGTATTTTGCCGAGTTGCAGGGCCGCTGGATAGCCTGCGGCCGGGGATACGTAAATAACTCTTTACACAGTAGCCGGCCTCGGTTCAGCCCAGGTTCAGAGAGTGTTCAGGGGGAGTTCAGGGGCGTCTGCGTAGTCTGGCCCCGTACCCAAAGCCCAAGCGTATGAGGTAGCACCATGACTGCGATCAAGAAGCTGATGTTGGCCTTAACCATGCTCAGCGCCACCGCTGGCGTCCAGGCCTCTGATTCGAGTTTCGCGGGTTTCTCCAAGGAGAAGAGCAAAAAGCCCTACAGCCTTCTCCAGCGGGTGAGCTTCGAGGATGCCGGTGAACAGGCGGCCCCATGGGGCCAGTCCCTGGGCCAGCACACCCCGCAGTCAGACTATCGCGTGGGCAACGAAAACCTGTCAGGTCACTTCAACGGCAGTAAGTTGCGCCAGCAAGACCTGCAGGGCCGCTATGATATACCCCAGTTGGAAAGTTGATTTGCCTTGGAGAGCTTTATGAAATTGCTGGTTGTCGAAGATGAGGCGTTGCTGCGCCATCACCTGTTGACCCGCCTTACCGACAGCGGTCACGTGGTCGAGGCCGTCGCCAATGCCGAAGAGGCGCTGTACCAGACCGGGCAATTCAACCACGACCTGGCGATCATCGATTTGGGCCTGCCCGGCATGGGCGGCCTGGACCTGATCCGCCAATTGCGCGCCCAGGCCAAGACCTTCCCGATCCTGATCCTGACCGCCCGTGGCAACTGGCAGGACAAGGTTGAAGGTCTGGCAGCGGGTGCCGACGACTACGTGGTCAAGCCGTTCCAGTTCGAAGAGCTGGAAGCGCGGATGAACGCACTGTTGCGCCGCTCCAGCGGTTTCACCCAATCCACCATCGTCGCCGGGCCGTTGCTGCTGGACCTCAATCGCAAGCAGGCGTCCCTCGACGAACAGCCACTGGCGCTGACCGCCTACGAATACCGCATCCTCGAATACCTGATGCGGCATCACCAGCAAGTGGTTGCCAAGGACCGCCTGATGGAACAGCTCTACCCCGATGACGACGAGCGCGATCCGAACGTCATCGAAGTGCTGGTAGGCCGCCTGCGCCGCAAGCTGGAAGGCCCGGCGGGGTTCAAGCCGATCGACACCGTGCGTGGCCTGGGCTACCTGTTTAATGAGCGCTGCCGTTGATTCGCTCGTTACGTGTGCGTTTGATGCTCGCGGCCACCACCCTGGCCGTGCTGTTTATGCTGGCCTTGTTGCCAGCCATGCAGGGCGCCTTCAGCCTGGCCCTGCAGGACTCCATCGAGCAGCGCCTGGCGTCGGATGTCACCACGCTGATTTCGGCTGCCCGGGTTGAAAACAATCGCCTGCTGATGCCCGCGCAGCTGCCGGACGAGCGTTTCAACCTCACCGACAGCCGCCTGCTGGGCTACATCTATGACCGCGAAGGCCATCTGGTCTGGCGGTCGCGCGCCACCCAGGAAGAGAACATCAACTACAAGCCGCGCTATGACGGGCGCGGCAACGAGTTTGCGCGGATCCGCGAGGCCAACGGCCAGGAATTTTTTGTCTATGACGTCGAGGTCAAGCTGCTGGGCGGCAAGAGCGCGGCGTTCAGTATCGTCGCCCTGCAACCGGTGCGTGAATACCAACTGACCCTCGAAGGCCTGCGGGAAAACCTCTACCTGGGCTTCGGCGCCGCCTTGCTGGTGCTGCTGACCCTGTTGTGGCTGGGCCTGACCTGGGGCCTGCAGGCGCTGCGCCGGCTGAGCCAGGAACTGGATGAAATCGAAGGCGGTACCCGGGAAAGCCTCAGCGAGCAACACCCGCGCGAGCTGCTGCGCCTGACCGGCTCCCTGAACCGGTTGCTCCACAGCGAGCGGGAGCAACGCACCCGTTACCGCGATTCCCTGGATGACCTGGCCCACAGCCTGAAAACCCCGTTGGCGGTGCTGCAAGGCGTGAGTGAAGACATGGCCCAGCGCCCCGAAGATCGGGACCAGGCCTGGGTACTGCAATCGCAGATCGAACGCATGAGCCAGCAGATCAGCTACCAATTGCAGCGCGCCAGCCTGCGTAAAAGCGGCCTGGTGCGCCACCAGGTGCGGCTGGAGCCGGTGCTGCAAAGCCTGTGCGACACGCTGGACAAGGTTTATCGCGATAAGGGCGTGAAGGTCGCCTTTGAACTGCCGGACGAATGCGACGTGCCGATCGAGAAGGGCGCCTTGCTGGAACTGCTCGGCAACCTGCTGGAGAACGCCTATCGCCTGTGCCTGAGCGAAGTGCGCATCACCTTGCAGGAAAGCCTGGAGGGCACCGAGTTGTGCATCGAAGACGATGGCCCCGGCGTGCCGCCGGACCAGCGTGCGCGCATCCTGCAGCGGGGCGAGCGGCTCGACCGCCAGCATCCGGGGCAGGGGATTGGCCTGGCGGTGGTCAAGGACATCATTGAAAGCTATGGCGCCCGGCTGACCCTTGGGGATTCACCGCTGGGTGGGGCGGCGTTCAAGATTCACTTCCCGGCTGTTTGATCTTTATTGGCTGTGCCGGCCTCTTCGCGAGCAAGCCCGCTCCCACATTCGATGGCATTCCCAAGGTGGAACTCGGTCAAATGTGGGAGCGGGCTTGCTCGCGAAGAGGCCAGTCGCATCAATACACACCTAGGTTTCTTGTGCTCTATAGGCCCCCGGCGTCAGCCCGGTCCACTTCTTGAACGCCCGATGAAACGCCGACGGTTCGGAAAACCCCAGCTGCTCGGCGATTTCCTGCAACGACAAATCCGCCCGGCCCAAATGATAGATCGCAATGTCCCGGCGCAACTCATCCTTGAGCGCCTGAAAGCTGGTGCCTTCCTCCCGCAAATGCCGACGCAGGGTCTGCGGGCTGATATGCAGGTGCTGGGCGACGGCTTCGAGGTCAGGCCAGGGCGTGCGGTCGCGGCTCAATAGGCGGCGCAACTGGCTGCTCAGGCTGTCGCCTTCATCCGGCCGCGACAGCAGGTCGGCCGGGGAGCGTTCGAGGAAATGCTTGAGGGTGCGCTCGTCCTGCAACAACGGCAGGCTCAGGTAGCGGCTGGGGAACACCAGGCTGCTGGTGGGTGCCGCGAATACCTGCGGGCAGGGGAACAGCAAGTCGTACTCACCGGCATGGGCCGGCGTCGGGTAGCTGAAGGTGGCCTGGTGCAGGCGGATGCGCTGGCCAATCAGCCAACTGCCGAGTCGATGCCAGATCACCAGCAGGCATTCGCTGAGGAAGTGATCCGGGTCCCAGAGTTGCGAATCGTCCAGGCTCAGGCGGGCCATTTCCCCTTCACGTGTCAGACGCCAGCGCGGACCCTGCGGGAATAGGCTATAAAATAATAAGCCGCGTTCCAGAGCCTTCTCCAGGGTGCGGCAATGAATCAGCGCGTGGCACATCATGGCGAAAGTGCCGCGCTTGCTCGGGCCTTCGGCGAAGCCCAGGTATTCGTCATCCAGCGCCAGCCACAGCATTTGCAACAACCGGGTGAATTGCTCGGGGGCGATGCGGGCGCGGGGCTCGCTCAGCAGTTCCGCAGTGATGCCGACCTGCTGCAGCAGGCCCGAATAATCGTAGCCGGCCCGGCGAGCACCGCCGAGGGCGGCTCGGGCGTAGTGACTGGCGATGGTTCGTTCACGCATGAGGGGCCTCGTCCATTGAGTGGCGGATGTTAGCCACCCCGGGCGGGTGCAACAAGGCGGATATCCGCCAAATTGTAGGACGAGATCAGGTGAGCAGGCGGAAATCCGCCACTGTCTGTAGGCATAACCTTAAGCTGGAAATCGCCCGAGCGCTGATGTCTAAAGGCCTTCAGGGAGTTTCAGCAGAAGTGGCACGACGCTTGCGATACAGAGCGCAGGGAGACCGCCTCGAGCAGGCTCTCAAACAACAAATCCCTCCAGTGCAGGAGGGTTCGCAATTCAAGTGTCGTGGGCAATGGCGGATATTTGCCACACGGGACGATTGAGGAACTTTGCAATGACGACTCGTCAGCCACTGTACAAATCCCTGTATTTCCAGGTGATCGTTGCAATCGTTATCGGTATTTTGCTCGGTCACTTCTACCCGCAGACCGGCGTGGCCCTCAAGCCACTGGGTGACGGCTTTATCAAGCTGATCAAAATGGTCATCGCCCCGATCATCTTCTGCACCGTTGTCAGCGGCATCGCTGGCATGCAAAGCATGAAATCGGTCGGCAAGACCGGCGGCTACGCGCTGCTGTACTTCGAAATCGTCTCCACCATCGCCCTGCTGATCGGCCTGGTCGTGGTCAACGTCGTGCAACCGGGCGCCGGCATGCATATCGACGTGGCTACCCTGGACGCCTCCAAAGTCGCGGCCTACGTGACTGCCGGTGCCGACCAGAGCATCGTTGGCTTCCTGCTGAACGTGATCCCGAACACTATCGTTGGCGCGTTCGCTACCGGTGACATCCTGCAAGTGCTGATGTTCTCGGTGATCTTCGGTTTCGCCCTGCACCGCCTGGGTGCCTACGGCAAGCCGGTGCTGGACTTCATCGATCGTTTCGCCCACGTGATGTTCAACATCATCAACATGATCATGAAGCTCGCGCCACTCGGTGCCCTGGGCGCCATGGCGTTCACCATCGGTGCCTACGGCGTAGGTTCGCTGGTGCAGCTCGGTCAGCTGATGATCTGCTTCTACATCACCTGCATCCTGTTCGTGGTGCTGGTATTGGGCGCCATCTGCCGCGCACACGGCTTCAGCGTCCTGAAACTGATCCGCTACATCCGTGAAGAACTGCTGATCGTACTGGGTACTTCCTCGTCCGAATCCGCACTGCCACGCATGCTGATCAAGATGGAACGCCTGGGCGCCAAGAAGTCGGTAGTCGGCCTGGTTATCCCGACTGGCTACTCCTTCAACCTGGACGGTACTTCGATCTACCTGACCATGGCTGCCGTGTTCATCGCCCAGGCGACTGACACCCACATGGACATCACCCACCAGATCACCCTGTTGCTGGTACTGCTGCTGTCGTCCAAGGGCGCTGCTGGCGTGACGGGTAGTGGTTTCATCGTACTGGCCGCTACCCTATCGGCTGTTGGCCACCTGCCGGTTGCCGGCCTGGCGCTGATCCTGGGTATCGACCGCTTCATGTCCGAAGCCCGCGCACTGACCAACCTGGTTGGCAACGCTGTTGCAACCCTGGTTGTGGCCAAGTGGGTCAAGGAACTGGACGAAGACAAGCTGAAAGTCGAACTGGCTTCCGGTGGTCGCGGTATCTCCGACACCCGTGAAGAAGACGACCTGGGCGTGGCCGAAGGCCCGGCTCCAACCGCCGTCAAGTAAGGCTGCAGCGTTTGTGAAAAACCCATCTTCGGATGGGTTTTTTTATGCCTTCGGGAAGCATCAGTCACTTCGGATGATGGTTTATGTGATTGCCGCCGACCGCCGGGTTTGCCTACTCTGTGGCCAATCGAATCGGAATCGGAGTCCGCATGTCAGGTCCCTTGGCGTCCCTCAAAGTACTGGATTTCTCCACCTTGCTGCCGGGGCCGTTCGCCTCGTTGCTGCTGGCCGACATGGGCGCCGAGGTGTTGCGCATCGAATCCCCCACACGGATGGACCTGCTGCGAGTACTGCCGCCCCATGACCAGGGCGTGTCGGCCAGCCATGCCTATCTGAACCGCAACAAACGCAGCCTGGCCCTGGACCTCAAACAGGCCGAGGCGGTGGCGATCGTGCGGCAACTGGTGGCGGACTACGACATCGTCCTCGAGCAATTCCGTCCCGGGGTCATGGAGCGCCTGGGCCTGGGTTACGAGGCGTTGAAGGCGATCAACCCAAAGCTGATCTACGTCTCCATCACCGGCTACGGCCAGACCGGCCCCTACAAGGATCGCGCCGGCCATGACATCAATTATCTGGCCCTGGCAGGCATTGCCAGCTACACCGGGCGCCAGGACAGCGGGCCGTTGCCCTTGGGTGTGCAGTTGGCGGATGTGGGGGGCGGCTCGTTGCACGCGGTGATCGGTTTGCTGGCGGCGGTGATTGCCCGGCAGCACAGTGGGGTGGGGCAATACCTGGACGTGAGCATGACCGACTGCGCCTTCAGCCTGAATGCCATGGCCGGCGCCGGTTACCTGGCGTGCGGCGTGGAGCCTGCGTGGGAGAACCAAGTGCTCAATGGCGGCAGTTTCTATGACTATTACCGATCGCGGGAAGGACGCTGGTTGTCGGTGGGCAGTCTGGAGCCGGCGTTTATGCAGCAGTTGTGTACGGCCCTTGGCCGCCCTGAATTGGCGGCAATGGGCCTATCGCCCAAACCCGAGCAGCAGAAAGCCCTCAAGCTGGCGCTGCAGGTCGAGTTCGAGAAACGCAGCTTTGATGAGCTGTGTGAGCTGTTTGCCGGGATTGATGCGTGTGTCGAGCCGGTGCTGAATCTGAGCGAGGCCGTTGAACACCCGCAGTTGAAAGCCCGGGGGCTGGTCAGCCAGGTGCCGCGGGGCGATGGTTCCAGGCAGGCGCAAATCGCCTGCCCGCTGAAGTTTTCCGAGGGCTTGCCGGCGGCCAGGCACATAGGCGCGGCGGTGGGCGCTCACAGCGATGAGGTGTTGGCGGAGTTGGGCTTCAGTGCTCAGCAGATAGATGATTTGCGGCGTGCCAAGGTGATTCAGTAGCGCCTGGGCCGGCCCCTTCGCGAGCAAGCCCGCTCCCACATTCAACCGAGTTCCATCGTTGGAATGCGATCAAATGTGGGAGCGGGCTTGCTCGCGAAGAGGGCCATACAAGCACCACAAACCTCACTCGACGCGGGTTTCCCCGGTAAACACCAAAGTCTGCCGGCACCTGCGGCACAAATACCGCCGCCCCTGGCCCACCAACCCGTGACGCTGGGGCGAAAACGGGAAGTCACTGTCGGCACACGGACAGCGGTAGATATACCGCGTGACTCGCCGCCGCTGGATTTCATAGGTGTGGCAGCGATCCGGCGGCAGTTCGTAAACCCCACGCATGATCAACTGCCATTCCTCGCCATGGGGCTGGATGCGCTCGCCGAACAATTGGTGGGCAATCAGGTGGGCCACTTCATGGGCGACTGTCTGTTTAAGGAAGTGTTGGCTGTTTTCACGGTACAGCTGCGGGTTGAAGCGCAGCAGGTTCTCGTGCAAATGCGCGACACCGGCCTTCTGGCCCCGCAGCTTGAGGCTGACCTGGGGGCGTTTGAAGCTTCGTTTGAAAAAGGATTCGGCTTGCAGGAAACAATCTTCGACGCGGGTATTGAGTTGCTCGGGCATGCTGTACATATCTCCAGAGATGTCCAGTATGCCGCAAACAAGGGTGTATCCGAATCTGTCAGGCGCCGAATGGTCATGCATAACGCACAAAGCCACCTTGCGGTGGCTTTTCCTGCGGGTAAACCGCGTCAGTTGGTGTAGATCGGGCCTACGCCCAGCCCCCAGACGATCACGGTAAAGGCCATGATCGCCACCAGCACCACCAGGCCTACCGCCAGTACCGAGCTGGAAAACAGGAAGCCCTCGTCCGGGTGGATGTTCATGAAGGTCGGCAGCCCCACGTACAGCAGATACACCGTGTAGCAAATGGCCGCCGTGCCCACCACCATGCCCAGCCACATATGCGGGTACAGCGCCGCCAGCCCGCCGATAAACAGCGGTGTCGCGGTGTAGGTGGCAAACGCCACGCAGCGCGCCATGCTGGGGTTGGCGTCATAGGTGCGGGCCATCCAGTGAATGAACGCGCCCATCACCGCCACGCCGCCGAGCATCGCCGCGTAGGACATGAGGGTCATCCACAACGCGCTTTCCACCGTCAGCATCACCGGGGCGCGGCTGCCGATAACCCAACCCACCTGAGTGGTACCGATAAAGGCTGAGACAGCGGGGATGGCCGCGAGAATCAGCGTGTGGGTGAGGTACATGTGGCCGATGCTTTCTTCTTTATCGCCACGAATTTCCCGCCATTCCTGATCGGGGTGGGTGAAAAGTCCCACGACGTGATGGATCATGCCAGTCACTCCTGTCGTTATTACCATCGCCCCCCAGCGGAGCGCCCACGGGCCAATTGGCCTGAAAGGTCTGGATATATGTGCGACCTTATGTCGCAGTATAGGAAGTGATGACCGGAAAAAGTGTGGGGCTTTAGAGCAAATTGCGCTGTAAACATTGGGCTTAATCGCGGCGGGGTCTGTTGATTGGAATGCGGTCAACTGTGGGAGCGGGCTTGCTCGCGAATGCGGTGGGTCAGCTAAACACCTGGCGAATGACACTTCGCGTTCGCGAGCAAGCCCGCTCCCACATTGGAACTCGGTCGTCCATCCCGGTAAAATACCCGGCTTTTCGTCACACACCTTTCGCGGATCCAAGCGCCATGGGCACTCTTACGGTCAACCAGAACAAACTGCAAAAACGCCTGCGTCGTCTGGCCGGCGAGGCAGTCGCCGATTTCAATATGATCGAAGAGGGCGACAAGGTCATGGTCTGCCTGTCCGGCGGCAAGGACAGCTACACCATGCTCGACGTGCTGATGCACCTGCAAAAGGTCGCGCCGATCAAGTTCGACATCGTTGCCGTGAACATGGACCAGAAGCAGCCGGGTTTTCCCGAGCATGTGCTGCCGGCCTACCTCAAGGAATTGGGGGTCGAGTACCACATCGTCGAGAAAGACACCTATTCGGTGGTCAAGGAGCTGGTCCCGGAAGGCAAGACCACCTGCTCGCTGTGCTCGCGCCTGCGCCGTGGCACGCTCTATACGTTTGCCGACGAAATCGGCGCGACCAAGATGGCTCTGGGTCATCACCGCGATGACATCGTCGAAACCTTCTTCCTCAACATGTTCTTCAACGGCAGCCTCAAGGCCATGCCGCCCAAGCTGCGGGCCGATGACGGGCGCAACGTGGTGATCCGCCCACTGGCGTACTGCCATGAGAAGGACATCCAGGCCTACTCCGACCTCAAGCAATTCCCGATCATCCCGTGCAACCTCTGCGGCTCCCAGGAAAACCTGCAGCGCCAGGTGGTCAAGGACATGCTCCAGGATTGGGACCGCAAGACCCCGGGCCGCGTCGACAGCATCTTCCGCAGCTTGCAGAACGTGCAGCCGTCGCAGTTGGCCGACCGTAACCTGTTCGACTTCACCAGCCTGCGTATCGACGAAAGTGCGGCGTCGCGCTTCGTCAACGTAGTGAACCTCTGAGTGTTTTCAGCGCTCTGACAGACGGCGCTCCTGGGCGCCGTTTTCATTTCAATCCTTAGGAGAGGGCATGCGCGATTACAAGTGGCTGCACGAATATTGTCTGAACCGGTTTGGTTCGGCGGCCGAGCTGGAAGCCCACCTGCCTGTGCCCCTGACCCCGGCGAAACTGCGCAAGATCAGCGATGACCGCTACCTGTCGACCCTGTCGCTGCGGGTGTTTCGCGCCGGCCTGAAGCACAGCGTGGTGGACGCCAAGTGGCCGGCCTTCGAGCAGGTGTTCTTTGGGTTTGACCCGGAAAAAGTCGTGCTCATGGGCGCCGAGCACCTGGAGCGGCTGATGCAGGACACGCGCATCATCCGTCACCTGGGCAAGCTCAAGAGCGTGCCGCGCAATGCGCAGATGATTCTGGATATCGAGAAGGAAAAAGGCAGCTTCGGCGGGTTTATTGCCGACTGGCCGGTGACCGATATCGTCGGCCTGTGGAAGTACCTGAGCAAGCACGGCCACCAGTTGGGCGGGCTGTCGGCGCCACGCTTTTTACGGATGGTGGGCAAGGACACGTTCGTGCCGAGCTATGACGTGGTGGCGGCGCTGAATGCGCAGAAGATCGTCGACAAGGTGCCCACCAGCCTGCGGGACCTGGCCACGGTGCAGGGCGCATTCAACCAGTGGCATGCCGAGAGCGGGCGGCCGATGTGCCAGTTGTCGATGATGCTGGCGTATACCGTCAACCACTAAGCCCGAAAATACCCAGTGGGGAGCAAGCTCCCTCCCCACAGCAAGCTCCCTAGCCACAAAAAAGCTCCCCAGCCACATTGATTGGGGCTTTGCCCGAAAAGTGTATTCAGACAGGCAATCCTTCCCCCGCCAACCGCCGGTTCAGCTGATGCCGGTACCGCACATACATCAACGCCGTGCAGAACACCGCCAGGCTCGCCAGCATTTCCAGCACACCAAACCACTGCCGATTCGGGTCATAGGCCGCCAGCGCGCCCTTGATGAAATACAGGTTCACCACAAAGCACATCCATGAATGCCCGCGCGCGCTGCCTAGGATCATCCCCGGCGCCAGCAACAGCAGCGGCACCAACTCGATCAGCAGAATCACCCACGGCCGCGCGCCATGCAGATCGGCGAACGCCAGGTAGTAGGCACACAGCAGCCCCACCAATCCCAGGAACGCCAGCAGGCTCAACGCCCGCATCGCCTTGACCCGTGGCTCCAGCCAGGCCTGGGGCGGCAGTACCTTAGGCTTCCTGGCCACGGCCGTTCTCCAGTAGCGCAGCGGTCTTCGCCAGGCGCAGGCCGAGAGCGCGGCACAGGGCGATCTCGTGTTGATCCAGCGCACGCTTGCCGTCGGCCCCGGAATGGTGGCTGGCGCCATAAGGCGTACCGCCGCCCTTGGTGTCGAGCAGCGCCTGTTCACTGTAGGGCAGTCCGGTGATCAGCATGCCGTGGTGCAGCAGCGGCAGCAGCATCGACATCAGCGTGGTCTCCTGGCCGCCGTGCAGGCTGGCGGTGGAGGTGAACACACCTGCCGGCTTGCCGACCAGGGCGCCGGTCAGCCACAGGTTGCTGGTGCCGTCGAGAAAGTACTTGAGCGGCGCGGCCATGTTGCCGAAACGGGTCGGGCTGCCCAGCGCCAGGCCTGCGCAGTTCTTCAGGTCATCGAGGCTGCAGTACAGCGGGCCGTCGACCGGAATGTCCGGCGCCACGGCCTCGCATTCACTGGAGATGGCCGGCACGGTGCGCAGCCGCGCCTCAAGCCCGGCTTGCTCGATGCCCCGGGCAATCTGCCGGGCCATTTCGCTGACTGAACCGTTGCGGCTGTAATACAACACCAGCACATACGGCGCACTCACGAAACCAGCTCCAGGATGTTCTCCGGTGGGCGGCCGATCACGGCCTTGTCGGCGGTGGCGAGGATCGGACGCTCCATCAGTTTCGGATGAGCGGCGATGGCAGCGATCAACTGTGCTTCGCTGAGGCTGGTGTCAGCCAGGTTGAGGGTTTTATATTCGTCCTCGCCGGTACGCAGCAGTTGCCGCGCGCTGATGTTCAGCTTGCCCAGCAGGGCCTGCAATTGCGCGGCGTCGAGCGGGGTTTCCAGGTAGCGCACCACCGTCGGTGTGAGGCCACGGGCTTCCAGCAGTTCGAGCGCACCGCGGGATTTCGAGCAGCGCGGGTTGTGATAAAGCGTCAGATCGGTCATGTGCGGGTCGCATCTTGCGTAAGGTGGCGGGTATTCTACCCGCGCTGCGCCGCGTCCTTAAACCATGAGAGGCGATAGGCCGCAGCCAACGTTCATTTTTACGAAGGATTACCCCATGACTAGGCGACTGTTAGGCGCATTGGCAATCATCGGCACACTGCTGCTCAGCGGCTGTGGCAATGATTATGGCGTTGACCAATATGGTCAGAAAGTGGCCGCCGAGCGCCTGGACAAGCAATGGCTGGTGGTTAACTACTGGGCCGAATGGTGTGGCCCGTGCCGTACCGAAATCCCGGAACTCAACGCCTTGGCCGAACAGCTCAAGGGCCAGTCGGTGGGGGTGTTCGGGGTGAATTTCGACAACGTCCAGGGTGAAGAGCTCAAGAGCGCCAGCGAGAAGCTGGGCATCAAGTTCACCGTACTGGCGCAGAACCCGGACGGGATCTTCGACATTCCCCGCAGTGAAGCCCTGCCGGTGACCTACATCATCGATGACAAGGGCAAGGTGCGCGAGCAACTGATGGGTGAGCAGACGGCGGAAGGGGTGTTGGCCAAGCTCAAGGCGTTGCGCGGATAAAAAATGTGGGAGCGGGCTTGCTCGCGAATGCGGTGTGACAGTCACCGGATACATCGACTGATCCACCGCTTTCGCGAGCAAGCCCGCTCCCACATTTAAACCTGCTGCGCCTTACAGATCAGCCTTCTTCCAGCCACAACCGCAACGGCTTGCCATCCGTCGGCCAGAAGCGGGTCTGTTCGATCGGCGAAATGTCCCAGCGCTGCACGCCCTGCAGGGCCTGGAAGAAGCGGTGCTCCTGCTCCATCAGCGCTTCGGCGCAGAGTTTGCGGGTGCTGCCGACCTTGCCGAAGCTCAGCTTGTCGCCGTCCAGGGTGTAGGGCGCAAACCAATGGTTGCAGCCACCATTGCCATAGGCCCGGCCATCGGCGCCGAGGGTCACGGTCAGGTGGGCGTAATCCATCAGCGGCCGCTCACCGATCCATTCCACCACGTAGCTGTGATCCTGCTTGAGCTTGACCTCGTCGCTGGCGCAGCCCGCAAGGCCTGCACCCAGCACGGCCAGCATCAGCAGGGCTTTCATTGCGCGGCCTGCTGGCATTTCGGGCAGCGGTGCTTGTCACCCAGGGTGGCCCAGCCCAACTCGGTAACCCGTGCAGTGGCGGCCGGTTGCAGCGGCTCCTTGGTCAGCTTGGTTTCCACCGCGAATTCAAACTCCAGCACGTTGTCGCAGCTGTCGCAGTTGACCTTCCAGGTGTGAATCTCCAGTTCGCCGAATTTCGGCCCCTGGGCCATGGCGACCCACTGGCCCGCCGGGCGGATGGAGTAGCGCGCATCGCCTTCGACGGTCAGGCGCATCGACAGGGTTTTGCTGCCGCGCAGGGTGACGATCAGAACGTCGCCGTTCTTGATCGAGCCACCGTTGCCGGTGACTTGATAACGGCCCGGCACCAGGGCCCGGCATTCGATCAGGGTGTGTTGCGGGCTCAGCAAGCTGAAGCGGAAATCGTGTTCGGCCATGGATCCTCCAAATAGGCGCGGCATCCTATCATGCGCCGCTACCCATCATGGCGCGGCTATGTGACCGCTGATCATCCTTCGACGAGGTTTTGCGCCTGCCCGCCAGCCCACGCCGCGATGTTGGCCAGGGTGGTGCCGGCAATCGCCCCCAGCGCCTCGCGGGTCAGGAAGGCCTGGTGCGCGGTGATGATCACATTGGGGAAGGTCAGCAGGCGCGCCAATACGTCGTCTTGCAGGGGCAGGTCCGAGCGGTCTTCGAAAAACAGCTGGGCCTCTTCTTCATATACATCCAGCCCCAGATAGCCGAGCTGGCCGTCCTTGAGTGCGTCGATCAGCGCCGGGGTGTCCACCAGGCCGCCGCGCCCGGTGTTGATGAGCATCGCGCCGGGCTGCATATGGGCGAGGCTTTGGGCGTTGATCAGGTGTTTGCTGTCCGCCGTCAGCGGGCAATGCAGGCTGATGACCTGTGACTCGCCCAGCAACTGCGACAGGCTCACATACCGGGCGCCGAGGGCTTCGACCTGCGGGTTGGGATAGGGATCGTACGCCAGCAACTGGCAGCCGAACCCGGCCATGATCTTGGCGAATGTGGCGCCGATCTGCCCGGTGCCGACCACGCCGACGGTCTTGCCCACCAGGTCGAAACCGGTCAGGCCGTGCAGGCTGAAGTCACCGTCGCGGGTGCGGTTGTAGGCGCGGTGCAGGCGGCGATTGAGGGCCAGGATCAACGCGACCGCATGTTCGGCCACCGCATGGGGCGAGTAGGCCGGCACCCGCACGATGGTCAGGCCCAGGCGCTTGGCGGCGGGCAGGTCGACATGGTTGTAACCGGCGGAACGCAGGGCGATCAGGCGGGTGCCGCCGCTGGCCAACTGCTCCAGCACCGGGGCGCTGAGGTCATCGTTGATAAAGGCGCAGACCACTTCGTGGTGTTCGGCCAGGGCCACGGTGTCGAGGTTCAGCCGGGCCGGCTGGAATTGCAACTGCATGCCTTCGGGCAGCGGTTGGGCGAGAAAGCTGTCGCGGTCGTAGGTCTGGCTGCTGAAGAGGATGATGCGCATCAAATATTCCTTCTTGATGATGGAAAGCTGCTTTTGTGGCGAGGGGGCTTGTCTGTGGTGAGTGAGCTTGCTGTGGTGAGTGAGCTTGTTGTGGCGAGGGAGCTTGCTCCCGCTGGAGTGCGAAGCGCTCCCAGGATTTTGGGGCCGCTGCGCAGCCCAGCGGGAGCAAGCTCCCTCGCCACAGCAAGCTCCTCACCCCAGCAAGCTCCCTCACCACAACAGGCGCCCCAGCCACAGCAAGCTCCCTCGCCACATTGCCCCGAAAGTTTACGCGCTGACTCGCGCCTCGCTGGCCAGCCGGGCAATCGCCATGTCCAGTTCATCCAGGGCCGGCATGGCCTTGGCGTCGTCCTGCTTGAGCAGGGTCTCGGCCCGTTGGCAGGCCGCACGCAGTTGCGGCACGCCGCAATACCGGGTGGCGCCGTGCAGGCGGTGCACCCGTTCGATCAGGGCGTTGCGGTCATTGGCGTCACGGGCGACGCGAATCGCTTCACGGTCCGCTTCCAGCGAGGCCAGCAGCATCGCGAGCATGTCTGCCGCCAGATCCGCCTTACCGGCCGCCAGGCGCAAACCTTCTTCATGGTCCAGTACCGGCAATTGCGTGGCATGCCCGAAACTTTCGGTGCCACGGTCCGGGCCCTGGTTGCGCAGGGCCAGCCCGGTCCATTTCAACACCACCTGGGCCAGTTGCCGTTCGCTGATGGGTTTGGTCAGGTAATCATCCATGCCGCTTTGCAGCAGGGCGCGTTTTTCGTTGGCCATCGCATGGGCCGTCAGCGCGACGATGGGCAGCGGTGTGCCATGGCGTTCGCTTTCCCACGTGCGGATTGCCTCGGTGCTCTGGCGACCGTCCATCCCCGGCATCTGCACGTCCATCAGCACCAGGTCGAAGGCTTCCTGCTTCACTGCCTCGATGGCCGAGTAACCGCTTTCCACCGCCTGGACCTTGGCGCCCATGTCTTCCAGCAGGGTTTGCACCAGCAGCAGGTTGGCCGGGTTGTCGTCGACACACAGCACCCGCGGCGCGCGGCTGGACAGGGGCTCGCCGGGTTCGCTGCGCAGCGGGCGCGGGCTGATCAGGTCGGCCAGGGCGCGACGCAGTTTGCGGGTGCACGCGGGCTTGGCCTGCAACTGGCTGTTGGGGTTGGGCACCGAGGGGTTGAACAGCAGCTGTTCGGTGGTCGGGCACAACACCAGTACCTTGCAGCCCAGGTGTTCGAGGTCCCACAGGTGCTGGTTCAAACGCTCCGGCGGAATGTCGTTGGCGGTGATGCCCAGCACGGCCAGGTCAATCGCCTGTTCGGTCTGGTGGGCGCTGGTGATGCCGTTGGTCAGGCTTTCCAGGCTGTTGAACGGGGTGACTTCCAGGCCGCAGTCTTCCAGCTGATGTTGCAGGGCCTGGCGCGCCAGCTCGTGGTTTTCCAGCACCGCCACGCGCCGGCCCAGCAGCGGCGCGGAGGGCAGGTCTTCGATATCGTCACGGGTTTTCGGCAGGTTCAGGCTGATCCAGAATTCCGAGCCTTCTCCCGGCGTGCTGTCGACGCCGATCTCACCGCCCATCTGTTCGATCAGGCGCTTGGAAATCACCAGGCCAAGGCCGGTCCCGCCGGGTTGGCGTGACAGCGAATTGTCCGCCTGGCTGAACGCCTGGAACAGCGCCCGCACATCCTGGTTCGACAGGCCGATGCCGGTGTCCTGCACGCTGATGCGCAGTTGTACGCTGTCTTCCTGTTCGTCTTCAATCATGGCGCGGGCAACGATGGTGCCTTCGCGGGTGAACTTGATCGCGTTGCTCACCAGGTTCGTGAGGATCTGCTTGAGCCGCAGCGGGTCACCCACCAAGGCGAGCGGCGTGTCGCGGTAGACCAGGCTCACCAGCTCCAGCTGTTTGGCGTGGGCGGCCGGGGCGAGGATGGTCAGGGTGTCTTGCAGCAAGTCCCGCAGGTTGAACGGGATGCTGTCGAGCACCAGCTTGCCGGCCTCGATTTTCGAGAAGTCGAGGATTTCGTTGATGATGCCCAGCAGGTTGTCGGCGGATTTTTCGATGGTGCCCAGGTAATCCAGCTGGCGCGGTGACAGTTCGCTTTTCTGCAACAAATGGGTGAAACCAAGGATGCCGTTCAACGGCGTGCGGATTTCATGGCTCATGTTGGCCAGAAACTCCGACTTGATGCGGCTGGCTTCCAGGGCTTCCTTGCGGGCCAGGTCCAACTCGATGTTCTGGATCTCGATGGTTTCCAGGTTTTGCCGCACGTCTTCGGTGGCCTGGTCGATGCTGTGTTGCAATTCTTCCTGGGCGTTTTGCAGGGTCTCGGCCATGCGGTTGATGCCCGAGGCCAGGTGATCCAGCTCCTGGCTACCCAGGGGTGGCAAGCGGGTTTCCAGATTGCCGTCCTTGAGTTGCGCGACGGCCTGTTTGATCAGGCCGATCGGTGAGTTGATCGTACGGCTGATGCGCAAGGCGAGGGCAGCGGTACAGATCAGGCCGATGGCGATCAGCAACAGGCTGGCGAACAGGCTGCGGTAGCCACGCAGCAACATGCCGTTGTGGGACAGTTCCAGCTCGACCCAGCCGAGCAGGCGGTCGGATTCATCCGGGATCAGTTCACCGGCGAGGTTGCGATGGCGGCCGAACACCGGCAGCAGATAACGTGTGGCGTCATTGCCGGTGCGCTGCAGCAGGTGCGAACTGTTGCCGATGGGCGGCTGGTTGAGCATGGTCGGCCCGGCGTGGGCCAGGGGCGTGCGGTCGGGCCCGAGGAACGACACGGCGCGCACATCGGTTTGTTCCAGGGACTGGGTGGCGATGCGTTCCAGCAGGTCGGTGTTCCTGGTGCCGAGGGCCGGGGCCACCAGCGGCGCCAGTTGCTCGGCGATCATCTCGCCGCGTTGCAGCAACTGCGACTGCAACTCCGAAAGCTGCATCCAGGTGAAGTACCCGCCCAGCAGCAACGCCATCAGGCTGGTAGGCAATAAGGTCAGCAACAGTACGCGGCCTTTTATCCCCATTCTTTTAAGCACGCCACTCTCCTGCTACCACACTGTTGTCGAATTCCACGCAGGCATCCGGCCCGCGCCACCTGCGCAGTGTAGCCATTTGCGCGGCGGGGAATCTTGCAAAATTAATGACCTGAGGCAAACCTTGGGCCGCCGGACGCCCGGCGGCGGTTGCTCATGGGGGGGCAATCTTGAATAATCAGTCATTGAGAATGACTTGCAGACGCTAATGAATCCCGCAGCACTTGGCTTACCCAGTATCCTGGCGATTGAAGACGATCCTGTGCTTGGCGCCTATGTCCATGAGCAATTGGGCCTCTGTGGCTTCCAGGTGACCTGGTGCCAGAATGGCCAGCAGGGCCTGCAAATGGCCCGCGATCAGCGCTTCGACGTGGTGTTGATGGACATCCTGCTGCCGGGCATGGACGGTTTGTCGGTGCTCACGCATTTGCGCCAGAGCCATTCGATGCCGGTGATCCTGATGTCGGCCCTGGGGGCCGAAGCCGATCGCATCAGCGGTTTTCGCCTGGGGGCCGACGATTACCTGCCCAAGCCGTTCAGCATGGCCGAGTTGCGGGTGCGCATCGAAGCGATCCTGCGCCGGGTCGCCCTGGACCGGCGGCCGTTGCCGGCCCTGGCGGCGGTGCGCGGCGATGCCCGCAGCCTGCGTTTCGATGACGAGCTGTGTGATGTGTTTCACCGGGAGCAGTGGGCCGGCCTGACCCGCAGCGAATATCGCCTGTTGGAAACCCTGCACCGCAACGCCGAAGAAGTCCTCAGCAAAGCCTTCCTCTACCAGCATGTGTTCCAGCGCGGCTATGCGCCCCATGACCGCAGCCTGGACATGCACATCAGCCAGATTCGTCGCAAGCTCAAGGCTGTCGGCTACAGCGAGCGGGAAGTGCGCACGGTGTGGGGCAAGGGCTATGTGTTGAGCGGTCACGATGACGGGCTTTAAAGCCGCGTTCAAACGGCTGCCGGGCAAGCATTCGTTATTCTGGAAACTGGCCTGTCTGCTGATCGCGTTCTGCTTGCTGATGATCTGGCTCAGTTGGTCATGGGGCCGGTATATGGAAGAGCAGAATGCCTTTCTGTCCAGCGAGGCCCGCGCCACCCTGAGCGGTTATGCGGCTGGCGCGGAACTGGCCTGGAACAAGGGCGGCAACGCCGGTGTGGACGAATGGTTGCACACCCTGGGCCAGCGCGAGCGCACCTGGGTGGGGGTCATCGGCAACGACCTGCAATCCCTGAGCAGCTACCCACTGACGGACAAGGAGAGCCAGCGCCTGACCTTCCTGCGCGGCCTGGACTGGCCCGTCAGCCGGCATGCCAAGGGCCTGCCGTGGTTGAAAATCCCGTTCCCGCTCGACCCGGGTGCGGGCTCCCTGGTGATCGAGTTGCCGCGGCGTTTCATGCCCGGGCAAAACCAGCTGTTCTGGCGGATCGTCACCAATGGCGTGATTCCCGGCCTGTTCACCCTGCTGCTGTGCATCGGCCTCTACCGGCTGTTGATCATGCCTCTCAACCACCTGCGAGAGCAGGCCAACGCCTGGCGTGCCGATCAACTGGGCACCCGGCTTTCCCGCGACACCACCAGCCGCCAGGATGAACTGGGGGAATTGGGCCGCGCGTTTGACCAGATGTCTGAACGCCTGCAAGGCACCGTGGCCCTGCAACAGCAACTGCTGCGGGATTTGTCCCATGAGTTGCGCACACCGTTGAGCCGCCTGCGTGTGGCCAGTGACAGCGAGCAGGACCTGACCCAGCTGCGCGAGCGCCTGGGGAGGGAAATCGACGGCATGCAGCGCCTGGTGGACGACACCCTGCAACTGGCCTGGCTCGACACCGAACGCGCGCCGTTGCCCAAGGAAGACATCCAGGTGCAGGCGCTGTGGGACATGCTCCGGGAAAACGCCTGTTTTGAAAGTGGCTGGCCGGCTTCACGCTTGCAGTGCGAGCTGGGGGCCGACTGCTGGGTGCGCGGTCATCTGAACCTGCTGGCCCAGGCATTGGAGAACATCCTGCGCAATGCCATCCGGCACTCTGCGCAAGACGGAACGGTGCAATTGGGCGGGCAGCGTGAGGGGGATCACTGGCACTTGTGGCTGGAAGACCAGGGCGGCGGGATCGATGAGGTGGAGTTGGAGCGAATCTTTGCGCCATTCACCCGGCTGGACGGTTCAAGGCCCGGCGACGGCGGCTTTGGCCTGGGCTTGAGCATTGCGCGCAACGCCGTGCAGCGTCAGGACGGCAGCCTGTGGGCGGAAAATACCGGCCAGGGTTTACGTGTGCACATGCGCTTGCTGGCGCGCTAACGGTTACAACCTGCGCTGTTTGCGTTTTTTCCACTGGCGGGCCACCCACCAGCGCCAATAGCCCATGGTCAGGCAATAACCCAGCACCGCCATCACCAGCCCCAGTACTACCGAGCCCAGCAGGAACGGTTGCCACAGCGTCGACAACTGCCCGCTGATCCATTCCCAGGTCAGCTCGTCGGGCATGCTGCGGGGTGGCACATTCATCAGCCACGCCCCGGTCATGTAGGTGCAGAAAAACACCGGCGGCATGGTAATCGGGTTGGTCAGCCAGACCAGGCTCACGGCAATCGGCATGTTGCCGCGCACGCTGATGGCGAGGACCGCTGCCAGCAGCATCTGCAAGGGAATGGGGATGAATGCCGCGAACAGGCCAACGGCCATGGCCCGCGCGACCGAGTGCCGATTGAGGTGCCAGAGATTCGGGTCATGCAGCAACTTGCCGAGAAAGCGTAAGGACTTGTGTTCCCGAATGCTGGTCGGATCGGGCATGTACCGTTTGAATAAGCGCCGTGGCATAAGGGGTCCAGGTCAGTTCGAGGGGCAAGTATGCCCGCATTCCACGAACGTGAAATTCAGACTTTGTGACAAATAATAATAGGCCACACCGCTAGCCCGGCTAAGACTCAATGGGTCGCTTTCAAGGAAAGATCCATGAGAACAGGGATGTTCGCACTCGCGCTGGGGCTGCTCGCCTTGCGTTTTTTACCCGCGTTGCCGTCTGGCGACTGGCTGTTGCTGATGCCGGTGCTGGCCCTGATGTTGTTGCCTTTTCGTACCTATCCGCTGGGGTTTTTCCTGCTTGGCCTGGGCTGGGCATGCCTCAGCGCCCAGTGGGCGCTGGATGACCGGTTGGCCCCGCATCTGGATGGCCAGACCCGCTGGGTGGAAGGGCGTGTCAGCGGGTTACCGCAGCAGATGGGCGACGGTGTGCGCTTCGAACTGACCGACAGCCGGTCACGCAAGGACCTGCTTCCCAAGCGCATTCGCGTGTCCTGGCGCGGCGGTCCGCCGGTTAAGAGCGGTGAGCGCTGGCGACTGGCGGTGACTCTCAAGCGTCCTTCCGGATTGCTCAATGCCGATGGCTTTGACTATGAAGCCTGGCTGCTGGCCCAGCGGATTGGCGCCACCGGCTCGGTCAAGGACGGCCAACTGCTGGCACCGGCACGACATGCCTGGCGCGACGGGATTCGCCAGCGGCTGCTGGCAGTGGATGCCCAGGGGCGAGAGGCGGGCCTGGCGGCGCTGGTGCTCGGCGATGGTTCCGGGTTGGCCGCCGAGGATTGGCGGGTCCTGCAAGCCACTGGCACCGTGCATTTACTGGTGATATCCGGGCAGCACATCGGCCTGCTGGCGGGGTTGATCTATGGCCTGGTCGCCGGTCTTGCGCGCTACGGGGGTTGGCCGAAACCTTTGCCGTGGCTGCCCTGGGCCTGCGGCCTGGCGTTTGCTGCAGCGATGGGCTACGGCCTGCTGGCAGGTTTCGAGGTGCCGGTGCAACGGGCCTGTGTGATGGTGGGCCTG
This sequence comes from Pseudomonas sp. D8002, assembly GCF_013385695.1. Taxonomy (NCBI): domain Bacteria; kingdom Pseudomonadati; phylum Pseudomonadota; class Gammaproteobacteria; order Pseudomonadales; family Pseudomonadaceae; genus Pseudomonas; species Pseudomonas sp. D8002. The sequence continues at coordinate 43,741 of NZ_JACAPM010000006.1, forward strand.
GTATTGCTGTGGCGTCTGCGGTTTCGTCACCTGGGAATCTGGTGGCCGCTGTTGCTGGCGCTGGACGCGGTGCTGATCCTCGAACCGTTGGCCAGCCTGCAGCCGGGGTTCTGGCTGTCTTTTGCGGCTGTTGCGGTGCTGATTTTGGCGTTCAGTGGCCGATTGGGCCCCTGGCCCTTGTGGCAAGCCTGGACCCGCGCCCAATGGATGATTGCCATCGGCCTGTTTCCGCTGCTGCTGGTGCTCGGCCTGCCTATCAGCCTGAGCGGGCCGCTGGCCAACCTGGTTGCGGTGCCGTGGATCAGCCTGGTGGTGCTGCCCCTGGCCTTGCTGGGTACGGTGTTATTGCCGCTGCCTTATATAGGAGAGGGGTTGTTATGGCTGGCGGGCGGCACACTGGACGGGCTGTTCAAGGCCTTGGCGCTGCTGGCGCAGTACTTGCCGGCCTGGATACCGGCGCAAGTGCCCATTGGCTATTGGCTGGTGAGCCTGCTGGGGGCGGTGCTGTTATTGCTGCCCAAGGGCGTCCCGTTTCGGCTGCTGGGCTGGCCGATGTTGCTGCTGGCAGTGTTCCCGCCGCGGGAGTCGATACCTCATGGGCTGGTCGAGGTGGTGCAACTGGATGTCGGCCAGGGGTTGGCGATCATCCTGCGTACCCGCAACCATGTACTGCTGTATGACGCCGGGCCGCGCTCCGGTGAGTTCGATCTTGGCGCGCGTGTCGTATTGCCTGCGTTGCGCAAGCTGGGGGTCGCAGAGCTGGACGTGATGCTGCTCAGTCATGCCGATGCCGATCATGCCGGCGGCGCGTTGGCCGTCGCCCATGGGTTGCCGGTCAAGCGTGTGGTGGGCGGTGAGACGGCACGGCTGCCGGCCTCGCTCGGTACCCAGGCGTGTGTCAGCGGCGAGCAGTGGGAGTGGGACGGCGTGAGGTTCGAGCTATGGCAATGGCCTGATGCGACGGACGGTAACCAGATGTCCTGCGTGTTGCGGGTGCAGGCCAATGGCGAGCGCTTGTTGCTGACCGGGGATATTGACCATGACGCCGAGCGGGCATTGCTGGCCACTCCCATGGGCGCTCCTGTCGATTGGCTGCAAGCGCCGCACCACGGCAGCCGCAGCTCGTCGTCATGGGCCTTTCTACAGCGCCTGGCACCCAAGGCCGTGTTGATTTCCCGGGGGCGCAGCAATGGGTTTGGCCACCCGCATCCACAGGTGCTGGAGCGTTACCAGGCCGTGGGCAGCGCGATTTATGACAGTGCCGAGCAAGGCGCACTCCGCCTGCAACTGGGCACCTTCCAGCCGCCGCTGGCCGCGCGCAGCCAGCGGCGTTTCTGGCGCGAGCGCCCGTCGCAAAACAGCGTTACCAAAGACCGGCCCCTGCGTCAGGATGCTCTGGGGCAGGCCAGCCCTTCCACCGGACCCTTATGGTAAAGTGGCGCACTTTTTCGAGGGGACATTCACTGTGTGGGAATTGGTCAAATCCGGCGGCTGGATGATGTTGCCGATCATTTTGAGTTCCATCGCCGCACTCGGCATCATCGCCGAACGCCTATGGACCCTGCGTGCCAGCCGTGTAACGCCTGACCACCTGCTGGGCCAGGTCTGGGGCTGGATCAAGAACAAGCAGCTCGACAAGACAAAACTCAAGGAACTGCGCGCCAACTCGCCCCTGGGTGAAATCCTCGCCGCCGGCCTCGCCAACTCCAAGCACGGTCGCGAGATCATGAAGGAGTGCATCGAAGAGGCCGCCGCCCGGGTCATCCATGAGCTGGAGCGCTACATCAATGCCCTGGGCACCATCGCCGCCATGGCACCGTTGCTCGGCCTGCTCGGTACGGTACTGGGCATGATCGATATTTTCAGCTCATTCATGGGGTCGGGCATGACCACCAACGCCGCAGTGCTGGCCGGTGGTATTTCCAAGGCCTTGATCACCACGGCGGCGGGCCTGATGGTCGGTATTCCTTCGGTGTTCTTCCACCGTTTCCTGCAACGGCGCATCGACGAACTGGTGGTGGGCATGGAGCAGGAAGCCATCAAGCTGGTGGAAGTGGTACAGGGCGACCGTGACGTGGACCTGGTTGAGGGCAACGCGTGAAATTTCGTCGCAAGCAACGGGAAAACGTCGATATCAACCTGGCGTCGTTGATCGACGTGGTGTTTATCCTGCTGCTGTTTTTTGTCGTCACCACCACCTTTACCCGGGAAACCCAGCTGCGCGTCGACCTGCCGGAAGCCGTCAGCGGTTCGCCGGCGGAAGACCAGCAGGCCAAGCAACTGGACATCGCCATCAGCGCCGATGGCGTGTTCTCGGTGAATAACCAGTTGCTGGAGAAAAACGACCTGGCCAGCCTGATGGAAGCACTGCAGAAGGAGTCCGGTGGCGACACTAACTTGCCACTGTCCATCAGCGCCGATGGCAACACCAAGCACCAGGCCGTGATCACGGCGATGGACGCTGCCGGCAAGCTCGGCTTCAGCCATTTGCGCATGACCACCGTCGAGGCGGCGAGCCAACCCTGATGGCCATGACTGATCGTTTGCTCACGGCCTGGTACGAAGGCCATCCTGCACTTGCGTTATTGCAGCCGCTGGAATCCCTCTATCGTCGGGTGGTGCAGCGCAAGCGCGCACGGTTCCTGGCGGGCGAGGGCGAGATCTATCAGTCGCCGGTGCCGGTCGTGGTGGTAGGCAATATCACGGTGGGTGGCACCGGCAAGACGCCCATGATTCTCTGGCTGATCGACCATTGCCAGCGCAGTGGTTTGCGCGTCGGTGTGGTCAGCCGCGGTTATGGCGCCAAGCCGCCACAGTTTCCATGGCGCGTAGAGGCCGATCAAACCGCTGCGGTGGCGGGGGACGAACCCTTGCTGATCGTGCAGCGCAGCGGCGTGCCGCTGATGATCGACCCCGACCGCAGCCGCGCCGTGAAGGCGCTGTTGGCCAGCGAAACCCTCGACCTGATCCTCTCCGACGACGGCCTGCAACATTACCGCCTGGCCCGTGACCTGGAACTGGTGCTGATTGACGCCGCCCGCGGGCTGGGTAACCGTCGCTGCCTGCCGGCGGGGCCGTTGCGTGAGCCGGTCGAGCGTTTGCAGAGCGTCGATGCGCTGCTTTACAACGGCGCAGGTTCTGACCGTGACGACGGCTTTGCCTTCCGTCTGTTGCCTGCCGCGCTGGTCAACCTGCATACCGGCGAGCGTAAACCCGTCGAACACTTCCCGGTGGGGCAGCAGGTACATGCGGTGGCCGGTATCGGCAACCCGCAACGTTTCTTCAATACCCTTGAAACGCTACACTGGCGCCCAATACCCCATGCTTTTGCCGACCACGCGCCGTACAGCGCCGAGGTCTTGAATTTCACACCGGCACTGCCGTTGGTCATGACTGAAAAGGACGCGGTGAAGTGCCGCGCCTTTGCCAGGCCCGACTGGTGGTACCTTGCGGTGGACGCGGCACCGTCACCGGCGTTTATCGCCTGGTTCGACACGCAGTTGATGCGCTTGCTGCCCGCTCGCCTTTTGCCTTAAAACGCTGCTCTCCAGGACATACTCATGGACACCAAACTGCTCGATATCCTCGCTTGCCCGATCTGCAAGGGGCCGCTCAAGCTCAGCGCCGACAAAACCGAGCTGATCAGCAAGGGCGCCGGCCTGGCGTACCCGATTCGTGATGGCATTCCGGTAATGCTCGAAAGCGAAGCCCGCACCCTGACCACCGACGAGCGCCTGGATAAATGACCACCGCCTTCACCGTTGTCATCCCGTCCCGCTACGCCTCCACCCGCCTGCCCGGCAAGCCGCTGCAACTGATCGGCAACAAGCCGATGATCCAGCTGGTGTGGGAACAGGCCTGCAAAAGCAGCGCCGAAAGGGTAGTGGTGGCCACCGACGATCCGCGCATCATCGAGGCCTGCAAAGGCTTTGGTGCCGAAGCGGTGCTGACCCGTGAAGACCACAACTCCGGTACCGACCGCCTGGCCGAAGTGGCCACCAAGCTGGGCCTGGCGGCGGACGCCATCGTGGTCAACGTGCAAGGTGACGAGCCGTTGATTCCGCCCAGCGTGATCGATCAGGTGGCGGCCAACCTGGCAGCCCATGGCGAAGCGCGCATGGCGACCCTGGCCGAGCCGATTGAAGACATCGAGACCCTGTTCAACCCCAACGTGGTGAAAGTGGTCAGCGACATCAATGGCCTGGCGCTGACCTTCAGCCGCTCCACCTTACCGTGGGCGCGGGATGCGTTCGCCAAACAGCCTGACGTGCTGCCGGCTGGCGTGCCGTACCGTCGCCACATCGGCATCTACGCCTACCGCGCCGGTTTCCTGCACGACTTCGTGAGCTGGGGCCCGTGCTGGCTGGAAAATACCGAATCCCTGGAACAACTGCGTGCCCTGTGGCACGGCGTGCGCATTCATGTGGGCGATGCCCTGGAAGCGCCGCCGGCGGGCGTCGACACCCCTGAAGACCTCGAGCGCGTCCGTCGCCTTCTGGGGGCCTGATGCAGGTTCTGTTCGTCTGCCTGGGCAACATCTGCCGTTCGCCCACGGCCGAAGGCGTTCTGCGCCACAAATTGCGCGAAGCCGGCCTGGCCGATCAGGTTGAAGTGGCCTCTGCCGGTACCGGTGATTGGCACGTCGGCAATCCACCGGACAAGCGCAGCCAGCGTGCAGCGCTGCAACGCGGCTACGACCTGTCGGCCCAGCGTGCACAACAGGTGTCGCGTGCCGACTTTTCCCGCTACGACCTGATCCTCGCCATGGACCAGAGCAACCTGCGCAACCTCAAGGCCATGCAGCCGGCTCAGGGCAAGGCGGACCTGGACCTGTTCCTGCGCCGCTACGACTCGATGGTGGATGAAGTGCCGGACCCGTACTACGAAGGTGACCAGGGCTTTGAAACTGTCCTCGACCTGATCGAGCGCGCCTGTGACCTGTTGGTGATTGAATTGAAGGGCCGGTTATGACTTTGCAGGTACGGGCACAGGTTTCGCTCAAGCCGTTCAACAGCTTTGGCATCGACGTGCGTGCCCGGCTGTTTGCCGAGGCCCACAATGACGCCGACGTGCGTGAGGCCCTGGCCTGTGCCGCCGAGCAACAACTGCCGTTGCTGGTGATTGGCGGTGGCAGCAACTTGCTGTTGACCCAGGATATTGACGCACTGGTGCTGCGCATGGCCAGCCAGGGCATCCGGGTGTTGCACGACGATGGCGTGCAGGTCGTGGTTGAGGCCGAAGCGGGCGAAGCCTGGCATCCGTTTGTGCTGTGGACCCTGGCCCAGGGCTTTTCCGGCCTGGAAAACCTCAGCCTGATTCCCGGAACGGTCGGCGCCGCACCGATGCAGAACATCGGCGCCTACGGTGTAGAGATCAAGGATGTATTCAGCGGCCTGACCGCCCTTGATCGCCAGACCGGCGAACTGCGGGATTTCAGCCTGGCCGAGTGCAACTTTGCCTACCGCGACAGCCTGTTCAAGCACGAAGTGGGGCGCTGGCTGATCCTGCGGGTGCGTTTTGCCCTGAGCCGCGCCGTGCATCTGAAACTTGAATACGGGCCGGTGCGACAGCGCCTGACCGAGCAAGGCATCGCGCAGGCCACGCCCAGCGATGTCAGCCGCGCGATTTGCAGCATTCGTAGCGAGAAACTGCCCGACCCGGCGGTGCTCGGCAATGCGGGGAGTTTCTTCAAGAACCCGCTGGTGTCCCAGGCACTGGCTGCCGAGTTGCAGCGTCAATACCCGGACCTGGTGGCTTACCCCCAGGCCGACGGGCAGATGAAACTGGCCGCCGGCTGGCTGATCGACAAGGCCGGCTGGAAAGGCTTTCGCGATGGCGATGCCGGCGTGCATCGCTTGCAGGCACTGGTATTGGTGAACTACGGCGCGGCCAGCGGCCAGGACATTGCCGGGCTCGCGCTGCGTATCCAGCAGGACATCGAAAAGCGCTTCAAGGTGGTGCTGGAAATGGAGCCGAATCGCTATTGAACTAAGCTTGTTTTTTGACGCACCAAGCCCTGCATTGCAGGGCTTTTTTATTGCCGGTGAGTTAACTTGGCTGACTACCGATATTTTTGATCAACCCATAGATGCTGTTTATCAAAATCAGTTGCAAGGTTGGCGGGAGGCGAAAGCCTGATGGACAGTGTTGATCTGAATGTATTACGCAGCGTGCTGGAATGGCGCCTCGCCGGGCAGCGAGTGGTGCTGTACAGCGTGGTCCAGACCTGGGGCAGCGCCCCGCGTCCGCCGGGGGCGATGCTGGCCTTGCGCGGCGACGGGGTGGTGATTGGCTCGGTGTCCGGCGGCTGTATCGAGGACGACTTGATCGCCCGGTTGCAGGACGGTCGGCTGCCTGACGACGGGCCGCCGGTGCAGCTGGTCACCTACGGTGTCACCCGGGACGAAGCGGCGCGTTTTGGCTTGCCGTGTGGCGGCACTCTGCGTCTCACCGAAGAGCGGGTGAGTGATCCGGGTTGGGTAGCTGAACTGCTGGCGCGCTGTGAGGCCCACGAGATTGTTGCCCGTGAGTTGGACCTGGCCACCGGCGAGGTGGTGTTGAGCGGTGCGAGCAAGACCGATGTGGTCAGCTTCGACGGCGAGCGTTTGCGCGCGATCTACGGTCCGCGCTGGCGCCTGCTGCTGATCGGCGCGGGCCAGCTGTCACGTTATGTGGCGGAAATGGCTCGGTTGCTGGATTTCGAAGTGCTGATCTGCGATCCGCGCCAGGAGTTTGTTTATGGCTGGGAGGAGCAGCACGGGCGCTTTGTGCCGGGTATGCCGGATGAAGCGGTGTTGAATATCCAGACCGATGAACGCACCGCCATTGTCGCGCTCACCCATGACCCGCGCCTGGATGACATGGCGTTGCTGACGGCCCTCAATTCCCGGGCGTTCTACATAGGCGCGCTGGGTTCGCGGGTCAACAGCCAGAAGCGCCGGGAAAACCTCGCGGCACTGGGGCTCAGTGCGGACGCCATTGCGCGGCTGCATGGGCCGATTGGCCTGCATATCGGCAGCCATACGCCGGCGGAAATCGCCTTGTCGTTGATGGCGGAAATCGTCGCCATCAAGAACGGGATCGATCTGCTGCAGAAAAAGCCGTTGCAGGCAGCGGTCAGTTGACGGGCATCGCCGTAATCATCCTGGCGGCGGGGCAGGGCAGTCGTTTTCGGGCCGAGGCGGGGGCCGATCAGGACAAGTTGCTGGCGCCCTGCGTGGGCCGGGATGGCATCACGCGGCCGGTGATCGAGCAGGTATTGGTGAATCTGCCGCCTGTGGCTACGAGACGTTGGCTGGTGACGTCACCGGATCGCACCGAAGTGATTCGGTTGGCTGAGGTGCACGGTTGCGAAGTATTGCTTTTGCGCTCGCCGGGCATGGGTGACAGCATCGCCGCAGCGGTGGCGGCCAGTGGGCCGTCGGCTGGTTGGCTGGTGGTGTTGGGGGATATGCCGTTTATCCTGCCGGCAAGTATCGAGCAAGTGATGGCAGGCCTGGAGGAAGACGGTATCAGCGCCCCGGTGCATGCAGGTCAGTACGGGCACCCCGTGGGGTTTGGCCGTTCATTCGGCCCGGCCTTGATCGCGCTGATCGGAGACCGCGGGGCAAAACCGTTATTTGCCAAGGCTTCGGTGCAGGAAGTCGTAGTCGATGATCCCGGTGTGTTGTGGGACGTCGATGTGCCAGGGTTGTTGGACTACCGCTAACTGATGTAGCGGGCATAAAAAAGCCCCGCCTGATCACTCAGGCGGGGCTTTTTAGTGGCCGATGGAATCAGACGAGGGGTTTAGGCTCGTGCTCTTCTTCCAGCGCCTTAGGGTGGTGCTCTACCACTTCTTCAACGGAACGTACGTTCTCGTCGATGGCAGGGGCAGTGTGCTCAACCACGGCTTCGGTGACCGGAGCAGGGGTTGCTTGGGCAACTTCAGCGACGGCTGGAGCAGCTTCGGCAGCGGCGTTGGCAGCAGCGGCGGCCGCTTCAGCTTCCTTGCGACGACGACGCACTTCGCGTGGGTCGTTCGGCGCACGGCCATTTTCGGTCAGGGCGCTGGCCGGAGCGGCTTCAACCACCGGGGCTGCCACTTCGGCAACCACTGGCGCTTCAACCACTGGCGCAGGCTCGGCAACAACGGCAACAGGTTCAGCAGCGACCACCACTTCAGCGACTGGCACTGGAGCTTCTTCGACCACTGGCGCAGGCGCTGGAGCTTCAACCGCTTCAACCACCGGGGCAGGTTCGGCAGACCACTGGAAGGTGGTCTGTTCTTCGCGAACTTCACGCACTTCAGGGGTTGGCTCGGCTACCGGTGCTTCAACGGCAGCTTCAACCACGGGCGGTTGTTCAACAACCACGGCAGGCTCGGCAACCACGTCGATTTCAGGCTGAGGCTCGCGAACTTCACGAACTTCACGAACGTGACGAGCCGGAGCTACTTCCACTTCCGGAACAACCGGGGCTTCGACCGGGGTCGTTGCTTCAACCACTGGCGCTTCGACGGCTGGCGTCTCTACAACAGTGTTTTCCTGGATGGCAGCGGTGGCTGCTTCAGCTTGCTCGTTGGCCTGGGCTTCAGCAGGTGCGCTGATGACCGAGCTGGCGACAGCAGCGGTAACGGCCAGGCCGGCAGCCAGTTCGGCGCCAGTCGGTTCGCCGGTAGCGGCTGCGTTGGCTTCGCCGGTCTCTTCCGAGCCTTCGATTTCGTTGCCGTTGGCATCACGTTGACGCTCACGACGGTTGCTGCGACGACGCTGGCCACGGGAGCGGCGGCGTGGACGATCGCCTTCGGCGTTGTCCTGGCCGTCTTCCTGTTGCTGGTCTTCGTTGGACAGCAGCTCTTCTTCTTCACCGGCTGGAGCCGCTTGCTCGGCACGTGGTTGACGCTCTTCACGAGGAGGGCGTGGCGCACGTTCTTCACGCGGCTGACGAGCTGGACGCTCTTCAGCAGTGGCAGCGGTGGCAGCAGCAGCGGCTACGGCTGGAGCGGCATCCAACGGCTCGCGCAGTTCACGCACGCGTTCTTCACGCTCGCCACGTGGCTTGCGGTCTTCACGTGGAGCGCGTGGAGCACGCGGTGCACGTTCTTCGCGTGGTGCACGCTCTTCACGGGCTACGGTTGGTGTTTCTTCACGGGCTTCGCGCGGTTGGCGCTCTTCACGTGGGGCGCGTTCTTCGCGGGGTGCGCGTTCTTCACGAGGCTTGCGCTCTTCGTCACGGCGACCGTTGCGATTGCGGCTCTGCTGGCGACCGTTGCGACGCTCTTCATTGCGTGCAGGGCGTTCAGTCACAGGCTTCTCGACCACAACTGGAGCCACCGGCTCTTCCTTGGTGGCGAACAGGCTGACCAGCGACTTCACCAGGCCCTTGAACAGGCTTGGCTCAGGCAGGGCAGCTGGTGCGGCAACCGGCGCAGCTGCCTCGACCGGAACCGGTGCGTTGGCACGGGCTGGCGCGGTCTTGACGGCGGCTTCCTGGCGAACCAGGGTGCGGGTCGCAGCGGCTGGCTGGACTTCTTCCACTTCGGCAGCGGCAGCAGCGATTTCGTAGCTGGACTGGTTGACGTGGGCTTCCGGGCTGTCATCACGCAGGCGCTGCACTTCGAAGTGCGGCGTCTCGAGGTGATCGTTCGGCAGGATGACGATGCGGGCACGGGTGCGCAGTTCGATCTTGGTGATCGAGTTGCGTTTTTCGTTGAGCAGGAACGCAGCGACCGGGATCGGCACCTGGGCGCGCACTTCGGCAGTGCGGTCTTTCAGGGCTTCTTCTTCGATCAGGCGCAGGATCGCCAGCGACAGCGATTCAACGTCACGGATGATGCCGGTGCCGTTGCAACGCGGGCAGACGATGCCGCTGCTTTCACCCAGGGATGGACGCAGGCGCTGACGGGACATTTCCAGCAGGCCGAAGCGCGAGATGCGGCCGACCTGTACGCGGGCACGGTCAGCTTCCAGGCATTCGCGGACTTTCTCTTCCACGGCGCGCTGGTTCTTGGCTGGGGTCATGTCGATGAAGTCGATCACGATCAGGCCGCCGATGTCACGCAGGCGCAGCTGGCGGGCGATCTCTTCAGCCGCTTCCAGGTTGGTCTGCAGGGCGGTTTCTTCGATGTCGCTACCCTTGGTGGCACGCGCCGAGTTGATGTCGATGGACACCAGGGCTTCGGTCGGGTCGATCACGATGGAGCCGCCGGAAGGCAGTTCGACGACGCGCTGGAAAGCGGTTTCGATCTGGCTTTCGATCTGGAAACGGTTGAACAGCGGAACGCTGTCTTCGTACAGCTTGATCTTGCTGGCGTACTGCGGCATCACCTGGCGGATGAAGGTCAGGGCTTCGTCCTGGGCTTCGACGCTGTCGATCAGCACTTCGCCGATGTCCTGGCGCAGGTAATCGCGGATGGCGCGGATGATCACGTTGCTTTCCTGGTAGATCAGGAATGGCGCGGAACGATCCAGGGACGCTTCCTTGATAGCGGTCCACAGCTGCAGCAGGTAGTCGAGGTCCCACTGCATTTCTTCGCTGCTGCGGCCCAGGCCGGCAGTGCGCACGATCAGGCCCATGTCGGCCGGAGCGATCAAGCCGTTCAGCGCTTCACGCAGTTCGTTGCGCTCTTCGCCTTCGATGCGACGGGAGATACCGCCGGCACGCGGGTTGTTCGGCATCAGGACCAGATAGCGGCCAGCCAGGCTGATGAAGGTGGTCAGGGCGGCGCCCTTGTTGCCACGTTCTTCTTTTTCTACCTGAACGATGACTTCCTGGCCTTCGCTCAGGACGTCCTTGATGTTCACGCGGCCTTCAGGGGATTTCTTGAAGTATTCGCGGGAGATTTCTTTGAGGGGCAGGAAGCCATGGCGCTCGGAGCCGAAATCGACAAAGGCAGCCTCAAGGCTTGGTTCGATGCGAGTAATCCGGCCTTTATAGATGTTGGCCTTCTTTTGCTCGCGTGCACCGGACTCGATGTCCAGGTCGTAGAGGCGTTGGCCGTCTACCAGTGCAACACGCAACTCTTCGGGTTGAGTTGCGTTAATCAGCATTCTTTTCATGTTGTACCGTCGGTTTCCGGGCTGCCGGAAACGGCGTTCGGCACACACGACTTCTCACGGTCGGTGTCAGGTGCGTCAAGAGTGGTTGGCCACTCCAGTGTCCAGCAATACTCGCCAAAATGGGCGGTATCGCGACGTACGCTTCCTGCTTGCTGTGGTGACTTAAGCACTCAGTCAGGAGGAGGAATCAACCGGCGACTGTGGACGAGATGAAGCGTCTAAATATAAGCCTAGTGCTACACAGTCCGACGGTTGTGCATCTCCACCCTACACGTATCCCTGATAATTCGGGTGCTGCCGCGCGCAGAATCCGCAGCGGGTTGGCATTTACCGTGTTCTCCAATGGGGAGTCCACGCTCATGGCTAAACAAGACCGGGTGTGGGCGATTGTGCTCTCACTCAGCTCGTAACAGGCGTTGTTTCCGAAGCATTCGCCGTGGTCTGGCTCCAGACTGACTGCACTTTGTGAACTGGCCGTAAATATCGGCGCAAAAGGCGAGTAATCACTCTGCTTTTTGCACTCGCTTCAGGCCTCATGTCACCTGCGCTTGTTACAATCTCGAGCCTTCCAGGGTGGCGAAAGCCCCGTAGGACGGCCTCGCGTCCTGATGAATTGCGATGGTCAGGGCCGGCAGTTTGCCGCTAGTCCTCTGTCCAGGCCGCTTTTGGCGGCGTTCGCGACTATAGCAGCAATGATTAAGTGCTTCAATTCCATAAAAAATTGTTATCATCGCCGCTATGACGACTACCGCCCCCCAGACCCCCAGCGTCCAGCTGCTCGAGGTCTCGCCGGAATATGCCGGCCAACGCATCGACAACTTTCTTCTTGCCAGGCTCAAAGGCGTGCCCAAGACCTTGATTTACCGCATTTTGCGTAAGGGCGAAGTGCGCGTGAACAAAGGCCGGATCAAGCCCGAGTACAAGCTGCAGGCGGGCGACATCGTCCGCGTGCCGCCGGTGCGGGTGCCTGAGCGTGACGAACCGGTCCCTCTGGCCCAGGGCCTGTTGCAGCGCCTTGAAGCGTCGATTGTCTTCGAAGACAAGGCACTGATCGTGATCAACAAACCGTGTGGCATCGCGGTCCACGGTGGCAGCGGCCTCAACTACGGGGTGATCGAAGCCTTTCGTCAGTTGCGCCCGGATGCCAAGGAGCTGGAGCTGGTCCACCGTCTGGACCGTGACACCTCCGGCCTGTTGATGATCGCCAAGAAACGCAGCATGTTGCGCCACCTGCATGCCGCCCTGCGCGGTGATGGCGTGGACAAGCGCTACATGGCGCTGGTGCGTGGCAACTGGGCCACCTCGATCAAGAGCGTGCGCGCGCCATTGCAGAAGAGCAACCTGCGTTCCGGCGAGCGCATGGTCGAGGTGGACGAGGAGGGCAAGGAGGCGCTGACCCTGTTCAAGGTGCTGCGCCGCTTTGGTGACTTTGCCACCATGGTCGAGGCCAAGCCGGTCACTGGCCGTACCCACCAGATTCGTGTGCACACCCTGCATGCGGGGCACTGCATTGCCGGCGATACCAAATACGGCGATGAAGATTTCTCCAAGGAAATCCGCGACCTGGGTGGCAAACGCCTGTTCCTGCACGCCTACATGCTGACCGTGCCGCTGCCCGATGGTGGCGAATTGAAGCTGCAAGCGCCTGTCGATGAAATGTGGGCCAAGACCGTGGAGCGCCTGAGTGTCGCACCCTGACTACAAGCTGTTGATCTTTGACTGGGATGGCACGTTGTGTAATTCCATTGGTCGGATTGTCGAGTCGATGCACGCGGCGTCGACCCGTTCCGGTTATGCATTGTGCGACGACCTGGCGGTCAAGGGCATTATTGGCCTGGGCCTGCCGGAAGCGATCCGCACCCTGTACCCGGAGATTGGTGATGACGAGCTGATAGCGTTTCGTCAGCACTACGCCGATCACTACATGGCGCTCGACGCCCAGCCTTCGCCGCTGTTTGAAGGCGTGGCGCAGGCCATGGAAGCATTTCGCGCCGACGGTTATCACCTTGCGGTCGCGACCGGCAAGGCCCGTCGCGGCCTGGACCGGGTGCTCAAGGCCCATGGCTGGGAGGATTATTTCGACGCCACCCGTGCGGCGGACGAAACCGCCAGCAAGCCCCACCCTCTGATGCTCGAGCAGATCCTCGCTCAATGTGGCGTGTCGCCTCGGCAGGCGTTGATGGTGGGTGATGCGTCGTTCGACCTGATGATGGCGCGTAATGCTGGCATGGACTCCGTGGCGGTCAGCTACGGCGCCCAATCTGCCCAGGCGTTGCAGGCCTACGAGCCGCGCCTGACAATTGACCGTTTTTCTGAATTGCAGGCCTGGCTCAGCCGGGCCCATTAAGTCTTTGCTGGGGTAGATGGCATGACCGATGAGTGGAAAGCGCCTGAGAAGGCCAATGCCGATAACAATGGCGATGACAGAAGCTGGAAGTTGCTGGAGAAGACGCTGCTGGCCAGTGTCCAGGAGCAGCGTCGCTCCCGGCGTTGGGGGATCTTTTTCAAGCTTCTGACCTTTATTTATCTGTTGGGCATGCTGGCGCTGTTCAGTCCGCTGATGGACATGGAGAAGAGCGCCACCCGAAGCGGTCATTACACGGCGTTGATCGAAGTGCGCGGAGTGATTGCCGACAAGGAGTCTGCCAGTGCAGACAACATCGTCAGCAGCCTGCGGGCGGCCTTCGAGGACTCCAAGGTCAAGGCTGTGATCCTGCGCATCAACAGCCCGGGCGGCAGTCCGGTGCAGTCGGGTTACGTGTACGACGAGATTCGTCGCCTGCGCGCCTTGCACCCGGACATCAAGCTGTATGCAGTGATTTCCGACCTGGGTGCCTCGGGTGCCTACTACATCGCCAGTGCTGCCGACCAGATCTATGCCGACAAGGCCAGTCTGGTGGGTTCGATTGGTGTGACGGCGGCCGGTTATGGCTTTGTCGGCACCATGGAGAAGCTCGGGGTTGAGCGTCGTACCTACACGTCGGGTGAGCACAAGTCGTTCCTGGACCCGTTCCAGCCGCAAAAGGCGGATGAAACCCAGTTCTGGCAGGGTGTGCTGGATACCACTCATCGGCAGTTCATCGCCAGTGTGAAGCAGGGGCGCGGTGACCGGCTCAAGGATAAGGAACATCCGGAGCTGTTTTCCGGTCTGGTCTGGTCTGGCGAGCAAGCGCTGCCATTGGGCTTGATCGATGGCCTGGGCAGTGCCAGTTCGGTGGCGCGGGACGTGATTGGCGAGAAAGAACTGGTGGACTTCACTGTTCAGGAATCGCCGTTTGACCGTTTCTCCAAGAAGCTGGGTGCCAGCGTGGCTGAGAAGCTGGCGCTATACATGGGCTTCCAGGGTCCGACCCTGCGCTGAGAGCTTGAGCGCGACATGGCTCGAAATGTGGGAGCTGGCTTGCCTGCGATAGCATCACCTCGGTGCAACTGATGTACCGAGGTGTCTGCATCGCAGGCAAGCCAGCTCCCGCATCTGTTTGTGGTGTCCTTAGGGGATTTGCACGCCCTCGGCCAGCAACATGTCCACCAGTCGGATCAGCGGCAGTCCGACCAGGCTGGTGGCGTCTGGCCCTTCGGTGCTTTGAAACAGGCTCACCCCCAGGCCTTCGGCCTTGAAGCTGCCAGCGCAGTCGTAGGGCTGCTCGATGCGCAGGTAGCGTTCGATGCGTGCGGCGTCCAGCGTGCGCATGTGTACGGTGAAGGGGATGCAGTCGACCTGGCAATGGCCGGTGGCGCTGTTCAGTACAGCCAGGCCGGTCAGGAAGCTGACGCGCTTGCCGCTGGCCGCCAGCAGTTGCTCACGGGCTTTCTCGAAGGTGTGGGGCTTGCCGATGATCTGGCCGTCGAGCGCGGCGACCTGGTCCGAGCCGATGATCAGATGGTCCGGATGGCTGTCAGCCAGGGCGCGGGCCTTTTCCTCGGCCAGGCGCTTGACCAGCTCCACGGCGGACTCGTCCGGGCGGTGGCTTTCGTCGATATCCGGCGAACTGCAGATGAACGGCAGGTGCAGGCGGTTCAACAATTCCCGGCGATAAACCGAGCTGGAAGCGAGTAATAAAGGCAGCATGGGCGTCTCCTCAAGGCAGTCGCGGATTCTAGCGGGGAGGCCCGGTGACGGACAGGGCTGAATTTCCTTTGACATGGCCGGGTGCATCCCTATAATGCTGCGCCTATGTTGAATGACCCGATTCCACCTCACGTTGACCCGCGCAAATTGGCTGATCGTGGCACCACCCTTCAAGGTGAGCTGCTCCTGGCCGATTTGGAGAGACTCTGCGACCCGCTTTCCGACACTGTCGGTACGGTGCAGGCTAAATTCGTTTTTGAACGAGATGAACGTAAGTCTGTGGTAATCCACAGCTTTATCGACACCGAAGTCAAAATGGTTTGCCAGCGTTGTCTTGAGCTGGTCACCCTGCCGATCCACAGCGAATGCAGTTATGCTGTGGTGAAAGAGGGTGCGAATACCCAGTCGTTGCCGAAAGGTTATGACGTGCTGGAACTGGGCGAAGATCCTTTGGATCTGCAGTCACTGATCGAGGAGGAGCTTTTGCTCGCCTTGCCCATTGTGCCTGCTCATCATCCGGAAGAATGCCAGCAGCCGGCGGGTCTCGATGAGCCCGAACCGAGCGAGGACGAGGTAACGCGGTCCAACCCGTTCAGTGTATTGGCGCAGTTAAAGCGTGACCCAAACGTTTAGGAGTTAATCAATTATGGCTGTTCAGCAGAACAAAAAATCCCGCTCTGCCCGTGACATGCGTCGTTCGCACGACGCCCTGACGGCAAGCACTCTGTCTGTAGAAAAAACCACCGGTGAAGTTCACCTGCGTCACCACGTATCGCCAGAAGGCGTATACCGTGGCCGTAAAGTGATCGACAAGGGCGCTGACGAGTAATCACTTGTCTGCTCAAGTCATCGCGATTGACGCAATGGGCGGGGACTTCGGTCCCCGCAGCATTGTTCAGGCCTGCATTGCTTGCCTGTCTGCCACGCCCTCGCTGCACCTGACCCTCGTCGGTCAACCCTCCTTACTTGAAGAACTGATTGCCAGCCATCCGGCGGTGGATCGCGCGCGCCTGACTATTACACCGGCCAGCGAAACCATCACCATGGATGAAAAGCCTGCGCAGGCCTTGCGCGGCAAGCCTGATTCTTCGATGCGGGTGGCGCTTGAGCTGGTACGCGACGGCAAGGCCCAGGCCTGTGTCAGTGCCGGCAATACCGGGGCGTTGATGGCGTTGTCCCGGCATGTGCTGAAAACCCTGCCGGGCATTGACCGGCCGGCGATGGTTGCGGCTATTCCGACCCAGCAGGGCTATTGCCAGTTGCTGGACCTGGGGGCGAACGTCGATTGCAGTGCCGAGCATCTGCTGCACTTTGCCCTGATGGGCTCGGTGGCGGCCGAAGCGCTGGGCGTGGCCCGGCCTCGGGTGGCGCTGCTGAATATCGGCACCGAAGACATCAAGGGCAACCAGCAGGTCAAGCTGGCGGCGACGCTGTTGCAAAGCGCGCGAGGCCTGAACTACATCGGCTTTGTCGAGGGTGACGGTCTGTACCGCGGCGAAGCCGACGTGGTGGTGTGCGACGGTTTTGTCGGCAATATCCTGCTCAAGTCCAGCGAGGGCCTGGCGACGATGATTGCTGCGCGCATTGAGGCCTTGTTCAAGCGCAACCTGGCGTCACGCCTGGTGGGCGCCTTGGCGCTGCCCTTGATGCGGCGCTTGCAGGCTGACCTGGCTCCGGCGCGGCACAATGGTGCGAGTTTCCTCGGGTTGCAGGGCATCGTGGTGAAAAGTCATGGTTCGGCGGGGGTGCAGGGTTTTCAAAGTGCCATCCAGCGCGCCTTGATCGAGATCCAGGAAAACCTGCCGCAACGCTTGCACGGCCGCCTTGAGGATCTGTTGCCTTAGGCGAATCGGGCCGGAAATGCTTAAATGTGACCGGCCAGTTCAATTGACCATCCAATCTGTCAGTTTCTTGCGCTCCCACGTGTGGGGCGCCAATTTCCGACGACCAGATCATTAGGGGCTTGTTACATGTCTACATCCCTCGCATTCGTCTTTCCAGGGCAGGGTTCGCAGTCCCTCGGCATGTTGGCCGAGCTGGGCGCGGAACATCAGTTGGTCCTGGACACTTTCAAGGAAGCCTCCGATGCCTTGGGTTACGACCTGTGGGCACTGACCCAGCAAGGGCCGGAAGAGCTGCTCAATCAAACCGACAAGACCCAACCCGCCATCCTCACCGCCTCCATCGCCCTGTGGCGCCTGTGGCTGGCTGAAGGCGGCGCACGTCCGGCCTACGTTGCCGGTCATAGCCTGGGCGAATACAGCGCCCTGGTAGCTGCTGGCAGCCTGACCCTCGGTGAAGCGGTCAAGCTGGTGGAGCGTCGTGGCCAGTTGATGCAGGAAGCGGTTCCTGCCGGGCAGGGCGGCATGGCTGCCATTCTCGGCCTGGAAGATGCTGACGTGATTGCTGCCTGCGCCGAAGCGGCCCAGGGCGAAGTGGTCAGCGCCGTGAACTTCAACTCCCCTGGCCAGGTGGTGATCGCCGGCGCCAAGGCGGCGGTAGAGCGCGCCATCGAAGGCTGCAAGGCCCGTGGCGCCAAGCGTGCGTTGCCGTTGCCGGTCAGCGTGCCGTCCCACTGCGAACTGATGCGCCCGGCTGCCGAGCGTTTCGCCGAGTCGATCGCTGCGATCAACTGGCAGGCGCCGCAGATTCCGTTGGTGCAGAACGTCAGTGCCGCCGTGGCCTCTGACCTGGAAACCCTCAAGCGCGATCTGCTGGAACAGCTGTACAAGCCGGTTCGCTGGGTTGAGTCGGTGCAGACCCTGGCCGCCAACGGCGCCACCCAATTGGTAGAGTGCGGCCCGGGCAAAGTCCTCGCCGGCCTGAACAAGCGTTGCGCCGAAGGCGTGTCGACTTCCAACCTCAATACCCCGGATGCCTTCGCTGCCGCTCGCGCAGCCCTGGCCTGACGTTAATTTCCGAACCTAGGAGAAGCCTGCATGAGTCTGCAAGGTAAAGTTGCACTGGTCACCGGCGCAAGCCGTGGCATTGGCCAGGCGATCGCCCTGGAGCTGGGCCGTCTGGGCGCTGTGGTCATCGGTACCGCAACCTCCGCCGCCGGCGCTGAACGTATTGCCGCGACGCTGAAGGAAAACGGCGTCCAGGGCACCGGTCTTGAGCTTAACGTGACCAGCGATGAGTCCGTGGCGGCCGTATTGGCTGAAATCACGGCGCAATTCGGTGCACCGGCTATTCTGGTGAACAATGCCGGTATTACCCGCGATAACCTGATGATGCGTATGAAAGACGACGAGTGGCATGACGTCGTTGATACCAACCTGAACAGTCTGTTTCGCCTGTCCAAGGGTGTTTTGCGCGGCATGACCAAGGCTCGTTGGGGTCGAATTATCAATATTGGCTCTGTTGTGGGTGCCATGGGCAACGCAGGCCAAGTAAACTACGCAGCCGCCAAGGCCGGTCTGGAAGGTTTCAGCCGTGCATTGGCGCGTGAAGTAGGCTCGCGGTCGATTACGGTCAACTCGGTGGCCCCAGGGTTCATCGACACCGATATGACCCGCGAATTGCCTGAAGCGCAGCGTGAAGCGTTGCTGACGCAGATTCCGCTGGGCCGTCTGGGCCAGGCTCAAGAGATCGCGAATGTGGTCGCTTTCCTGGCATCCGACGGTGCGGCATACGTGACTGGGGCTACAATCCCGGTGAACGGCGGGATGTACATGAGTTAAATTGTGACGGATCGCTTCAAAAAAATGTCATACGAGCTGTCTAAAATCCGTTATAAAGCTGCAATCTATTTATAGGCAGATGGCCAATAGGGTACGAGGGTGAAGCTTTCAGTTGAAAAGCTGAAAAGTCTTTCTATACACTTACCCACTGGCCAGCTGCCTGAATTTGTCCATTAGGAGTGAAAACAAGGTATGAGCACCATCGAAGAGCGCGTCAAGAAAATCGTTGCCGAGCAACTGGGCGTTAAAGAAGAAGAAGTGACCAACAGCGCTTCCTTCGTTGAAGACCTGGGTGCCGACTCCCTTGACACCGTTGAGCTGGTGATGGCTCTGGAAGAGGAATTCGAGACCGAAATCCCGGACGAAGAAGCTGAAAAAATCACTACCGTTCAAGCTGCTATCGACTACGTTACTAGCCACCAGGCGTAATAGTTTGTAATCGTCGCTTGCTGTGATGGAAAAACCGCACTGCCCTATGGCGTGCGGTTTTTTCCTTTAAGCCTGATGCAAAGTGTCGTCATTAGAAAAAGGAGAGTGCTGTGTCGCGTAGACGCGTCGTAGTCACCGGTATGGGTATGTTGTCGCCACTGGGTACGGATGTGCCGAGCAGTTGGCAGGGCATTCTGGCTGGCCGCAGTGGTATTGGTCTGATCGAACACACGGACCTTTCTGCCTATTCCACCCGTTTTGGCGGCTCGGTAAAGGACTTCAATGTCGAGGAATATCTCTCGGTCAAAGAGTCCCGCAAACTCGACCTGTTCATTCAATACGGCCTGGCAGCCGGTTTTCAGGCGGTGCGTAATGCCGGCCTGGAAGTCACCGACGCCAACCGTGAGCGCATCGGCGTGGCCATGGGTTCGGGTATTGGCGGTCTGACCAATATCGAAGAAACCAGCCGCACCCTGCATGAGTCCGGCCCTCGCAGAATTTCACCGTTCTTCGTGCCTGGCTCGATCATCAACATGATTTCCGGTTTCCTGTCCATCCACTTGGGTGCCCAGGGGCCTAACTACGCCATTTCCACGGCGTGCACCACGGGCACTCACTGCATCGGCATGGCGGCGCGCAATATCGCCTATGACGAGGCCGACGTGATGATCGCCGGCGGTGCCGAGATGGCCGCCTGCGGTTTGGGCATGGGCGGCTTCGGCGCGTCCCGTGCGTTGTCGACCCGCAATGACGAGCCGACCCGTGCCAGTCGTCCGTGGGACAAGGGCCGCGACGGTTTTGTTCTGGCCGACGGTGCCGGTGCGCTGGTACTCGAAGAGCTGGAGCACGCGAAGGCCCGTGGCGCCACCATCTACGCCGAGCTGATTGGTTTCGGCATGAGCGGTGATGCGTACCACATGACCTCGCCTCCGTCGGACGGCGCGGGTGCTGCACGCTGCATCACCAATGCGTTGCGTGATGCCAAGGTCAACGTTGACCAGGTGCAGTACATCAATGCCCATGGCACTTCGACCCCGACCGGCGACCTGGCGGAAGCCGAGGCCATCAAGTCGGTGTTCGGCGAGCACGCCTACAAGCTGGCGGTCAGTTCCACCAAGTCCATGACCGGTCACCTGTTGGGTGCGGCGGGCGCGGTCGAGGCAATCTTCAGCGTGCTGGCCATCAAGGATCAGGTCGCTCCGCCGACCATCAACCTCGATGAACCGGATGAGGGCTGCGACCTGAACTTCGTGCCTCACGAGCCGCAGAAGATGCCGATCGACGTGGTGCTGTCCAACTCGTTCGGTTTTGGTGGTACCAACGGTTCCCTGGTGTTCCGCCGGTTCGCCGAGTGATGGAGAGCTGGGTCGACGGTCAGCCGGCGGGCGCAGTGCCCCTGAAAGACCGTGGCCTGGCATACGGTGATGGGCTGTTCGAGACCATTGCCGTCAAGGCCGGGCAGCCCGTGCTGCTTGACCGCCACCTGCAGCGCCTTGAAGAAGGTTGCAGGCGGTTGGCGATTGTTGCGGATCAACCCCTGATCCGCAGCGAATTGCTGGCCTACGCCGCCGCCCTCGGTGACGGTGTACTCAAGTTGATCCTAACCCGTGGCGACAGCCAGCGCGGTTATGGCATCAGTGCTGGCGCTCCGGCGCGGCGCATTCTGCAAGGCAGTCCACCTGCCACTTATCCCCCGGAACATGCAGCGTCAGGCATCCGCCTGTTTGCGTGTACCACGCGTTTGTCCGAGCAACCGTTGCTCGCCGGCCTCAAGCACCTCAATCGACTGGAACAGGTGTTCGCCCGCGCCGAATGGCAGGATGCCGAACACGCCGAAGGTTTGATGCTGGATATGTCCGGTCGAGTCATCGAAGGCGTCTTCAGCAACCTGTTTCTGGTGCGTAACGGCGTGTTGCTGACCGCTGATCTGAAACGCTGCGGCGTCGCCGGCGTCATGCGGGCCGAGGTGTTGGCCCAGGCGCAGGCGTTGGGCATTCCGACGAGCGTGGCCGATATCAGCCTTGAGCAGCTGCAACAGGCCGATGAAGTCTTGGTGTGCAACAGCGTATATGGCATTTGGCCGGTGCGCGGATGTGCTGCGATGAGCTGGCCGGTTGGGCCGCTCACCCGTAAACTGCAGGGCATTGTTCGCGCACTATTGGATATTTGATTTGAGACGTAAATTTGTATTGTTGCTGGAGATCGGTCTGGTCCTGGCGGGTTTGCTGCTGGGCGCTTCGGCCTGGAAGCTGAACTCGGCCCTTGAGCAGCCCCTGAATCTGACCCAGGAGCAATTGCTGGATGTACCGGCTGGCGCGACGCCCACCGGCACCTTCAATCGCCTGGAAAATGACGGCGTGCTCAAGGATGCGTTCTGGTTGCGTCTCTACTGGCGCTTCAACCTCGACGGCCAGCCGCTGCACAGCGGCGAATACCGCATGACCCCGGGCCTCACCGCCGAGGGCCTGATCGGCCTGTGGCAGCGTGGCGAAGTGGTGCAGTACAGCATTACGCTGGTGGAAGGCTGGAACTTCCGCCAGGTGCGCGCGGCCCTGGCCAAGCATGAAAAGATCGAGCAGACCCTGTCCGGCCTGAGTGACAGCGAGGTGATGGAAAAACTCGGCCACCCGGGCGTATTTCCTGAAGGGCGCTTCTTCCCGGACACCTACCGCTTCGTGCGTGGCATGAGCGACGTCGAACTGCTGAAAAAATCCTACAACCGTCTGGACGATGTCCTCGCCCAAGAGTGGAGCAAGCGCGCGGCCGATGCGCCGTACACCGACCCCTATCAAGCGCTGATCATGGCCTCGCTGGTGGAGAAAGAAACCGGCGTGCCGGAAGAGCGCGGCCAGATCGCCGGGGTATTCGTGCGGCGCATGCAGATCGGCATGCTGCTGCAAACCGACCCGACGGTGATCTACGGCCTCGGTGAGCGCTACACCGGCAAGCTGACCCGCGCACACCTCAAGGAAGCCACGCCCTACAACACCTACGTGATCGCCGGCCTGCCGCCGACGCCGATCGCCATGGTCGGGCGGGAGGCGATTCATGCTGCGCTGAACCCGGTGGCGGGCAGCAGCCTGTATTTCGTTGCCCGAGGCGATGGCAGCCATATTTTCTCGGATAACCTGGATGCGCATAACGCAGCAGTGCGTGAGTTCCAGATGAAGCGTCGCGCCGATTACCGTTCCAGCCCGGCGCCGGCGGCAAAGCCTGCGGACGCGCCGCTGGATACGCCCGCCGAGCCGGCTCCGGCACCCGATGACGCCGCGCCGCAAAGCCCGCAATGACTCTGACTAAGGACTGCCTGTGACTGGCTTGTTTATTACCCTGGAAGGCCCGGAAGGCGCCGGCAAGAGCACCAACCGTGAATACCTGGCCGAGCGCCTGCGCGCCGAAGGTATCGAGGTGCTGCTGACCCGTGAGCCTGGCGGCACGCCACTGGCCGAGCGTATCCGTGAAGTGCTGCTGACCCCGGGCGACGAACAGATGAACCCCGACACCGAGCTGTTGCTGGTGTTCGCCGCCCGCGCCCAGCACCTGGCCGAAGTCATTCGCCCGGCACTGGCCCGGGGCGCCGTGGTGATTTGTGACCGGTTTACCGATTCCACCTATGCCTATCAGGGCGGCGGCCGTGGCTTGTCCCTGGAGCGCATTGCGGCCTTGGAGACCTTCGTCCAGGGCGATTTGCGGCCCGACCTGACCCTGGTGTTCGATCTCCCGGTGGAAGTCGGCATGGCCCGTGCCACCGCCCGGGGTCGCCTCGATCGTTTCGAACTGGAAACCCGAGTCTTTTTTGAAGCTGTGCGCGGCGCGTTTCTCAAGCGCGCCGAAGCCGACCCCGCCCGTTACTACCTGTTGGACGCCGCACAACCGTTGACTCAGGTTCAGCAGTGCATTGACGCCCTGTTGCCGAAGCTTGTGGAGCGTGTCCGTGGCTGAAGCCTACCCGTGGCAGGACAGCCTCTGGCAGCAACTGGCGGGCCGTGCCCAGCACGCCCACGCCTACCTGCTCCACGGCCCGGTGGGCATCGGCAAGCGCGCCCTGGCCGAGCGGCTGATGGCCAGCTTGTTGTGCCAGCGGCCCAACGGCCTGGAAGCCTGCGGCGAATGTAAATCCTGCATGCTGCTCAAGGCCGGCAGCCACCCGGACAACTATCTGCTGGAACCGGAAGAGGCCGACAAGGCGATCAAGGTCGACCAGGTGCGTGATCTGGTCAGCTTCGTGGTGCAGACCGCGCAGATGGGCGGGCGCAAGGTGGTGCTGATCGAACCGGTGGAGTCGATGAACATCAACGCCGCCAACGCCTTGCTCAAGAGCCTGGAAGAACCGTCCGGCGATACCGTGCTGCTGCTGGTCAGCCACCAGTCCAGCCGCCTGCTGCCGACCATTCGCAGCCGCTGCGTGCAGCAGGCCTGCCCGTTGCCGAGCGAAGCCATGAGCTTGCAGTGGCTGGCCCAGGCGTTGCCGGACTGCGGCGAGGCGGAGCGCGTCGAGTTGCTGACCCTGGCGGCCGGTTCGCCCCTGGCGGCGGTCAAGCTCCAGGCCCAGGGCGTGCGTGAACAGCGTGCGCTGGTGGTGGACGGGGTGAAGAAACTGCTCAAGCAGGAAGTGTCGGCCACGCAACTGGCCGAAAGCGCCTGGAAAGACATTCCCTTGCTGCTGCTGTTCGACTGGTTTTGCGACTGGTCGAGCCTGATCCTGCGCTACCAGCTGACCCAGGACGAAAACGGCCTTGGGCTGCCGGACATGCGCAAAGTCGTGCAATACCTGGCGCAGAAGAGCGCCCAGGACAAGGTGCTGAACATCCAGGACTGGATCCTCGCCCAACGCCAGAAAGTCCTCGGCAAGGCCAACCTCAATCGCGTGCTGTTGCTTGAGGCCTTGCTGGTGCAGTGGGTCGGTTTGCTCGGCCGCCGTTAATTTCAGTGGCCGACGGGTGTATCGTTGGCCAGACACTTTCCGTGACTCAAGTTGTAGATCCCTATGCTCGTAGATTCCCATTGCCACCTTGATCGCCTCGACCTGGCCCAGCACGGCGGCTCCCTCGACGCCGCCCTTGAAGCTGCGCGCCAGCGCGGGGTAGGGCACTTCCTGTGCATCGGCGTCAGCGCGGAAAACGCCGCCGACGTCAAAGCCCTGGCCGATCGTTATGCCGACGTCGACTGCTCGGTGGGCATTCACCCGCTGGACCTCAAGCCCGGCGAAGCCCCGGCCCTCGACTGGCTGCTCGGCGAACTCAATCACCCGCGCGTGGTGGCCATCGGTGAGACCGGCCTGGATTACCACTACGAACCGGAAGCCGCCGAGTTGCAGCAGGCGTCGTTCCGTCTGCACCTGCAAGCCGCCCGGCAGACTGGCAAGCCGGTGATCGTCCACACCCGTGGCGCCCGTGCCGACACCCTGACCCTGCTGCGCGAAGCCGCGCTGCCCCAGGCTGGTGTGCTGCATTGCTTCACTGAAGACTGGGACATGGCCAAGGCCGCGCTGGACCTTGGTTTCTACATTTCCTTGTCGGGCATCGTGACCTTCCGCAACGCCGATGCCCTGCGCGATGTCGCGCGCCAGGTCCCGGCAGACCGCCTGCTGGTGGAAACCGATTCGCCGTACCTGGCGCCAATTCCCCATCGCGGCAAACCCAACCTGCCGGAATACGTACGGGATGTGGCGGATTACCTGGCGATGCTGCGGGGCGAGTCCTACGAGCGCTTTGCCGAACAGACCACCGAAAACTTCAAGCGCCTGTTCCCGCTGGCCCACGTCGGCCACTGAATCGCAGGCAAAAAAAACCCGGGTTCTGGGGGGTGAATCCGGGCTAAGACCATTAGGAGTAAAACAAGGGTACGCAGTCCGTCGGTACCCAGGTCGACGCGTCACTTGGGGGAGATGCCACGCCGACATTTCAAGTATTGATCAGTATCCGATTCAGTCCAGCCACATCTGATCGTTTTTTAAACAGATTTGGAATACGCCCGCTTCGGTTGAGTTCTCATTGGATGCGATGCACACGCGCCAATCACCTGTTTTATTTCTGACTCGAATCGGCACATTCGTTGGCGTGTTGTAAGTTAAGTGCAAAGGTTGTTCATATAGGCGTTGCCCAACGACCGTTCAGTCGGGATAATCCCGCGCACCGGGTAAAACGTTCCGACAAGCACGGCTTGGGGAGCGAACGCCCTTCCAATATCCATCTCTGCAGACCTTTTTCTTATGCACAAAGAACCCCGCAAGGTCCGTGAGTTTCGCCGCCGCGAGCAGGAAATTCTCGACACCGCACTCAAGCTGTTCCTCGACCAGGGTGAAGACAGCGTCACCGTCGAGATGATTGCGGATGCCGTGGGTATCGGCAAAGGCACCATCTACAAGCACTTCAAGTCCAAGGCCGAGATCTACCTGCGCCTGATGCTCGACTACGAGCGCGACCTGAACGAACTGCTGCACTCGGCCGATGTCGATAAGGACAAGGAAGCGCTGTCCCGCGCCTACTTCGAGTTCCGCATGCGTGACCCGCAGCGCTACCGCTTGTTTGATCGCCTGGAAGAAAAAGTGGTGAAGGGCCATCAGGTGCCGGAAATGGTCGAGGAGCTGCACAAGATCCGTGCCTCGAACTTCGAACGCCTGACCCTGCTGATCAAGGGCCGTATCAGCGAAGGCAAGCTCGAAGACGTGCCACCGTATTTCCACTACTGCGCCGCCTGGGCGTTGGTGCACGGCGCCGTGGCGTTGTACCACTCGCCGTTCTGGAGCAATGTGCTGGAAGACCAGGAAGGTTTCTTCCAGTTCCTGATGGACATCGGCGTGCGCATGGGCAATAAGCGCAAGCACAGCACCGATTTGCCGAACGCCGAAACGCCGGCCACTTGAATCATTCGCCAGCGTGATGGCGATATGATTTCCTGCCCAGCGCAGTAACCCAGGAATATACTCAGGCAAGGACCTTGCTAAAACTTGATTTTTCAGTCAGGTTTTAGTGCGCCCGAATTATCCTCTGCCGGAGTGATCCATGATCGTTGATCGTCAAGGCAGGCGATTCCGCAATTTGCGGATCAGCCTGACCTCAGCCTGCAATTACGCCTGTACCTACTGCGTGCCCAACGGCAAGCGGCTGGTGGCTGCGCAGGACGAACTGTCGGCCGAGGCGATGGCGCGGGGTGTCGAGTACCTGATCGAGGCCGCCGGCATCGAGCGCCTGCGGATTACCGGCGGTGAACCGTTGGTCAGCCCCAAGCTGGAAGCCTTCATGGGCGCGGTGGGGCAGATGGGGCTCAGTGATATCAGCCTGACCACCAACGGCCAACTGCTGGCGCGCAAACTGCCGCTGCTGGTGGACGCCGGGATTCGCCGGATCAACGTGTCCCTCGACACCCTGGACGCCGACGCCTTCCGCAGCATCGCTCGCGGTGGCGACCTGGCCACCGTGCTCGATGGCATGGACCAGGCGAGCGCCGCCGGAATCAAGATCAAGGTCAATATGGTGCCGCTGCGCGGCCAGAACCTCGACCAGGTGATGCCGCTGCTCGACTACTGCCTGGAGCGTGGCTACGAGTTGCGCTTTATCGAATTGATGCGCATGGGCCACCTGGCCAACGATTCCAACGCGTTCCTGCAGCAATTCGTCAGCCTTCAGCAATTGCTCAGCCTGATCGGCGAACAGTACGAATACCTGCAAGCCAACGCCCCGGTGGACGCCACTGCCGTGCGCTACGAAGTGCCCGGCAAAGGTTTCTTCGGTGTCATCGCCAACGAAAGCGTGCCGTTCTGCCGGACCTGTTCGCGTTTGCGCCTGTCGTCCACCGGCTGGCTGCATGGCTGCCTGTCGTCGAGCAACCGCCACTACGTCGGCGACCTGCTGGACAAACCCCGCCACCAGGCCCTGCCGGCCTTGCAGCGCTTGTTGGTCAAGGCCTTGGGTGACAAGCAGGAAGTGGCCTTCTCCGGCGGCGCCACCATCATGAAGATCATCGGCGGCTAGTCCCGCAAGCTGGCGCAAAATCTGCATCTCGTGCCCATTCGCCGGTTTTCCGTCACCGGCCTCTGGAGAATTAGGATGCGTAGTCTGGTTTTGGTGCTGGCGTCACTCGCGCTGGGTGGCTGCATGACCGTCAGTGATATGGCCGAAGGCACGCGCTATCAGATGAGCGATGCCGGGCTGCTGGACCACAGCGATACTCGCCGCGTCAATTCGGTCCGCATACAGCCGGACTCCTTCGTCTTCATCGCCCAGGGCGCCTTCACCCCGCCGGGCAGTGCTTATCCACGGCCTAACGTGGTGGCCGAGGAAGCCTTCAACGGCTTTGTCGAATATTTTCCGATGGTCCGCCGCGCCCGCAAACCCGAAGGCCTGGAACAGGCGATGTCTGAAGCCCGCGCGGCCGGTGCGCATTACCTGCTGTACTGCCGCTTTGCCCAGGCGGATGACCGGATCGGTAACGCCGATGAATGGTCTGACCAGGAGGCGGTGGATCGCCTGGGCATCGACACCGGCACCATTCAGGTCATGTTGATCGAGACCAGCACCCAGTATTTGATTGATACTGTGCGGATTCACAGCCGTGGCGGTTTACTGACGTTCCACGACAACAAGCCTGATGATCTGATCGGCAAGCCCCTGGCGCACTACGCGCGCAGCCTGTTGGGCATGAGCGATCAGTAAGACACAAGGAGAGCAGCATGACCGATTCGGCCAAGGCCAATGAGTTGTTGGCGCAATTGCCCAAGGGCAAGGGGCCCGCGCCGGTGCATCTGTGGAACCCGGCGTTTTGCGGCGATATCGACATGCGCATCGCCCGCGACGGCACCTGGTTCTACATGGGCACGCCGATTGGCCGCAAGCCGATGGTCAAGCTGTTCTCCACTATCATCCGCCGCGATGGCGATGATTATTTCCTGATCACCCCGGTGGAAAAGGTCGGGATCAAGGTCGATGACGCGCCCTTCGTCGCCGTGACCCTGGAAGTCGAAGGGCAGGGCGAAAGCCAGGTCCTGCGCTTTACCACCAACGTGGATGAGCAGGTCGAGGCCGGTATCGAGCATCCGCTGCGGGTGGTGATCGACCCGGACACCCAGGAACCCTCGCCATACCTGCGGGTGCGCACCAACCTCGAAGCCCTGGTTCACCGCAATGCGTTCTACCAGCTGGTGGAGCTGGCGGTGACCCGTCCGATCAACGGTAAGAACTGGCTTGGCGTCTGGAGCGGCGGGGTATTTTTCCCCATCGGCCTGGAGCCCTGAGGCTGATTTCTCGCTCTCCCTGAAATAATTCGCTTGCTGTAGCCGGGCGCTTTCGGTTATCAATTTGTACATGATTAGACATGTCCGATTTGATAAGAAAAAACGCGTCGTCGACGAGCTGATCCGCCGTATCGAGGGTGGAGTGATGGCTGACGGTGTCCTGCTGCCGGGCGAGCACCAACTGGCCGAAGAGTTTTCCGTCAGCCGCGGCACCCTGCGTGAAGCCCTGGCCGAACTCAAGCGCCGCAGCTACATCGCCACCCAAAGCGGTGTCGGCTCCATCGTCACCTTCGACGGCATGGTGCTCGACCAGCGCAGCGGCTGGGCCCAAGCCCTGGCCGACACCGGCGCGGTGGTGACCTCCGAAATCCTGCGCCTGGAAGCGGTCACCCGCCCGGACCTGCTCAGCCGTCACGGCAGCGACCAATTCATCGCCCTCGACCGCCGCCGTCGCGCTGCCGACGGCACGTTCGTGTCCCTGGAGCGCTCGCTGATGCCGGCCTCGGGTGGCCTGGAAAGCCTGCCGCAAGTCGGCCTGATCGATAATTCCCTGACCATCACCCTGGCGGCCTATGGCTATGTCGGCGCCACCGGCAACCAATGGATCGGTGCCGAGCCTCTGAACGAAGAAGACGCCCAACTCCTGGGGCGCCCGGTGGGCACAGTGTTCCTCAAGGCCCTGCGCACCACCTACGACCGCCAGGACCGCTTCATGGAATCCGTCGAAAGCCTGCTCGACCCTCTGCATTTCCGCTTGCACCTTCAATTTGGAACACCGACATGACCGCCACCACCCGCGCCCTCGGCGCCTTCTACGGCCTGGCCTTGGGCGATGCGTTGGGCATGCCCACCCAGTCCCTGAGCCGCGAGCAGGTCAAGGCGCGTTTCGGCGCGATCACCGGCCTGGAAGATGCCGACGCCGATCAGCCGATCGCGCCGAACATGCCCAAGGGCTCGATCACCGATGACACCGAACAGGCGATCCTCGTCGGCCAGTTGCTGGTGGACGGGCAGGGCAGGATTGAACCCACCGAACTCGCCCAACGTTTGATCGACTGGGAAGCGGTGATGCGCGCCAAGGGCTCCCAGGATTTGCTGGGCCCGTCCACCAAACGGGCGATCGACATGATCCTGGCGGGCCATACCCCGGAAGAGTCCGGGCGCTACGGCACCACCAACGGCGCCGCCATGCGTATCACCCCGGTGGGCATCGCGGCGGACGTCAACGACCCGGCGCAGTTTATCCAGGCGGTGATCCAGGCGTGCCAGGTCACCCATAACACCAACCTGGGCATCTCCAGCGCGGCGGCGGTGGCGGCGGTGGTTTCCGCCGGGATCAACGGCGTCGATCTGGGCGAAGCGCTGAACATCGGCACGCAGATCGCCCAGCAGGCGGAAAACCACGGCCACTGGATTGCCGGCGGGCGCATCGCCACCCGCATCAGTTGGGCGCGCACCTTGAGTGTCGACAGCGGCGACAAGGCGCTGTTTACCGACCTGCTTTACGAATTGATCGGCACCTCCGTTGCGTCCCAGGAATCGGTGGTCGTGTCGTTTGCCCTCGCGCAGCAAGTCGCGGTGGGTGAAATGAACGCCATCGAAGCCCTGTGCATGGCCGCCAGCCTCGGCGGCGACACCGACACCATCGCCGCGATTCTCGGCGCGATGCTCGGTGCGTGCCTGGGGATGCAGTGCTGGCCTGAGGCGATGATCGAACAGGTCAAGCAGGTTAACCGCCTGGACCTGGAACCCTTGGTCCAAGGCCTGCTCGAGCTGCGCTGAGCACCGCAGATCGAAAAATGTGGGAGCTGGCTTGCCTGCGATAGCGGTCGATCAGTTGATGAATCATCGACTGACACCACGCTATCGCAGGCAAGCCAGCTCCCACATTGATCCAGTCGAGTCAGGAAGACCGGAACACAGATTCAACTTGCCAACCTGCCACAACCACAAAAAAACAGGCATCAGGAGCACCCACCATGAGTACGTCCTCTTCCGGCCAAAGCGCCGGGCAATTGGAAACACGCGGCATCGAGCCGGTCCCGGAAGGCGAGTGCAACGGCCATCCGCTGCAACTGTTCTGGGTCTGGTTTGCGGCCAACATCAGCATCCTCGGCTTGCCCCTGGGCGCGACCCTCGTAGCGTTTCGCGGCCTGGCGATCTGGCAGGCGATCATCGTGGCGATCCTCGGCGCCGCCGGCTCGTTTGCGGTGGTGGGCATCATCTCCATCGCCGGCCGTCGTGGCCGTGCACCGAGCCTGACCCTGTCCCGGGCGATCTTTGGCGTACGCGGCAATATCGGCCCGACGCTGGTGTCGCTGATGTCGCGCCTCGGCTGGGAAACCGTCAACACCACTACGGCTGCGTTCGTGCTGTTGTCGTTGTGCTCGATCCTGTTCAATTCGCCGGTTGCCGCCAAAAGCGCTCCGGTACTGACCCTGCTGTTCATCGGCATCTTCGTGCTGCTGACCCTCGCCGTGTCGGGCCTGGGCCATGCCACCTTGCTGGTGATCCAGAAGTGGGCCACCTACGTGTTCGGCGCACTGAATATCCTGGTGGGCGGTTTCCTCTGCGCCACCATCGACTGGAGCGCGGTATTCAACGCCACGCCTGCGCCGTTGAGCGCGATGATCATCGGCGTCGGCACCATGGCCGCCGGTACCGGTATCGGCTGGGCCAACGCCGGTGCCGACATGTCGCGCTACCAGCACCGCAGCGTCAAGGCCGTGCGCCTGGTGGCCTCCGCGGCATTCGGTGCGGGGATTCCGCTGGTGCTGTTGATCACCCTCGGCGGCTTGCTGTCGGTGGGCAACAATGACCTGGCGTCGGCCACTGACCCGATCATCGCGATCCGCGACATGCTGCCGACCTGGATGGCGGTGCCGTACCTGATCACCGCGTTTGGCGGGCTGTTGCTGTCGAATAACCTGTCGGTGTACTCGGCGGGGCTCACCACCTTGACCCTCGGTTTGAAGGTCAAGCGCGTGCACGCGGTGATCGTCGACATCGTTGCGATCTTCGCCGGTTCGATCTACTTCATGCTGATCGCCGACAGCTTCTACGGCCCGTTCATCACCTTCATCTCGTTGCTGGCGGTACCGATCACCGCCTGGGTCGGGATCTTTGTCGTCGACCTGATTCATCGCCACTACTACAGCCCCAAAGACCTGCTGGACGTAACGCCAAGCAGCGCCTACTGGTACCGTGGCGGAGTTGAATGGCGTGCGTTCGGCGCCTGGGCGATTGCGATTGTGCTGGGTTTCAGCTTCACCACCATCGGCACCACGGCCGAGAACATCTGGTTCGCCGGGCCGCTGTCCGATTCGTGGCTGGGCCACAACGGCCTGGGCTGGATCGTCACCTTCCTGGTGGCCGGCGGGATTTATGCGGTACTGGGTGGCGCGGCTGATCGTCGTCCGGCTTTGGTAGAGAGCGCTAATGTCTAGATTGCTGCACAGCGGCCAGGTCATCGTCGACCTGGTCATGTCCCTCGACACATTGCCTGCCACCGGTGGCGATGTATTGGCCAACTCCGCCAGCTTCGAAGCCGGCGGTGGCTTCAACGTGATGGCCGCGGCCCGACGCAATGGCTTGCCGGTGGTCTACCTGGGCCGCCATGGCACCGGCCGCTTCGGCGACCTGGCGCGCGCGGCGATGCAGGCCGAGGGCATTGAAATGGCCTTGGCCGCCAGCGACGACAAGGACACCGGCCTGTGTGTGTCCCTGACCGAAGCCACCACCGAGCGTACCTTCATTTCCCATATCGGCGCTGAGGGTGACTTGCTGGCGCAAGACCTGGCCAATGCGGTACCACGCGACGACGACTACGTGTACGTCAGCGGCTACAGCCTGCTGCTGGAAGGCAAGGCCCAGGCGTTGCTCGATTGGCTGTTGGCATTGCCGCGCCAGATCACGGTGGTGTTCGATCCGGGCCCGCTGGTGAAGGCACCGGACTCGGCCTTGATGGTCGCCCTGTTGCCGCGTATCGATATCTGGACCAGCAACGGTCCGGAAGCGCTGGCCTTTACCGGCGCGAGCGATCTGGCGGGGGCATTGCTCAAGCTCAACGAGCACTTGCCCGCCGACACCTTGCTGGTGGTGCGCGATGGGCCGAATGGCTGCTGGATCAGCCGTAATGGCCAGGCCGAGCATGTGCCGGGATTCAAGGTCAAGGCGGTGGACAGCAACGGTGCCGGCGATGCTCACGCCGGGGTGTTTATCGCTGGCCTGGCCAATGGTTTGGCGCCAGCTGTCGCGGCACGTCGCGCGAACGCGGCGGCGGCCTTGGCGGTCACGCGCTGGGGGCCGGCCACGTCACCGGGCACGGCTGAAGTGGATGCGTTGTTGAGCGAGGGCTGATTCGGCAGAATAGTCGCCATTCAGCACGGAGCAGCGTCATGACTCAGAACATCTACGACACCGAGGTTTTCTTCGAGGGCTACAGCAAAATGGGCCGCTCGGTAGAAGGCCTCGCCGGCGCGCCGGAGTGGCCGGCGTTGCAATCCATGCTGCCGCCCATGTCGGGATTGAAAGTGGTGGACCTGGGTTGCGGCTACGGCTGGTTCAGTCGCTGGGCCCGGGAGCAGGGCGCCGAGCAGGTGCTGGGGCTGGATGTCTCGCAAAAAATGCTGGCGCGGGCAAAGGAGATGACTTCGTCGTCGGCCATCACCTATGGCATCGCCGACCTGGAAAAACTCGACCTTCCGGATGCCGCTTTCGACTTGGCCTACAGCTCATTGGCGTTTCATTACATCGTCGATCTGAAAGGCCTGTTCGCGCGCATCCATCAAGCGCTGGTCCCGGGTGGGTGGTTGGTGTTTTCCATCGAACACCCGATCTTCATGGCACCCCGGCAACCGGGCTGGCTGATTGATGAGCAAGGGCGCAAGAGCTGGCCGGTGGACAGCTACCAGTTGCAAGGACCACGGGTGACAAACTGGCTGGCGGAGGGTGTGATCAAGCAACATCGCACCGTGGGCACGTTGCTGACGCTGTTGATCCAGGCGGGGTTTACCCTGACTCATGTCGACGAGTGGGGCCCGAGCGAAGCGGACCTGAAAGCCCGTCCCGCACTGGCAGAAGAGCTTGAACGCCCAATGATGCTACTGGTGGCCGCCCACCGCTGATTCCTTGGGTGAAAACCCGACCAAAAATGTGGGAGCGGGCTTGCTCGCGAATGCGGTGGCTCAGCCAATGAATCTGGCACTGATACACCGCTTTCGCGAGCAAGCCCGCTCCCACATTTTGATCCGCTTTAACCGGCCTTTTTCAGCGCCTCAATCAACTCATCCTTGCGCATGGTCGAGCGCCCGGGAATGTCCTTGGCGCGCGCTTCCTTCAGCAAGCTTTCCTTGGTCTGTGTACTCAGCGAAACCCGGCTGTTACGCGAATGCCCTTCACGACTGGCCACAGCCCGCTTGGCCGACTCATGCCGGTCCTGGGACTTCTTCGCCGGCGCCTTGCGCTGGCCTGAACCTCCGGCCTTTTCGCCGCCGCCAGACTGCTTGTTGACGGTGGCCCAGGCCCGCGCCTCGGCTTCTTCTTTCGACAAGCCCTGGTGCTCATAACTCGCTTCGATATGGGCGGCCTTGCGCTTCTGTTCGGTGGTGTATTTGGCTTTGCTTCCACGAGGCATTGCGATACTCCTTCTGGCCCTCATACAAGATACGAGGGCCAGGCCAGACAAAGTGCGTTACTGGCCCGCTTCGCTTTCCAGCTTGCGAGCCGCTTCCACGCCGGACGCGGTGAGCTTGATCGGCAGGTTCAGCGCGTGTTCCCCGGCATCGTTGCAGGTCACATGGCCTTCCTTGATCCACCCGCGGTCCTGCAAGGTGGCCAAGGCGCTGGCCACTACTTTTTCACCTCGGTAGTTGTCCAGCACTTCCTTGCCCAACCCACTGGGATGAGCGTGGAGCAGACGGGTGAGGACTTCTTTTTCAAGGTTGTGATCGACGTTCATGCATACCTCTTCACTGGGAAATGGTTGGGTGTTCGTCTGACTGATACTTGCTTAAGGGTGTGGCTGTTTTGGCGCGCCGGGAACATTGGAGTCGTCGCCACCCGGCGTGACGCTCTTGCCGGTACCGGTGCCCATTTTTCCGTTTTCAACATCAGTGCCCAAGCCCTGGCGATTTTGGTCATTGCCCTGGACGCGTGGGTCAGTGCCGCTCGGGTCCACGGTGGAACCGCCATCAATCGCTTTGCTGCCGGTGCCCATGGAGTCCTGGGACTTTTGGGTGGCAGGATTTTCCGGGCTGCCGATGGGATTCGTCGGGCCGGTGGAGGTTGAGGCGGCAAAGCTGCTCAGCGAAACAGCAGACAGCAAACCGGTGAGGGCGAGGGCGGCAAATTTGGAAGTCGTCATGATGGTGTCTCCATATGATTAATGTCCTTACCTGATATTGGTCCGCCCCCGTTTGTGATTCGTGCCTCGATACCGACGAACGGTCTTAGGTCGCTTGTAAGATTTTGTGTGACGAGATTCGGCGCCAGATCAACCGCGCCACCGTGATCAGCCAATTGAGCAGCGCCACCGCCAGTACGCTCATCAACAGGGTCGGCATGCCGTATTCGACGATGACCTTGCCCGCCAGCAGCGGGAAACCGAACACCCCGATAAAGTACGCCAGGCTGAACAACAGCAACGCCTGGGAGGTGGTGCCAGCGGGTGCCTCGTTCGCAGCCAAACCATTGATCACCGAATACGTCAGGCCGTAACCGACGCCCAGGGTGACGGCCGCCAGCAGGTAGCTGTAGTTGCCGCTGACCCTGAACCCGAACAGGAAAATCGACACCAGCATCAACCCCGACAACACACACGCCGCCCAATACGGATCACGCTTGACCACGATGCCGGCGATCAGCAGGCGGCTGGTAATCGCCGCACTCATGAAGCCCAGGAAGAACAGCGAATAGTCCAGCCCGTGCAGCGTTGCGTAGCTGGTCTGGAAACTCGACAGCCCGCCAAACACGCAACCGCCGAGGCCCACCATGATGATCGCGAACACCGCTTTCGATGACAGCACCTGGCGCGTGGCCGACCAGGAAATCTTCGCCACCGGCGCGGTGTGTTGACTCAGCGCGCGACCCAGTCGCCAGAAAATCAGCACACCTACCAAGCTCGCCAGCGCTGCTATATGAAAGGCCGCCGTCAGCGAAAAATCCAGGGCACTTGCCGCCCGCCCCAGCAGTGGCCCGGAGCCGATTCCGGTCATCATGCTGCCCGACAGCAGGGCAAAATACTTGGCCCGTTGCGCCGGTTCCACCAGCATCGCGACGATGATCGGCCCCAACGTGTAGAACACGCCCCAGCCCAATCCCAACGACAAGCCAAAGAACATCAAGCCCTCGCCGAACCCCGGCGCCAGCGCAAAGCCCAGGCACGCCACCACCAGCAATACGCCGAGCAGGGCGATCGACCTGGCAGCCCCCAGCAGGTCGGCCAGATGCCCGGAAACCAGCACCGCCACAAAGGTGCTGAGCATCGCCATGGAGATCACGCTGCCGGCGTCGTGTTCGTTGCCGCCGCGCGAATGGATCAGCAGCGACAGCAAGAATGTCGAGCCATAGGACAGGGAAAGCAGGTAGCTGGCGAGGCAGAAGAGGGCGAACAGTTTTCCGCCAACCGCAGGTGAGGCGTGCATGGAAGAGCCTTGCGTCTGTTGGATTTATGCCCAACTTTTTACCATGCACGGCACGTGGGATTGTTCTGTGGTTCGCGGCGCTTGCGTTAGCCCGCAGCGGAGTATGGTGTGCCGATTTCTTCGATGAACAGATCCATGAATCCCTTCAGCCGTTCATGGCGCGCCAGGGCCATGCGTTGCCCCGTCGGCGTCTGAAATCCGCTCGCCAGATGCAGCAGCTTGGTCTGGAAATGATCGAGGCAAAAGCGCTTGTCGTCGTACTCGCGATGCTGCGCCGTTGGGTCAGCCGGGTCATACAGCCCGCTGCCCATGCGCCCGGCGATGTAAAATGTGCGGGCCACGCCGATCATGCCGAGGGAGTCCAAACGGTCGGCATCCTGCATAATCTTTGCTTCAAGCGTCACCGGCGTCAGGCCCGCCGAAAAGCTGTGGGTCTCGATGGCGTGGGTCACCGCTGCAATCGTCTCGGGCTGCCACGCCAACCCCTGCAAAATCTGCCCGGCCTTGTCCGCCGCCAATGTTGAGGCCTTGGAACGCAACGGCGAATTCTTCTCCACCGCGACGCAGTCATGGAGCAGCACCGCCGCCAGCAGCACCTCCAGATCGCCACCTTCCTCTGCCTGGATCGACCGCACGTTGTGCCACACCCGTTGCAAGTGGGACAGGTCGTGGGCGCCGTCTTCCGAAGGCTCAAGGGCGTGAGGCAATAACGTCGCGGCAAGGTCGGTCAAGGGCGTGAAGGGCATGGGGATTCTCAAAGATCGATGGCCTGCAGGTTAGCCGCGAATCAAATTGCACTGCAATCGGTCATTAAAGCGCCTTAGTATGTGTGCTTTATTTCCCTGACAAGGCCTGCCCATGACCATCGAGATTCGCCCCGCCGTGCCCAGCGATGCTGCGCAGATCCTGACCTTCATCACCGAGCTTGCCGACTATGAAAAAGCCCGGCACGAAGTGATCGCCAGCGTGGTGGACATCGAGCGCAGCCTGTTCAGTGAAGGTGCCACCGCCCACGGCCTGATCTGCCTGCGCGACGGTTTGCCGATCGGCTTTGCGGTGTTCTTTTTCAGCTATTCCACGTGGCTGGGCAGCAACTGCCTGTACCTCGAAGACCTGTACATCAACCCCGAGCAACGCGGTGGCGGGGCGGGCAAGAAGTTGCTGCGCCACCTGGCGAAAATCGCCTGTGACAACGGCTGCGGGCGTTTCGAGTGGAGCGTGCTGGACTGGAACGAGCCGGCCATCGCGTTCTACAAATCCATCGGTGCCCAGCCCCAGGAAGAGTGGGTACGCTACCGCATGGAAGGCGACGCCCTCAGGGATTTCGCACAGGGTTAAGTGTGCATAAAGGACCGGCTTTTAAAGCCGGTTTTTTTATATATTTGCTCACTATATGGGATGATAATTTATATATTGAGATGTTCCGGTTTCTGGGTTTATAGTCTTGCGCATCAGCACTCACTACCAAAAACAAAACAGGTGAAGCGATGCAGGCACAACCGTTGTCGTTACCTCCGGTGCCCGAGCCGACTTACGGCGAGCGACTGAAGAACAAAGTCGTGGTCATCACCGGTGCCGCCCAAGGCATTGGCGAGGCTATCGTCGCCTGCTTCCAGGCTCAGCAGGCGCGCCTGGTGATCGGTGATATCCAGGGCGAGAAGGTCGAGCAGGTCGCCGCCCACTGGCGCGAACACGGCGCCGAGATCTACGCACAACCTGTCGACATCACTTCCAAGGATCAATGGCGCGCCCTGGTGGACGTAGCTATCGAACGCTTTGGCCGCGTCGATGTGCTGGTCAATTGCGCCGGCGTCAACGTGTTCCGCGACCCGCTGGAAATGACCGACGAAGACTGGCGCCGCTGCTTCGCCATCGACCTCGACGGCGCCTGGTACGGCTGCCGCACCGTGTTACCGCACATGATCGAGCAGGGCATCGGCAACATCATCAATATCGCCTCCACCCATTCCAGCCACATCATTCCCGGTTGCTTCCCGTACCCGGTGGCCAAGCACGGCCTGCTGGGGCTGACCCGCGCACTGGGCATCGAATACGCGCCCAAGGGCATCCGCGTAAATGCCATCGCGCCGGGCTATATCGAAACCCAACTCAACGTCGATTACTGGAACGGCTTTGCCGACCCGCACGCCGAGCGCCAGCGTGCCTTCGACCTGCACCCGCCCAAGCGCATCGGCCAGCCGATTGAAGTGGCGATGACGGCACTGTTTCTTGCGACCGATGAGGCGCCCTTTATCAATGCCACCTGCCTGATGATCGATGGTGGGCGGTCGGTGATGTACCACGATTAAAACTTTTCCAAATAACAAGAAGAGGTGGTTCATGCTCAAGAAAACACTAGGCACCCTTGCCCTCACGATGGCGCTCAGCGGCCTGGCCTCTGCCGAAGAAGTAAAGATCGGCTTCCTGGTCAAGCAGGCGGAAGAGCCCTGGTTCCAGACCGAATGGGCCTTCGCTGAAAAAGCCGGCAAGGACCATGGTTTCACCGTGATCAAGATCGCCGTGCCCGACGGCGAGAAAACCCTGTCCGCCATCGATACCCTGGCCGCCAACGGCGCCAAGGGTTTCGTGATCTGCCCGCCGGACGTGTCCCTGGGCCCTGCGATCATGGCCAAGGCCAAGCTGAATAACCTCAAAGTGCTGGCGGTAGACGACCGCTTCGTCGACGCCAAGGGCAAGCCCATGGAAGACGTGCCTTACGTCGGCCTGGACGCCTACAAGATCGGCCAGAAACAAGGCGAAGCCATGGCCACCGAAGCCAAGCATCGCAACTGGGACTGGAAGGACACCTACGCCGTCATCAATACCTTCGACGAGCTGGAAACCGGCAAGAAGCGCACCGACGGGTCGGTAGAAGGCCTCAAGGCCGCCGGCCTGCCGGTTGACCATATCCTGTTCACCGCGCAGAAAACCCTCGACGTGCCGGGCGCCATGGACTCCACCAACTCGGCCCTGGTGAAACTGCCCAGCGGCGCGAAAAACCTGCTGATTGGCGGCATGAACGACAGCACCGTACTGGGCGGCGTACGCGCCACCGAAAGCGCCGGCTTCAAGGCCACGAACGTGATTGGCGTGGGCATCAACGGCACCGACGCCATCGAAGAACTGAAGAAATCCGACACCGGTTTCTACGGCTCGATGCTGCTCAGCCCCGATGCGTCCGGCTATAAAACCGCGACCTCGATGTTCGAGTGGGTGACCAAAGGCACTGAGCCTGCCAAGTTCACCGCACTGGATAACGTGACCCTGATCACCCGCGCCAACTTCAAGGAAGAGTTGAGCAAGATCGGTCTGTGGAAATGAACAGCGCCGCTGCAGAGAGCCTGCGCTTCAACGGCATCGGCAAGGAGTTTCCCGGGGTGAAGGCCCTGGCGCAGATCAGCTTCGAAGCGCGGCCCCATTCGGTGCATGCGCTGATGGGCGAGAACGGCGCGGGCAAGTCGACCTTGCTGAAAATCCTCGGCGGTTTTTATCCGCCCAACAGCGGCAGCTTGCAGTTGGGCGAACGCAGCGTGAGTTTCAAGTCGGCGGCCGACAGCATCGCCAGCGGCATCGCAGTGATTCACCAGGAGCTGCAACTGGTGCCGGAAATGACCGTCGCCGAGAACCTGCTGCTGGGGCATATGCCGTCGCGCTTTGGCGTGGTCAATCGCGGGGCGATGGTGCGCAAGGCACGGGAACTGCTCAAGGGCCTGGCGGATGAAATCGATCCGAACATGCGCCTGGGCAGCCTGTCCCTCGGCCAGCGGCAACTGGTGGAAATCGCCAAGGCCATGTCGCGCAACGCCCATGTGATTGCGTTCGACGAACCCACCAGCAGCCTCTCGGCCCGTGAGATCGAGCGGCTGATGGTGATCATCGCCCGGCTGCGGGATGAAGGCCGGGTGATCCTCTACGTGTCGCACCGCATGGAGGAGGTGTTCCGCATTTGCGACGCGGTGACGGTGTTCAAGGACGGGCGCTTCGTGCGCACGTTCGAGGACATGACGCAGTTGAACGTCGACCAGTTGGTCAACTGCATGGTCGGGCGCGATATCCAGGATATCTACGACTACAGGCCGCGCGAGCACTGCGGTGAAGCGCTGCGAGTCGAAGGTTTGCTCGGGCCGGGGTTGCAGGAACCGGTGAGCCTGCAGGTGAACAAGGGCGAGATTCTCGGGCTGTTCGGCCTGGTGGGGGCCGGGCGCACAGAGTTGTTGCGCCTGCTCGCCGGGCTGTCCCGCAGCACCCAGGGGACCCTGGTGCTGCATGGCCAGGCGCAGACGTTCAAGACACCACGGGATGCGATTGCGGCGGGGGTGTTGCTCTGCCCCGAGGACCGCAAGAAGGAAGGCATCGTGCCCCGCGCGAGTGTTGCGGAGAACATCAATATCAGTGCGCGGCGCGACCATGCGCGCTTCGGCTGGCTGATCCAGGGCGGCTGGGAACGCACCAACGCCCAGCGGCAGATCAGCGCGCTGAACGTGCGCACGCCGTCGGCGGACCAGCCGATTCTGTTCCTGTCGGGCGGTAACCAGCAGAAGGCGATTCTCGGCCGCTGGTTGTCGATGCCGATGAAAGTGTTGCTGCTGGACGAGCCGACCCGCGGCATCGATATCGGTGCCAAGTCGGAGATCTACCAGATCATTCACAACCTGGCGGCCAGTGGCATCGCGGTGATCGTGGTGTCCAGCGACCTGATGGAAGTGATGGGCATCTCCGACCGCATCCTGGTGATGAGCGAAGGCGCCCTGACCGGCGAATTGACCCGCGATCAAGCGGACGAAGCACGGCTGCTGCAACTGGCTCTTCCGCGTACGCGGGACTGAAGAATACGAGGTGGGTATGTCACAGGTAAAAACTGCAAGAAGCTTCTGGCCGGGGTTCAACCAGCGCAAGTTTCTCGATGATTGGGTCATGCTGCTGGCGGCCTTGAGCATCTTTGTGCTCAGCGCCATCTTCATCGACAACTTCCTCTCGCCGCTGAACATGCGTGGCCTGGGGCTGGCGATTTCCACTGTGGGGATTGCGGCCTGCACCATGCTGTTTTGCCTGGCGTCGGGGCACTTCGACTTGTCGGTGGGTTCGGTGATCGCCTGTTCGGGCGTGGTGGCGGGGATCGTGATTCGCGACACCGACAGCGTGTTCTTCGGCGTGTCGGCGGCGTTGGCCATGGGCCTGGTGGTGGGACTGATCAACGGCATCGTGATCGCCAAGCTGCGGATCAACGCGTTGATCACGACGCTGGCGACGATGCAGATCGTGCGTGGGCTGGCGTATATCTTTTCCAACGGCAAGGCGGTCGGCGTGATGGACGAAAACTTCTTCGTCTTTGGTAACGGCCAGCTGTTTGGCGTGCCGGTGCCAATCGTCATCACCGTGCTGTGCTTTGTGTTTTTTGGCTGGTTGCTGAACTACACCACCTACGGGCGCAACACCATGGCCATCGGTGGCAACCAGGAAGCGGCGCTGTTGGCCGGGGTGAATGTCGATCGCACCAAGATCATCATCTTTGCCGTGCACGGCGTGATCGGCGCGTTGGCCGGGGTGATCCTGGCGTCGCGGATGACCTCGGGGCAACCGATGATTGGCCAGGGGTTCGAGCTGACGGTGATCTCGGCGTGCGTGCTGGGCGGGGTGTCGCTGAGCGGCGGAATCGGGATGATCCGGCATGTGATTGCCGGGGTGCTGATTCTGGCGATCATCGAGAACGCGATGAACCTGAAGAACATCGACACCTTCTACCAATACGTGATTCGCGGCTCGATCCTGTTGCTGGCGGTGATTATCGACAGGATGAAACAACGATAAAAAGGGCGCCACACGACCAATGTGGGAGCGGGCTTGCTCGCGAAAACGGTGTGTCAGTCAGCGTATGCATTAACTGGAAAACCGCATTCGCGAGCAAGCCCGCTCCCACATTTTGATCTCCTCTGTTTTGCTGGTCCGCATTTGCCATAATGCTCGCCGTTTTCGTACTTCCCAATAGGCCCGATATGCAGGAAAACGCCCAAACTCCCGTCAAAGAAGCCGCGCCCACCGGCACTCAAACC
The DNA here is from genome assembly GCF_013385695.1 of Pseudomonas sp. D8002. Taxonomy (NCBI): domain Bacteria; kingdom Pseudomonadati; phylum Pseudomonadota; class Gammaproteobacteria; order Pseudomonadales; family Pseudomonadaceae; genus Pseudomonas; species Pseudomonas sp. D8002. The sequence continues at coordinate 85,886 of NZ_JACAPM010000006.1, forward strand.
CTGCTTCGTGGCCTGGGCGTGGTGCAGGCAGTGGCGGCCGGTGCGCGGGATCTGAAGGAAATCGCCAAGCGCATCGGCACCACCCGCAGCACCACTCACCGCCTGGCCAGTTGCCTGGTGGAAGAACGCTACCTGCGCGTAGTGCCGCAAGTCGGTTATCTGCTGGGCCCCAAATTGATCGAGCTGGGTTTCCAGGCCCGTGAAGAACTGCCTTTGGTCAGCCTGGCAGTGCCGTATCTGGACGAGTTGTCGGCGTTGACCGGCGATACCATCCACCTGGCTATTCGCGAATACGACGACGTGCTGTACCTGCACAAGAACCCTGGCCGCAACGGCCCGGAAATGCGCTCGCGCGTCGGCCATCGCATGCCGCTGGCGCGCACCGGGATCGGCAAGGCGTTGTTGCTGGATGACAGCGTGGAAGAGTGGCAGCGCCTGTATCAGGTCAGCTTGCCGACGGGCGGGAAGAATCTGCAGTGGCCGCAGCACCCCGAGCAATCCTGGGCGCAGTTTGAACAGCGCATGCAGGAATACGTGGCGGGCGGTTATGCATTCGATCTGGAAGACAACGAACCGTCGATCCGTTGTGTCGCGGCACCGGTGCGCGATGCCAGCCGGCGAATCGTCGCCGGCATCAGCATCGCCAGTACCGTGCCCTACATGCCGCTGGAGAAAATGGCCGAGCTGATCCCTGTGATCAAACAGGTCGCAGCACGGCTGTCAGCGGAGTTGGGCGCGAAGGTCTGATCAGGCCGTGATCGTTCCCATGCTCCGCGTGGGAATGCCGCTTCGGACGCTCCGCGTCCAGCACTTGAGCCCTGCGCAACGGTGACGCAGAGCGTCACAGCATGCGTTCCCACGCAGAGCGTGGGAACGATCTTGGTCAGGCCTTGAGGGTCGCCATGTCGATCACGAAGCGGTACTTCACATCACCGGCAATCATGCGGGTGTAGGCTTCGTTGATCTGGCGGATGTCGAGCATCTCGATGTCGCAGGTGATGCCGTGCTCGGCGCAGAAATCCAGGACTTCCTGGGTTTCGGCAATCCCACCGATCAACGAACCGGCCAGCACCTTGCGGCCCAGCACCAGCTTGGCAGCGTTGACGGGCGGGTCGACCGGCTCGATCAAACCTACCAGGATGTGCACGCCGTCAAAGCGCAGTACGTCGAGGTAGGGATTCAAGTCGTGCTGCACCGGGATGGTGTCCAGCAGGAAGTCGAAATGCCCGGCAGCGGCTTTCATCTGGGCTTCGTCGGTGGACACGATCACGTGGTCGGCGCCCTGGCGACGGCCTTCTTCAGCCTTGCTCGCGGAGCGGGTGAACAGCGTCACTTCCGCGCCCATGGCCTTGGCGAACTTGATGCCCATATGGCCCAAACCGCCCATGCCCAGAACGCCAACCTTGTCGCCAGCATTCACGCCGTAGTGCTTGAGCGGCGAGTAAGTGGTGATGCCGGCGCAGAGGATCGGCGCGGCGCTGGCCAGGTCGAGCTTGGCCGGGATCTTCACCACGAAGTGCTCGCTGACCACGATGCTGTCGGAGTAGCCGCCCATGGTGTTGCTGCCATCGACCCGGTCTGGCGTGGCGTAGGTCATGGTCGGGCCTTCGAGGCAGTATTGCTCGAGGTCCGCGTGGCAGGCGTCGCAGTGACGGCAGGAGTCGACCATGCAGCCAACACCCACCAGGTCGCCGACTTTGTGCGCGGTGACGCTGGCGCCGACGGCGGTGACTTTACCGACGATCTCGTGGCCCGGCATCAGCGGGTACACGGCAATGCCCCATTCGTTGCGTGCCTGGTGGATGTCGGAGTGGCAGACGCCGCAGTAGAGAATTTCGATCGCCACGTCATCGGCGCGCGGGCTGCGGCGTTCGAAGGACATGGGGGCGAGGGGAGTGGTGGCCGATTGAGCGGCATAACCGATGGCGGTGTACATGGAGAAACCTCGCAGGTGCAGTAACAGGTGAGGTGGCGCATTCTCCGCGCCGTGCCTGGGTGCGGCCATGGCGATTGCTCCGAGTCTCATGCCTATTCGTCCGGGAGTGCACCTGGATTGGATCGTTGTGGCGCCAGACCTGCGATGATGGTGTCATCCCCTTTTCCGCGAAGTTTTTGCCATGTTGTTGACCCGCCATGTCGATGCCAATGCCGCGTTGGTTGCCTTGATCGAACCCCTGACACCCCGTGATGGGTTCTCGCCCACGAACCTGCCGGGCGTGCAGGTATTGCGTGCCAGTTGCGATGTGGCGCGGGGCCCGCAGATTTATGAACCGAGCCTGATGATCGTCGCCCAGGGCAGCAAGGTCGCGTACCTGGGCCCGCGTACCCTGGAGTACGGCGCGGGGCATTACCTGATCCAGGCGATGCCGGTGCCGTTCGAATGCGAGACTTTTGCCATGCCGAATGCACCGCTGTTGGGTGTGACGGTGGGCATTGATCGGGTGGTGCTGGGTGAGTTGGTGATGGCGATGGGGATCCAGAGCGGGCCACCGCCGGCGGCGCAGACGTTGGAGTCGATGAGTTCGGTGGTGCTGGACGACGCCATGCGCGGCTGTGTCGAACGCCTGTTGCAGTGCCTGCACGATCCGCTGGAGAGCCGGATCATGGGCCCGGCGCGGGTGCGGGAATTATTGTTCACCGCATTGCGCGGGCCACAGGCGGATGTGCTGCGGGCGCTGGTGGAGCAGCAGGGGCAGTTTTCGCGGGTGGCGACTTCGTTGAATCACCTGCATGCCCATTACGCCGAGCCGCTGAATATCGAGACATTGGCAGGTTATGCGCACATGAGCGCGTCGACCTTCCACGAACACTTCAAGCGCTGCACGCTGTTGTCGCCGGTGCAGTACCTCAAGCGTCTGCGGCTGCTCAAGGCACAGCAGTTGCTGTTGGTGGAAGGCATGGGCGTGGCGCAGGCGGCCCACAGTGTGGGGTATCAGAGCACGTCGCAGTTCAGCCGGGAGTACAAGCGCTACTTCGAGCGCAGCCCCGGGGATGAGCGGGTTGCGTAGCTCTCCCGGGCACAATTCGGTCAAAAATGTGGGAGCGGGCTTGCTCGCGAAAGCGGTGGTTCAGCCAAAATATCTGTGACTGATACACCGCTTTCGCGAGCAAGCCCGCTCCCACATTTGACCGAGTCGATGGGTCTTTTTCCGGGCTACAAAAAAGGCCCCCATTTGGGAGCCTTCTGTTCAAGCAGCGGATTTACATATTCGGGTAAGTCGGCCCACCCGCACCTTCCGGCGTCACCCACGTAATGTTCTGCGAAGGGTCCTTGATGTCACAGGTCTTGCAGTGCACGCAGTTCTGGGCGTTGATCTGGAAGCGCTTCTCGCCGTCTTCCTTGGTGATCACTTCATACACGCCGGCCGGGCAGTAGCGCTGCGCCGGTTCATCGTAGAGCGGCAGGTTGGTGCCGATCGGGATGCTCGGGTCTTTCAGCTTCAGGTGGCACGGTTGTTCTTCTTCGTGGTTGGTACCGGAGATGAACACCGAACTCAGCTTGTCGAAGCTCAGCTTGCCGTCGGGTTTCGGGTAGTCGATCTTCTTGCTGTCCTTGGCCAGCTTGAGGCAGGCGTAGTCCGGCTTGGTGTCGTGCAGGGTGAACGGCATTTTGCCGCCGAGGATGTTCTGGTCGAACCAGTTGAAGCCGGCACCCAGGATCGGGCCGAACTTGTGCATCGCCGGGCCGAAGTTGCGGCTGGCGAACAGTTCTTCGTAGAGCCAGCTGTTCTTGAAGCTGTCGACGTAGTTGGTCAGCTCGTCGCCGCCTTCGGATTCGGCGAACAGGCGCTCGGCCACCGCGTCAGCGGCGAGCATGCCGGACTTCATGGCGGTGTGGCTGCCCTTGATCTTGGCCACGTTCATGGTGCCCAGGTCGCAGCCGATCAATGCGCCACCCTTGAATACCATTTTAGGCAGCGAGTTGATGCCACCTTTGGCCAGCGCGCGGGCACCGTAGCTGATGCGCTTACCGCCTTCCAGGTACTGGGCCAGCACCGGGTGATGCTTGAGGCGCTGGAACTCGTCGAACGGCGACAGGAAAGTGTTGCTGTAGGACAGGTCGACGATCAAACCCACTACAACCTGGTTGTTTTCCAGGTGATAGAGGAACGAGCCGCCGGTGTTCTCGTTGCTCATGATGTCCAGCGGCCAACCGGCGGTGTGCACCACCAGGCCTGGCTGGTGTTTGGCCGGGTCGATTTCCCAGATTTCCTTCAGGCCGATGCCGTAGTGCTGGGCGTCGGCGTCGCTGTCCAGGTTGAAGCGCTGGATCAGTTGCTTGCCGATGTGGCCACGGCAACCTTCGGCGAACAGCGTGTACTTGCCACGCAGTTCCATGCCCGGGGTGTAGACGCCTTCTTTCGGGTTGCCTTCACGGTCGACGCCCAGGTCACCGGTGATGATCCCGCGCACCACGCCGTTTTCGTCGAACAGCGCTTCCTGGGCGGCGAAGCCCGGGTAGACTTCCACACCCAGGTTCTCGGCCTGCTGGGCGAGCCAGCGGCACAGGTTGCCCAGGGAAATAATGTAGTTGCCTTCGTTGTGCATGGTCTTGGGCACAAAGAAGTCAGGCACCTTGGTGGAAGCTTCGCTGGAGCGCAGTACATAGATGTCATCACGCACAACAGGGGTGTTGAGCGGTGCACCGAGTTCTTTCCAGTCCGGGAACAGTTCGTTCAGGGCACGGGGTTCAAACACGGCACCGGACAGGATATGAGCGCCGACTTCGGAGCCTTTTTCGACCACGCAGACGCTGATTTCCTTACCGGCTTCGGCGGCCTTCTGCTTCAATCGGCAGGCGGCAGACAGGCCTGCCGGGCCAGCGCCGACGATGACCACGTCGAATTCCATGTATTCGCGTTCCACAGGCTATCTCCTACTCAAGGCTCAACGGCTTTTTTTTCTAATGGGTGGAGGTTCGGTAATCCGTCCCACAATGCCTGCATCAATCTCATGCAAGGGGCAGGGGACGACCCACCTTTCTCTCTAGGTGGCGCATTATATCTACACCACTCTCAGCGTCCAATACAAACGTTTGTTTGAATTGCCCGCAAGCTAGGTAAATCAAAGCAACGCGGCTTATAACTGACCATTTTGGCGTATTGACCGGAATAGGCGTTCCGGTCAATATACGGTCGGTTTTGCGCATCCCGTAGGCAGACTGTGGGTTTCAAGGCCACCTCGAAAGACAGGCTGAAGGCAAATAAGGGTGACGCGCGAGCCACGATGGCGCGCAGTTTACACGCCACGATAATGAATGACCTCTCAGTCACCGCTGACGAACGGTCATCACTCCCGTGAGCAAGGTCCCCCGCCGACGATTGCCGGTGTTTTTGGAGGTGCCCTTGTGTGCCGATGAGCATCAAACCGCCAGGTTCGCCTAGGCGACTTTCTTTTCACCGGAGAGTAACGAGGAATCCATGAAGGTTCTTGTAGCTGTCAAACGCGTTGTCGATTACAACGTGAAAGTTCGCGTCAAGGCGGACAATTCCGGCGTCGACCTCGCTAACGTCAAGATGTCGATGAACCCTTTCTGCGAAATCGCCGTGGAAGAAGCCGTACGCCTGAAAGAGAAAGGCGTTGCGACTGAAATCGTCGTCGTTTCCATCGGTCCGACCACTGCTCAAGAGCAGCTGCGTACCGCCCTGGCGCTGGGTGCCGATCGCGCCATCCTCGTCGAATCCGCTGAAGAGCTGACTTCCCTGGCCGTTGCCAAGTTGTTGAAAGCCGTTGTCGACAAGGAACAGCCATCGCTGGTGATCCTCGGCAAACAAGCCATCGACAGCGACAACAACCAGACTGGCCAGATGCTGGCTGCACTGACCGGTTACGGTCAGGGCACCTTCGCCTCGAAAGTCGAAGTGAGCGGCGACAAGGTTGCCGTGACCCGCGAAATCGACGGCGGCGCGCAAACGGTTTCCCTGAAACTGCCAGCCATCGTCACCACCGACCTGCGTTTGAACGAGCCGCGCTACGCGTCCCTGCCAAACATCATGAAAGCCAAGAAGAAGCCTCTCGAAGTGCTGACTCCGGATGCTTTGGGCGTTTCCACCGCCTCCACCAACAAGACCGTAAAAGTCGAAGCGCCGGCTGCACGCAGCGCGGGCATCAAGGTCAAGTCGGTGGCTGAACTGGTCGAGAAACTGAAAAACGAAGCGAAGGTAATCTAACCATGACTATCTTGGTAATCGCAGAACACGACAACAAGGTCGTGGCTCCGGCCACCCTGAACACTGTCGCCGCCGCCGCCAAAATCGGTGGTGATATCCACGTCCTGGTCGCTGGCCAAAACGTTGGTGCCGTGGCTGAGGCCGCTGCCAAAATCGCTGGCGTGAGCAAAGTACTGGTTGCCGATAACGCAGCCTACGCTCACCAATTGCCGGAAAACGTTGCGCCGCTGGTAGCAGAGCTGGGCGCTGGCTACAGCCACATCCTGGCTGCCGCCACCTCCAACGGCAAAAACATCCTGCCGCGCGTTGCTGCGCAACTGGACGTTGACCAGATCTCCGAGATCGTTTCGGTAGAAAGCGCCGACACCTTCAAGCGTCCGATCTATGCCGGTAACGCCATCGCTACCGTGCAGTCCACTGCGTCGGTAAAAGTCATCACCGTGCGTGCCACCGGTTTCGACCCGGTGGCTGCTGAAGGTGGTTCGGCTGCGGTTGAAGCTGTGGCCGCTGCCCACGACGCTGGCACTTCCAGCTTCGTTGGCGAAGAGCTGGCCAAGTCCGATCGTCCGGAACTGACCGCTGCCAAGATCGTCGTTTCCGGCGGCCGCGGCATGCAGAACGGCGACAACTTCAAGCACCTGTACGCCCTGGCCGACAAGCTGGGCGCTGCGGTCGGCGCTTCCCGCGCAGCCGTCGACGCAGGTTTTGTACCGAACGACATGCAGGTCGGCCAGACCGGCAAGATCGTTGCGCCACAGCTGTACATCGCCGTCGGTATCTCCGGCGCGATCCAGCACTTGGCCGGTATGAAAGACTCCAAGGTGATCGTTGCGATCAACAAGGACGAAGAAGCACCGATCTTCCAGGTGGCTGATTACGGCCTGGTGGCGGACTTGTTCGAAGCCGTACCCGAGTTGGAGAAGCTGGTCTAATCCAGCCGCTTCACTTATAAAGAGCCCGGTCTTTTGACCGGGCTTTTTTTTGCCCGGTAATTTTTCAACTGGAGAACCCTGCCATGGAATTGCGTTCCTGGACTGTACTGCTGGCCCTGTCACTGCTGCCGGCGGTGTCGCTGGCGGCGGGCAAATGTGATCGCCTGGTGATCACCGGCAGCCCGGACGCCCCGCCTTATCTGTGGCGTGATCCCCAGGACCCCACGCACTTGATCGGCGCCACCGCCGACATGCTGCAGCAAGTGGCCAAGGACCTCGGGGTGAAAATCGACCTGCTGTACGGCGGCAAACGTTCCCTGGCGCTGGAAGAAGTGCGCAGCGGGCGCATGGACATCCTCGCCGACGCGCCATTGACCCTCGACGCCCTGGACTCCCTCGACTACATCCACCCGGCATTGGTGCAAACCGATTATCTGGTCTGGACCCGCAAGGATTCCTCCCTGGCCTACAGCCAGGCCAGCGACCTGCAGGGTCACAAGGGCGCGGTGTCGGAAAGGGCGCGCCTGAGCCGCGACTTTGAAACCTTCGCCGGTGAGCAACTGACCCTGCAGCGCCTGCCCAGCCTGACCCCGGCGTTCCAGAAACTGCTATTGGGAGAAGTGGACTACGTGCTCGCCGGACGTTATTCCGGCATGGCCATGGCCCAGACGTTGGGCATGAGCAACGACCTGGTGGCGCGGGAAATCCCCATCGACCAGCCGGGCCTGTACCTGGCCATTTCCCACAACTCCGCCTGCAACGATCCGTGGTTGCGCGGACAGCTCGCCAAAAAGATGACAGAATTGCCCGCGTCCGGTCTGGCGGAAACCGCGCTGCAGAGCAATCTTGAGCGCTGGAAAGCGCAGTTGCAGCAACCCGTCGGCACCCCAACAAAGTAGGGATTTTCAGTGACTATTCGACCTCTTTTCGCGGCCCTCGCCGTTGTAGCTCTGGCGGGATGTGCAGCCGATCCTGCGCCGAATGAACAGATGCGCCTGACCCAGCAAGCCCTGGAACAAGCCAGCGCCGTGGGCGCCGTTGCCAGCGATTCGCCCGAGCTGAAGCTGGCGGAAGACAAGTTCACCCAGGCCCGTGCCGACATGGCCGATGAATCCTACAAGGACGCCCGCATGCAGGCTGAAGAAGCCGAGCTGGACGCCCGCCTGGCGGAAGCGCGGGTGCTGACCCGCAAAAGCCAGGAGCAACTGAACGTGCTCAACACCCGCATCACCCGCCTGCGCAAGCAGTTGCAGTTGGGAGACGCCCAATGAGCCCGTTGATGCGTGGGTTGAGCTGTGTGGTGTTGCTGGGCAGTGCGCTGGGTGGTTGTGCGACCCATCCCGACAGTAACCTCGCCTTGCAACAGGCCAGCACTGACTTCCAGAAGGTCAAGGAAGATTCGAATGTGCTGCGTATCGCACCCAAGGACGTGATTCGCGCCGGTGAGTCCCTGGCCCGTGCCGACCGTTTCTCCAGCTTCTGGGGCAGCGGCGCCGATGTGGCGCATTACGCCTACCTGAGCCAGCGCTACAGCGCGATTGCCCGGGAACACACCGAGCAGGCACTCAATCAGGAGCGTGGGGTCAAGCTGGAGCTGGAACGCCAGCGCCTGCAACTGGCCCTGCGTGAAGCCAAGCTCTCCAGCGTTCAGCAACAGGGCAAATGGATTGAGGCGCAGATATCCAGCCTGACCACCGTCCAGCCTGATCGCGGGCTGGTGATGACCCTGGGTGACGTGCTGTTCGATACGGGTGATGCAGAGCTGCAAAACTCGGCCAACCGCACCGTGCTCAAAGTGGTGCAGTTCCTGCAACTGAACCCCAAGCGCGTGGTGCGCATCGAGGGTTACACCGACAATACCGGCGGCGAACAGGAAAATATCAAACTGTCCCGGGACCGCGCTCAAGCGGTTGCGGATGTACTGAGCGACCTGGGGATCGACGAAAAACGCATTCAGGTCGAAGGCTACGGCGATCAGTATCCGGTCGAAGCCAACGCGTCTGAGCGGGGCAGGGCGCAGAACCGTCGGGTAGAAATTGTGTTCTCCGACGAGAAAGGCCAACTGGGCGCTGCTCGCTAAACCTGTTGTTCAAGATGGAGGGGTGATTCCTGTAGGAGCTGTCGAGCCCCAGCGAGGCTGCGACAGGATCGCCTCGGTGGACCTGCGAGACCGCAGCGCCTGCATCGCAGCCTCGCTGAAGCTCGACAGCTCCCACATAAGCCCGATCAATGATCGGGTTTTTTATGCCCGCGATTCAGTTCGCAACCCTTACAGTTTTTTCTATCACTGCCGCCCGCGCTCGACTATTGTGGCAACTGTCCCCGTACACTTCTAAACTGTGCCGGTATGTTTCACACAAAAATAAAATACCCGTGAAATCGAGTGCTGCGTCATGACCAATCTGTTGCTCTACCAACGTATCGCCCAGCAGCTGGCTGAGGATATCCGCCGCGGTGTCTATCAACCGGGCGAGCGCGTGCCTTCGGTACGCAAAATGAGCTCCCAGCTCAACGTCAGCCACGCCACCGTGTTGCAGGCCTACGCGAACCTGGAAGACCAGGGTTTGATTCGCGCGCGGCCGCAGTCCGGGTATTACGTGCACCAGACGCCGGCGCTCACTGCGCCCACGCCGGACATCGCCCGGGTCGAGCGTCCAGGGTTGGTCACCCGCAGCAGCATCATTCAACAGGTGTTGGTGGAATCCCGTCGCGAAGGCGTGTTCCCGCTGGGCGCCGCCGTGCCGAGTGTCGACTACCTGCCTGTGCGCGCGCTGCATCAGCAACTGGCCAAGGTCACGCGTTTCCAGAGCCCGCGGGCGTTCAGCTACATGTTCAGCCCGGGTTTCGAGCCGCTGCGGCGCCAGGTGGCGATCCGTATGCGCGATGCCGGGGTGGTGGTCGACCCCTCCGAAGTTGTGATCACCCATGGGTGTGTCGATGCATTGCAGATGTCGCTGCGGGTGCTGACCCGTCCCGGCGACCTGATCGCCGCCGAATCGCCGACCTATTACGGCTTGCTGCAACTGGCGGATCTGCTGGGCCTGAAGGTCATCGAAATCCCCAGCGACCCGGCCACCGGCATGAGCCTGGAAGCCCTGCAACTGGCAGCCAACCAATGGTCGATCAAGGCCCTGGTGCTGACCACGCGCCTGAGCAATCCCCTGGGCGGCACCATGCCCGAAGAGCGGCAGAAACAGTTGCTGCGCCTGGCCTCGGATTTCGATATCCAGGTGGTCGAGGACGATATCTATGGCGAACTGATGTTCGAACTGGGCCGCACCAAGGCCCTGAAAGCCTACGACCGTCTGGACCGGGTCATCTATTGCTCGAGTTTCTCGAAGACCCTGTCACCGGGCATTCGCATTGGCTGGATGATTGCCGGCAAGTACCAGCAGGAAATCCAGCGCCTGCAAATGTTCAGCACCCATTCGGCCTGCAGCGTGACCCAGATGGGCACGGCGGCGTACCTGGAGAATGGCGGTTACGACCGCCACCTGCGCTATATCCGCCAGGAGTACCGCAAGAACCTCAGCGCGTTCCAGCTGGCCGTGCAGCAGTATTTTCCCGAAGGCACCCAGATGACCCGCCCGACCGGCGGTTTTATCCTGTGGGTCAGTTTGCCTGGACGGGTCAATACCCAGGAACTGCACGTGCGCGCCTTGCAGCAGGGCATCAGCATTGCACCGGGGCTGATCTTCAGTAATACGGAACAGTTCAACCACTGTATTCGCCTGAACTGCGGCACGCCGTGGAACCGCGAGGCGGAGCGCGCCTTAATGACCCTCGGGATGCTGGCAAGCCAGTTATGCCAGGAGACTGCGGCGGGTTTTTGAGGCATGGAAAGGGGACACGACGGGTAGCTGGCTAATTACCATGCTTGTCATACCGTCCTCAACAAGCGAGCATATGGCCTTCTGCCGTTAATGCTGCTGGCGATATGACTTATACCTTTCCTGCTGCCCTGCTGATCTGCGTGTTAAGCCTGTGTAACGCTGGCGCTGTCCTGGCGGCTCCCGCCGGTGAAGCGGCACCTGCTGCCAGCTCCCAGCAAACGGTGCCGGCGAAAAAAGCCGCTGCGGCCAAGAAGGCACCGGTCGCGAAGAAAGCCCCCGCAAAGAAAGCAACGCCGGTGAAAAAACGTGCGCCTATCGCCAGCAAGTCAAAGTCGGCCCACGAAGTCGCCAAGACGCCGCTGCCGCCTGCAGAGCTGGATTTGAGCCTGCCGTCGAACATGGTCCGCCACCTGCAACCCCTCGGCACCATGCCGCAGCCGAAGAACGTGCCGCTGCTGCCGCCGATGTTTGCCGAAAAGCCCACTGACAACAGTGCATTCCAGATCAACGGGCGCCTGCTCAGCAATGAAATGCAGCTGCAACTGCGCAACGAAGAACGCCGCGAAGTAGAAGGCGCAGCGCTGGATTTCCAGTTCAAGCAATAAACCCGACGAGTAAACGTGACGCGCACCCCTGACCTTCTGTCGCAGACTGGTCAGTCACTTTTGTTTTCGGTGAAAAACCCCTGTTAAGCCAATTTAAAACGTCTGTTTAAGGGCGTAGTCTTACGTGGCCATCAACACTTGAGTTGTCGAGGATCTGTTCGTCATGAAATGCCGTGAAGGCTGTGGCGCTTGCTGCATTGCCCCATCCATCAGTTCTCCGTTGCCGGGAATGCCTGCCGGCAAACCGGCGGGCGAACGCTGCCTGCATCTTTCGGTCGAACAACTGTGCCAGTTGTTTGGCCAGCCTGAGCGGCCGGCAGTGTGTAGTTCGTTCCAGGCGGATATCGAGGTCTGCGGCAGTAGCCAGGCAGAAGCGATCAGGTTGATCGGCTGGTGGGAACAGATGACGGCGGCTTAGTGGGCTGTTCAAAGTACTGAACTTCAACAATAAGGAATAAGACCATGGGTTCACTGAAACGAATTGCTGTGTTGTGCGGTTTTACCGCGTTGTTCGCTGCCGCAGCGCATGCTGAAGACTGGCAGACTGCCAAGGATGAAGACGGCATCAAAGTGTCCTTGAGTGAAATTGCCGGCTCCAAGTACAAGGCTTATCGCGGTGTGACGACCATCAAGGCGCCGCTGGCCAAGATCCAGGCGCTGCAGGAAGACGTGGCGGGGGCCTGTTCCTGGATCCACGAATGCAAGTCGCAGAAACTGCTCAAGCAGGAAGGCGACAAGAGCTGGACCTACACCCAGTTCAAGGCACCGTTCCCGGTGACCGATCGTGACTCGATCCTGGAAATCACCACCACCAAGGCTGCCGACGGCACCGTCACCCGCAAGCTGTTGGAAGTGCCGACCTACCAGCCAGAAGTCAAAGGCTATGTGCGCGTAGCCCAGGTCGATGGTTACTGGAAGCTGGTGCCTAAAGGCGACAACCTGACCGAAGTGACCTACCAGGTGCACACCGAGCCAGGTGGTAGCGTGCCGTCGTGGTTGGCCAACAAGTTTGTGGTGGACGCACCGTTCAACACCTTGAAAGCCCTGAAAGAACACGCTGAAAAATAACTGCAGTTGATCAGGTGCCTCCTGCCTTGAGTGGAACGATTTCCAGGCCCTCAAGGTCCAGATAGATGTAAGCCCACCCATGGGTTTTATCGAGGAGGCTCTGATGCCAAAGTGGAACGTTTCCTTCACCAATGATCATGGTGAGTCGGTAGTCGAGCAATTCGAGTGCGAGCAGAAACCCACGCTTGAAGAAGCTGCGCGCCTGGTTCGCGCCCGCGTATCACCGGTGCTGGAGGAACTGGATCTCAACGATCTGGAGGGGCGTATCGCCGAACCCACGGTCAAGATTCTGAAAGATCAAAACAGCATCAAAGACCTCAACGTCGAACCCGCCGCCTGAACATTCCCTGTACGCCTTTAAACAGACTCTGGTGGAGGTGATAGCTTCGCGCTACTCTGCAATGGAGATCAGCGAATGAATCGCTAAGGTCTGGTCTTGTCAGCTACATGCTTGTCTCCCAGCGGCGACGTCACTGCCGTAACACCCGCGCCCTTGCAGCGCGGGCCTTGGGAAGCACGGAAAGTCTATCCATCGGTTTGAGGAGGACGTTTCATGAGCACAGCCTATCAAGAAGACATCAGCACCAACGTGTTGCGCCGCATGAAAGAGGGCGGCTTTGACTTCTCGCGTTTCCACCCCATCGAGTTCTACGCCATTTTCCCGGATGAGGAACGTGCGCGGCGGGCTGCGGGTCGGTTTCGTGGGGAATCCCTGAATGCCCAGGTCAGCGCGCGGGATGACGGCGCCTGGTACCTGGAATTGAGCAAAATCATGTTCGCCACCTACGACGGCATAGGAGACTTCGAGCAGGACTTTGAGGCGGTGGTCGAGCCCTTGGGCGGAATCATCGAGGGATGGGGCGTGAAACAGGAGGTGCGTGGGTTACCCATGTAGCGGCATGAGCAATAACACAGCGTATCGGCTGACCTTTGGGTCGGCCGTTTTTGTTTCTGGCGCGGGAAAAATCCTGCGCAAAAAAAAGCCACCCGAGCAGGGTGGCCAAAGGGAAGATCGCAAGGGAGGAGAGCGATTCGGTACAAGCGGTAATGCGCAATGGATGAAGCTGTAGGACGCGTCCTGTTCAGCTGATGGAGGTGATTATCCGCGGGGTTTGCCGGGCAGTGAAATCAACTCTGACTATGCTGGTGATAGTCATGGCCTGCATTGCAATGAGGCGCCGCCCATGACAGCGGGCATTTGCTGCACCGGGACGGTGCGATGAGACCTGCGTCTATATCCAACTGATTGATACTTAAGTGTTTATGCCGCTGGCACGGGCCTTGCGATGGTTCTGGCGTCCGGGTGACAAGGAGTACGGCATGATCCGCACTTATTATGATGAGATGTACGACGGGGCAGGGCAGGTGCGCCCCCATTACCGCGAATTCGCCCGCTGGTTGGCCGACACGCCGGCCGAACTGCTGGCCCAGCGCCGGCGCGAAGCCGATTTGCTGTTTCACCGGGCCGGTATCACCTTCACCTTGTATGGCGATGAGCAAGGTACCGAGCGCCTGATCCCCTTCGACACGATCCCCCGCAGCATCCCGGCCAGTGAATGGCGGATCGTCGAGCGCGGCTGCATCCAGCGGGTCAAGGCGCTGAACATGTTTCTCGCCGACCTCTACCACGAACAACGCATTATCAAGGCCGGGATCATCCCCGCCGAGCAAGTGCTGGCCAACGAGCAATACCAGTTGGCGATGCAGGGCCTGGACCTGCACCGGGATATCTATTCCCACATCTCAGGTGTCGACCTCGTACGCGATGGCGACGGCACTTACTACGTCCTCGAAGACAATTTGCGCACCCCCAGCGGCGTGAGCTACATGCTCGAAGACCGCAAGATGATGATGCGCCTGTTCCCCGAACTGTTCGCGGCCCAGCGCATCGCGCCCATCGACCACTATCCCAACCTGTTGCTCGACACCCTGAAAAGCTCCAGCCCGCTGGATAATCCCAGTGTGGTGGTGCTGACGCCTGGGCGTTTCAACAGTGCGTTCTTCGAGCATGCATTCCTGGCCCGGGAAATGGGCGTGGAACTGGTGGAAGGTGCCGATCTGTTTGTACGCGATGACCGCGTGTTCATGCGCACCACCGACGGCCCCAAGGCGGTCGACGTGATTTACCGCCGCCTCGACGACGCGTTCCTCGACCCGCTGGCCTTCAACCCGGACTCCATGCTCGGCGTGCCGGGCCTGCTGGCGGCGTACCGCTCGGGCAACGTGGTGTTGGCCAATGCCATCGGCACCGGGGTGGCGGATGACAAGTCGGTGTACCCCTTCGTCACCGAGATGATCCGTTTTTACCTGGATGAAGAACCGATCCTGAAGAATGTTCCGACGTTCCAGTGCCGTAATCCCAGTGAACTGTCCCACGTACTGGCCAACCTTCCGCAACTGGTGGTGAAGGAAACCCAGGGCTCCGGTGGCTATGGCATGTTGGTCGGCCCGGCCGCCTCGGCGGCGGAAATCGAAGCCTTCCGTGCACGCATCAAGGCCAAGCCCCACGCCTATATCGCGCAGCCAACGCTGTGCCTGTCGACATGCCCGACCTTCGTCGAAAACGGCATCGCCCCACGGCACATCGACCTGCGCCCGTTTGTGCTGCAAGGCAAGGAAACCCGTGTGGTCCCCGGCGGCCTGACTCGTGTGGCGCTGCGGGAAGGTTCGCTGGTGGTCAACTCGTCCCAGGGCGGCGGCACCAAAGACACCTGGGTGGTCGAGGATTGAAATATGTTAAGTAGAACTGCCTCGGATTTGTATTGGATGTCACGCTACCTGGAGCGCGCGGAAAACCTCGCGCGGATGCTCGATGTCAGTTATTCGCTGTCGCTGATGCCCCAGGACGGGCGCGGCGATGGCCTGCATGAACTGGCGATGCCGCTGCTGATCACCGGCACCCTCGACGATTACCGCGAGCGCCACGGTGAACTGCACGCCGAACGCCTGCTGCACTTCTTCGCCCTGGATGCTGCCAACCCGGCCAGCATCTACAGCTGCCTCGGCGCTGCACGCGCCAGTGCCCATGCCGTGCGTGGGCGAATCACCGCCGACATGTGGGAAAACATCAACGCCACCTGGCTGGAGATTCGCGACATCGCCCAGCAAGGCCTGAGTCGCTACGGCATGAGCCGGTTCTGCGAGTGGGTCAAGGAACGTTCCCACCTGTTCCGCGGTGCCACCTACGGCACCATCATGCGTAACGACGCCTTTCGTTTTATTCGCCTGGGCACCTTTATCGAGCGCGCCGACAACACCCTGCGCTTGCTCGACGCCCGCTATGAAATGGCCGGCGACCAGGCCGAAGCGGTCACCGATGGTACCGCCCACGCCTACTATCAATGGAGTGCGTTGTTGCGGGCGTTGTCGTCGTTCGAGGCCTACACCGAAATCTACCGTGATGCCCCCGGCGCCCGGCAAGTCGCCGAACTGTTGCTGCTGCGCGCCGACGTGCCGCGATCGCTGCGGGCCTGCAGTGAAGAGATCGACCAGATCCTTGGCAGCCTGCCCGGCATCAACGGTCGCCCGGCCCAACGCCTGGCAGCGGAAATGGACGCACGCCTGCGCTATACCGCCATCGACGAAATTCTCGAGGAAGGCCTGCACGCTTGGCTGACCGACTTCATCCCGCTTGTGCGCGAGCTGGGCGATGCTATTTACAGTTCCTACCTGGAGGCGGCATGAGACTTTCCATCAGCCACGAAACCACCTACCACTACGAAGACCAGGTGCGTGCCAGCATCCAGTACCTGCGGCTCACGCCCCACGACAGCGAGCGCCAGCATGTCCTCAGTTGGCAGTTGGACTTGCCCCGGCCGGTACGGGCGCAACTGGACCCGTTCGGCAACATCCTGCACGTGTTGACCCTGGACGAGCCCCATGAAGCCATCATCATTGGCGCCCGTGGCCAGGTGGATATCGACGAATTGCGCGAGGCCGAGCATGAAAGCCAGTCGGCCTTCCCGTTCCTGCGCTGCACCCGGTTGACCGAGCCGGACGAGGCCCTGCGCAGCTTTGCCGAAAAGCATTGCCATCAACGCCGCGACCGCAGCGCATTGATCGACCTGATGCACGCGCTGAACCAGTACATGACCTATTCGCCCGGCTCTACCGAAGTCGACACCTGTGCGGCCAAGGCGTTTGCCGGGCGTGCCGGGGTGTGCCAGGACCACACCCACGCCTTCCTCGCCTGTGCCCGCAGCCTGGGGATTCCGGCGCGTTATGTGTCGGGGTATTTGTACAGCGAAGACTGCGAGCACCTCGCCAGCCATGCCTGGGCTGAAGCGTGGCTGGATGACGCCTGGTACAGTTTTGACGTGACCAATCAACTGGCGCGGCCGGAGCGGCATTTGAAGCTGGCGGTGGGTCTGGATTACCTGGACGCCTGCCCGGTACGAGGCATGCGTCGTGGGGGAGGGCATGAGCAAATGCATGCGAAGGTATTTGTAGCGCCGACACCGGTGATTTCGGTGCAGCAGCAGTAGGATCCAGGGAGAGAGGGAGCTCTGTGTAGCAGGAAAGCTCTCCGTGCCAGGACAGTTTTTTGTGGCGAGGGAGCTTGCTCCCGCTGGGCTGCGAAGCGGCCCCAAGGCATGCCCCCGAGTTCTGTCTGGAGAAATGCGATTGTCTGATTGGGGCTGCTGCGCAGCCCAGCGGGAGCAAGCTCCCTCGCCACAGATTTACCTGAGCCTTAAGGCTGCTTTCTGCCCGCCATATGCTTCAAATACCCCACCAGCAGATCCAGGTCCGCATCCGGCACCACGCTGGTGGCAAACGCCGGCATCTTCGCCTGTGGCCAGTGCCGCATGCTTTGCGGATCGCGGATGTAGCGCTTGAGGAAATCCCCGGCAAAATATTCAGTGGGGTTGTAAGGAATATTCAGGTCCGGCCCCACCTGCGCATCGCCGGCCCCGTTCAGGCGATGACATGCCAGGCAGTTCTTCTGGAACAGTGCGAACCCCTGATTCACCGGGTCATTCGCCGCCAGTTTCGGATCCGGCAACAAAGCCGGGAAGCGCTCCGCCACCGTCTTCAACTGCTTGATCCCGGAAATCTGAAACGGCCACTGCTCAGGGCTGATATGCCCGGCTTGTGGATCGGTCCACACCAGATAAAACGGCCCGGCACTGGGCTTGCCGTCTGCCAGTGGCGGCCACGGATGCGCCGGATCTTCCACCGCCAGCCAGGCCCGCGCGCCGCTTTTTGATAGCAGCGGTGCCGCCGTCAGTTCCGCGGCAAAGCCGTCGAGGGCCACTGCCTGCAGATGATTTTCCGGCGTGATGCCCGGCAACAGTGCTGCCAGCGGCACTGCGCGATACGTCATGTTGCGCTTGTAGGAAACGTCATCAACGATCTGCACCGTCTGCACATCCGGACGCTTGAGCAGTTCGGTGGTTTCCCAGGTTTTGCTGGCGTGATCCAGCTCGACGGTCAATTTCGCGGCGTGCGCCGGCAAGGCCAGCAGCAGGATCAGGAGGACGATGATCTGTTTCAAGGAAGGGCCACATATCGGAAAAGGCGGTGGAACTCACGATACCGCAAAATCAAAAAATCTCGGCGCGCAAAACGGCAGCCCCTGACGGGATCGCTATACGCAATATCCCGAAAGGCGCTGCCAAAGGCTGCGATCCTGGCGCTGTGTCTGCGCAGAATGTGGGGTGTGAGAGGTCACCCAATGACCTTGGTGAGGTTGGGCAAGATCAGAATCAGGGTGGTGGCGAACAGAATAAGTCCCGCCTGACGTACTTTCGAATGCTTGAACATGGCTGACTGCCTTTTGTTGTTATTCCTGAGCGTCAAATGCGTGCCGGTCGATTCAACTATGACGGTGCTACATGACTCTTTTCTTACAGTTCCTACAGGTGCTCCAGCAAAACCCGGCAGCAACCTTTAACTTCTCTTACAGATTCAACCTTAGAGCCCTCGTTCTATATGGCTTAGATCCATTTCATCTCATCACCTGAAGAAAACTTATTAAAAAGGCATGAGGCCAATTGCCAGCCAGACGCCAGCCCTACGGCTAGACAGCTAAAACGATTAATCAGCCGATTCCCGTAGCCTCCTACCGTTCGTCTGAGCGTGAGCGTCAAGGTCAATGAGCGGTTCGGTCATTGAATCCGGCGCCCCGGCGCCTAAGGTAAGGGCACGATTCGTTGCATAGTGATTCGAGGACGTCATGACCCAAGCTTTGATCTTTGATGCGATACGCACGCCCCGGGGCAAAGGCAAGGCGGATGGCGCCCTGCACAGCGTCAAGCCGGTGAACCTGGTGGCCGGTTTGCTGACGGCACTGCAACAGCGCACCGACCTCGACACCCGGCAAGTGGATGACATCGTCCTGGGCTGTGTCACACCGATTGGCGACCAGGGCGCCGACATCGCCAAGACCGCCGCGTTGGTGGCGGACTGGGATATCAGCGTCGCCGGTGTGCAGATCAACCGGTTTTGCGCCTCGGGCCTGGAAGCCGTGAACCTCGGCGCGATGAAAGTGCGCTCCGGCTTTGAAGACCTCGTGGTGGTGGGCGGCGTCGAGTCCATGTCCCGAGTGCCCATGGGCAGTGACGGCGGCGCCTGGGTTCTCGACCCGCAAACCAATATGCACAGCCACTTCACCCCGCAAGGCATCGGTGCCGACCTGATCGCCACCCTGGAAGGCTTCACCCGCCAGGACGTCGACGCCTTTGCCCTGCACTCACAGCAGAAAGCGGCGCGGGCCAGATCAGACGGTTCCTTCAACAAGTCGCTGATCGCCGTGCAGGACCAAAATGGCATTGTGCTGCTGGATCATGACGAATTCATCCGTGCCGACTCCACCCTCGAAGGCCTGGGCAAACTCAAGCCCAGCTTCGAAATGATGGGCCAGATGGGCTTCGACGCCACGGCGTTGCGGGTCTACAGCCACGTCGAACGCATCAATCACGTGCACACACCGGGCAACAGTTCCGGGATCGTCGATGGCGCGGCGCTGATGCTGATCGGTTCTGAAGCCAAAGGTCGCGAACTCGGCCTGCAACCCCGGGCGCGGATCGTCGCCACCGCTGTCACCAGTACCGATCCCACCATCATGTTGACCGGCCCGGCACCGGCAACCCGCAAGGCACTGGCCAAGGCGGGTTTGCGGGTTGAAGACATCGACCTGTTCGAGGTCAACGAAGCGTTTGCGTCGGTGGTGCTCAAGTTCATCAAGGACATGGGCATCGACGCCGCCCGGGTCAACGTCAACGGTGGCTCCATCGCCATGGGCCACCCGCTGGGCGCCACGGGCTGCGCGATTCTCGGCACCTTGCTCGATGAGCTGGAGGTGCGCCAGCAGCGTTATGGCCTGGCCACCCTGTGTGTCGGCGGCGGCATGGGTATCGCCACTATCATCGAACGCCTCTGAGCCTAAGGAATCAGTCATGACCGATGCCATTCGTTACGAAAAGGGCCAGGACCAGATTGTGGTGCTGACCATCGACATGCCCGGCCAGAGCGCCAACACCATGAACGGGGTGTACCGCGAGGCCATGGCGGCCACCGTCGCCCGGCTGGACGCCGAGAAGGATTCGATTGCGGGCGTGATCATCACCTCGGCGAAGAAGACCTTCTTTGCCGGCGGCGACCTTAATGAACTGATCAAGGTCGACAAGCCCCACGCCAAGGATTTCTACGACAGCGTGCTGGTGCTGAAGGCGCAACTGCGCACCCTGGAAACCCTCGGCAAACCGGTAGTGGCCGCGATCAACGGCGCAGCGCTGGGCGGTGGCTGGGAGATCTGCCTGGCGTGCCAGCACCGTGTGGCGCTGGACCACAAGTCGGTACAGATTGGCCTGCCGGAAGTCACCCTCGGGCTTTTGCCGGGTGGCGGCGGTGTGGTGCGCATGGTGCGGATGCTGGGCCTGGAAAAAGCCTTGCCCTACTTGCTGGAAGGCAAAAAGATTACGCCGCAGCAGGCGCTGCAAGCCGGGTTGATTGATGAGCTGGTGGCAGACCGTGACGAGCTGCTGGCCAAGTCCCGGGCGTGGATTCTGGCCAACCCCGAGGCGAAACAGCGCTGGGACATCAAGGGCTATCAGATCCCGGGTGGTACGCCGTCCAACCCGAAAGTCGCGCAAATGCTCGCCATTGCGCCATCGATCCTGCGCGCCAAAACCAACGGCTGCTTCCCGGCCCCGGAGAAAATCCTCTGCGCCGCCGTGGAAGGTGCCCAGGTGGATTTCGACACCGCCCACCTGATCGAGACCCGCTACTTCACCGAGCTGGTCACCGGGCAAGTGGCGAAAAACATGATTGGCACCTTCTGGTTCCAGCTCAATGAAATCAATGCCGGCAGTTCGCGGCCCAAGGGCTTTGCACCTTATGTAACACGCAAGGTCGGCGTGCTCGGCGCCGGGATGATGGGCGCGGGCATTGCCTACGTCAGCGCCTCGGCGGGCATTGAGGTGGTGCTCAAGGACGTCAGCCAGGCGGCGGCAGAGAAGGGCAAGGCCCACTCGGCCACGTTGCTGGACAAGAAGGTCGGGCGTGGGCAATTGACCGCCGAACAGCGGGAAACCATCCTCGCGCGGATTGTTCCTACCGAATCCGACGCCGATCTTGCCGGCTGCGACCTGATCATCGAAGCCGTCTTCGAGGATCGGGAACTCAAGGCCAAGGTCTCGGCGGCCGCGCAAAGCGTGGTGGGTGCCGAAGCGGTGATCGCCTCCAACACCTCCACCTTGCCCATCAGCGGGTTAGCCACCGCCGTTCCAGACCAGGGCAAGTTTATCGGCCTGCACTTCTTCAGCCCGGTGGACAAAATGCCCCTGGTGGAAATCATCAAGGGCGCCCGCACCAGCGACGAAACCCTGGCGCGGGGATTCGACTTCGTACTGCAAATCAAGAAAACCCCGATTGTGGTCAACGACAGTCGCGGCTTCTTCACCTCGCGGGTGTTCGGCACCTTCACCAACGAAGGCATCGCCATGCTCGGCGAAGGCGTGGCGGCGCCGATGATCGAGACCGAGGCACGCAAGGCCGGCATGCCTGTGGGACCGCTGGCGGTCTCTGACGAAGTTTCTCTCAGCCTGATGAGCCATATCCGCCAGCAAACGGCCAAGGACCTACAGGCCGAGGGCAAGCCGTTGCCGCAGCACCCGGCGTTTGCCGTGATCGACCTGTTGCTCAATGAATACAAGCGCCCGGGCAAGGCGGCGGGTGGCGGTTTCTACGAGTACCCGGCGGGCGGGCAGAAACACCTGTGGCCGGAGCTGAAAAACCGCTTCGAAAAGCCTGGCCAACAGATCTCGCCGCAAGACGTGCGCGACCGTTTGCTGTTCATCCAGGCCATCGAAACCGTGCGCTGTGTGGAGGAGGGCGTGTTGATGTCGACGGCTGATGCCAACGTCGGCTCGATCTTCGGTATCGGCTTTGCCGCCTGGAGCGGCGGAGCGCTGCAATTCATCAACCAGTACGGCCTGAACGATTTCGTCGCCCGCGCCCGCTACCTGGCCGAGCAATATGGCGAGCGCTTCACGCCGCCGGCGCTGCTGTTGGAGAAAGCTGCACAGGGTGAAGCGTTTCGGTGATCAAAATGTGGGAGCGGCGGTGCGACGATTCGACTTGCTCGCGAAAGCGGTGGATCAGCTAACGAGTGTGTTGACTGACACACCGCATTCGCGAGTAAGTCGAATCGCCGCTCCCACATTGAGCATGGCGATGGGGCTTGCCTTGAAAGGGTATTTCAAGGCAGGCTCTGGGGGTGTTCATTATTCCCATCGCCGTGTCAGGTATTTTTTATGTCGTTACGCGTGTGCATCCTGGAAACCGATATCCTGCGTCCTGGGCTGATCGATCAGTACCAAGGGTACGGGCAGATGTTCAAGCGCCTGTTCTCCAAACAGCCGATTGCCGCCGAGTTCGTCATCTATAACGTGGTGCAGGGTGAATACCCGGCGGATGAAGAAGTGTTCGACGCGTACCTGGTGACGGGCAGCAAGGCCGACTCCTTTGGCACCGATCCGTGGATCCAGACCCTCAAGACCTACCTGCTGGACCGCCATGCCCGCGGCGACAAGCTGATCGGCATCTGCTTCGGCCACCAGTTGCTGGCGCTGCTGTTGGGTGGCAAGACCGAGCGGGCGACCAAGGGCTGGGGCATGGGCATCCATGACTACAAACTGAACGCCAAGGCACCGTGGATGAGCCCGGTGGTGGAAGAGCTGACGCTGTTGATCAGCCACCAGGATCAGGTCACCACCTTGCCGGAAAACGCCACCGTGATCGCCTCCAGCGAGTTCTGCCCGTTTGCGGCGTATCATATTGAAGACCAGGTGCTGTGCTTCCAGGGCCACCCGGAATTTATCCACGACTATTCCCGCGAGTTGCTGGAGATTCTTCAGACAACGCTGGGGGAGAAGGTCTACACCAACGGTGTGGCCAGCCTGGAGCGAGACCATCACGGCGTTACCGTGGCGGAATGGATGATGCGGTTTGTGGCGCACAAACCAAAAGCGGACGTGGCCTAACTATTAGGGTTGATTGACGAGCTTTTTGTGGCGAGGGAGCTTGCTCCCGTTCGGCTGCGCAGCAGTCGCAAGCCTTGGGGGCGCTTCGCACCCCAGCGGGAGCAAGCTCCCTCGCCACAACAGCAGTTTTCCTACAGCCAGCCTGAACGCTTGAAGCTGGCCCACAAACTTGTACACCCCACCGCAATAAACCCCAGCACCGCAAAATAGCCGTAGTGCCATTGCAGCTCCGGCATGTTCTGGAAGTTCATCCCGTAAATCCCGGCCACCGCCGTCGGGAACGCCAGAATCGCTGCCCACGCGGCAAACTTGCGTTGCACCACGCTTTGGCGCGAGGCTTCCAGCAACACCCCAATCTCGATGGTCTGGCTGGCGATATCCCGCAAGGTGGTCAGGTCTTCCATCTGCCGGGTGACGTGAATCTGCACATCGCGAAAGTACGGACGCATGTTCTTGTCGATAAACGGGAAGCTCAGTTTCTGCAATTCCTGACTGATCTCCACCATCGGTGCCACATAGCGCTTCAGTCGCAGCACATCGCGGCGCAGGCCGTGGAGCTTCTGGATATCCGCTTCACTCAGGGAGTTGCACAACACGTTGCGCTCCAGTTCATCGACCTCGGCATGAATCGCCTCGCTCACCGGCTGGTAGTTCTCGGTAACAAAATCCAGCAGCGCATAGAGTACGAAATCTTCCCCATGCTCCAGCAACAGCGGTCGCGCCTCACAGCGCTGGCGCACATAGCCGTAGGATGCCGAGTGGCCGTTGCGGGCGGTGATGATGTAGCCGTTGCCGGCAAAGATATGGGTTTCGATAAACTCCAGCTTGCCGTTATCGCGCACCGGCGAATAGGTCACGATAAACAGCGCGTCGCCGAAGGTTTCAAGCTTGGGGCGGCTGTGTTTTTCCAGGGCGTCTTCGATGGCCAGTTCGTGCAGGTTGAACTGGCGCTGCAGGTTGGCCAGTTCCAGCGCGCTGGGCTCCTCCAGGCCGATCCACACAAAGTGGTCAGGCTTGGCGGCCCACGCGGCGCCTTCGTCGAGGGTGATATCGGTGACTTTCTTTCCGGCGCTATAGACGGCGGCCGCAACAACTCTACCCATAGTGCTGATCGCTTCTTCTTGAATGGCAGATGACAACTGTCAGGCAGCTTAGCTGCCCTGCCCAATCAGAGTCAGCAAATTCGGCGGGGTTCAGCCGTGATTGCAGGCGTGGTTTGCAGCTCGCGGTCCATCGCCTCGATGCAGTCGCGCATTTGCTCGCGGCAGGTCTGCATTAACAGCGGCATGTCATCCATCGTCAGCCCCTTCGTAGGAATCGGCGGCAACGAGCGAATCAGAATATCGCCACTGTTCCAGCTATTGAGCTTCATCTGCTTCACATAGGTGCTGACACACACCTGCACAATCGGCACGCCTGCGGCGATCGCCATCTGGAACGCGCCTTTCTTGAACGGCAGCAGGGTTTCACCGAAGTTGCGCGTGCCTTCCGGGAACACCCAGATCGAGGTGTCGGCATGCGCCAAGGTGTGGGTGGTGGTCAGCATCGAACGCCGCGCCTTGTGCGCATTGCCCCGGTCGATCAACACATTGCCCGCCAGCCAGAACAACTGTCCGAACAACGGCACCCACTTCAGGCTCTTCTTGCCGATACACACCGTGCGGTACGGCACCACGGTGCCGAACACAAACAGGTCGTAGTTGGATTGATGGTTGGCGATGATCACGCAACTGCTGGGCTTGTTACGCAGCGAGTCGACATCGGCCTTCACTCGCAGGCGCAATAGCCACATCGCCGGTACCGCATACAGGCGCGCGCAGTAACGGCTGTTGTCCGGATTGAACGGCCGACAGATCCCCAGCAGCACGCCCAGTACGCCCGCAATCATAAAATGCAGGCCCATCAACAACATGCGTAACAAAAAAAGCATCGACACAGCCCATCGGGACAAAAGGTGGCGCAGTGTACGGATGTGCACTGTATTCGGCAATTGCCCCTATAGAGTCGGAAGATAGGCGATGTTTAAGCGCATGTTTCAACATGCTGTGACAGACACTGTCTAGAGCGGTTGTAGGCAAACCGGAATTCTTTGTAAGAAAAAGCCCGACTCAAGGTCGGGCTTCGATTCAGCAGGCGTAGGTTTGATTAACCCAAGTGGCCTTGGTCCTGAATGATCGCATCATCCAGGGCTTCCAGCAGCGCCTTACGCACCTTCAGCTTGGTGTGTTTGTGGGCGTTCATATTGATCTTCTTCAGTTGGCGAGCGGCTTCCAGTGCGGCGGCCTGCAACTCTTGCGGCGCGACCACCTTATCCAGGAACCCGGCGCTCAACGCGTCCTGCGGGTTAAACATCTCGGCATTGATCACCGAACGGTGGAACGCCGACTTGCGCAGACGATCCCGCGCCAGCTCGATCCCGGCGTGGTGCATGGTCATGCCGATCATCACTTCATTCAGACCAATGCTGAACGGTCCGTCTACACCGATCCGGTAATCCGCCGACAGCAACAGGAATGCCCCCTTGGCCACCGCGTGCCCAGGGCACGCCACGATCACCGGGAACGGGTGCGACAACAGGCGGCGGGCGAGGGTGGAGCCCGACGTCACCAGGCTCACGGCTTCTTTAGGGCCGGCGGTCATCACCTTCAAATCATAGCCACCGGACAAAATCCCCGGCGTGCCCGTGATGATCACCACCGCCCGATCCTTCTCGGCCTGATCCAGCGCTTGATTAAACGCACTGACCACTGCCGGCGAAATGGCATTCACCTTGCCGTTGCTCAGGGTCAGGGTCGCGATACCGTCTTCGAGGTGGTAGGCAATCAACTCACTCATGACGCGATTCCTTGTAATGCTTGTAATAGAAGGACAGACGGCAGACGTTACCCACCGCGCCCGCCCTGGTAAAGCGCCATGACTGACTACCCAGTCAGACTTTCCCCCCATGCCCACCCGCAGGTGGCCTTCGGCAAGGCGCAGCAGCTACTATAGACAAGCGCCGTGAGTGCCCGAGAATGGCAGAATTGCCTTGGTGTGCACGGCGCCGCAGAGGTCTGGAACGGTATAACCGCCTAAGCGCATGAAAATTCTGAAAAAAACCTTTGCCATCGGAAAAGCTTTCGACTACATTAGCGCGCCTCGACAGACTGAATCAGTTTGACGAGATACGGTGAAGTGTCCGAGTGGCTTAAGGAGCACGCCTGGAAAGTGTGTATACAAGAAATTGTATCGAGAGTTCGAATCTCTCCTTCACCGCCAAATTCGATGTAAACAAAACCCCTGGTTTCGAGAGAAGCCAGGGGTTTTGTGGTTTCTGGGGTTTGAATATTTGGTTGTGCTAGGAAAAAATTTTCTCTAGCTTCAGCTCCTTGTCTAAACGGGTATGGAATGAACAAAACCGGAGGAACTGACTTATGACCAGCAAGCTTCGCATCTCTGCTGTGCAACCAGTTGCCGGCAAGCATGCCATCGAAATTGAGTGGAATAACGGCAAGCGGCATACCGTTGATCTCACTGATCACATAAATACCTTCCCGATTCTAAAACCCCTTCAGGACTTGGCTCTATTTGGTCGGGTTGAAGTCGGTGAGTGGGGCCTTGACGTGACTTGGGGCAATGACCTTGAGTTGTCCTCCGGCACCTTGCATCGTTTGGCGCTGGAACAGTCCGGCGAGGTCATGCTGACGCAGGACTTCAGAAAGTGGATGCTCAGCAACAATCTGTCGCTCTCCGCTGCGGCTGTGGAACTAGGCTTCACTCGTAGGACCATTACTTCCTACAGCAGCGGCGCCGCTCTGATTCCCAAGCATGTAGGGTTGGCGTGTAAGGGGTGGGAGTACGAGCATAAGGCTCGTGGCACACGTTGCGTTTAGGTTGGGTAATGTTCGCAAAAAGGGATGACTGAGAGGTCGTCCCTTTTTCGTTTTTGCGGGGTCAAGCCAATGGGTTCAGGAATACTGCGCTGCCATCCTCCGACCTATGACATCCAGCAGATCGCATCCATCGCGTAACGGAATTGCGCAGAGCAAGGAAAAGTCGCCCAGCACGACCGTATCACTACTGATTTCTGCACGCAGCGCCAGGTTTTCTAGAACTTGGGTTACGGCGCGAATCCGATAGTTTGCAGCATCAAGCAGGACATCCAGCGGTGCTGTGGTGTCTACGAAAAGGGCGGGTGTGGTGCAGTCGTTGCTGGTGAGTGCCATATATTGATTCATACGGGAGTCCATCTGAGACAAATAGAAAAATAGCTAACCTTTTTCAAGTTAGACCTTCATAAAACAGCCGTCGCCTGAAAAACTGGATCGCAGAGTTTTAGTTTTCAGATTTGTCTTCGAGTCGCCAAACTCGGTCGCCATGACGGCGACCGAAAGACTATAGACCTGGCATTACGAAGCGGGCAGGGCATACTTTCAGATTGATCTGTAGGAAATCACTCCGATTGATCAACTGCACGCTCTCAAGCCTGCACATACACCCAAGCCGTCAACCCCGAAGCCAACCCCACCGAAACCCGCTTATAGTCCGATACCTCATACGCATCCGCCGCCGCCAGCTCCTTCTCGGTAATCTGAAACACCGTACCCTCAACACTGTCCTCATTCCGCCCGCTCGGAGCAACGATCGGATGATGGGTCTTGCCACTGGCCGCCAACACCTCGGGATCGGTTATCTCCACCCAGCTTTTTGAATACCCCAGCATCGCATCCTGCTGACCCACCAACTCCCGCCCAAAGTTGGACAGTTGCACGGCTTTGTCCTGCAACGTGCCGTAAGAAAACAACAGCACGGGAAATTCGGTCGAGCGTTCCATCTTTATTCCTTGAAAAATTAAGCCAGCAAATCTTCGTAAAACGCACCATAAGCCCCGCTCGGGTGCGCGATCTGTATCTCCAGAATCCACAGCCCTTCATTCGGATACTGGTCAAAATCCCCAAGATCACCGCCACGGTAAATCGCATGGGGAAAGTCGCTGACACGGTGCCCTTTGATGTCCAGGTTCAGCACCCAACCCATTGCCTTCGCTTGCTCTTCGGCAAAACGATACAGCTCCAGGCCGACGACTTTATCGTTCCTCCAGCGCCGCTCAACCCGATCAAACAACTCTTTTGCCGCGCTCGCACACGCCTTCAGCTCGGGGTCGTTGCCGGTGCTGAATGTCGCCCCCGCATCACCTTCATGGCCTTGCCACACGGCGCCCATGTCGATGAAGTAGATGTCGTTTTCCCCCAGCACCGGGTCGCCGTCGGAGCGCTCCTTGAAGGTCTTGAGGGTGTTGGCGCCAAAGCGCACCAGCAGCGGGTGCCAGATGCGCTGCATGTCGAGGTCGGCGAGGACTTTTTTGCCGAGCTCGCGGGCTTCGGATTCGAGCATGCCGGGGCGGATGAGTTTGGACAGAGCTTCGATGGCGCGCCAAGTCATGGCCTGGGCGTAGCGCATTGAGTCGATGCTGTAGGCGACGCCCACAGCTTCCTTGGATGATTGTGCGGTCACCGGCTTTTCCTCGGCTTTATAGTGTCAGGCGTTATGCGTTTTACTATATAGCGATGGCAGGATGGAACCTAAATATGCAACCACGCCATCCCACCCAACACCACACTCACACCACCGGCGGTATACGCCATGCGCTTCAACCATTCCTTCCTTGTCAGCAAGGTAATCGCCGCCAGCGAAATCGCGATCTGAATCGCGGTCATCGCCTGCGCCCAGCGGTGATGCTGATGCAGCGCCTGTTCTGACTTTTCATCCCATTCCTTCGAGGTGGCTTCGAGCTTTTCGGCCTGTTTGCGCACGTCTTCCTTCTGGGTTTTATAACGCTCGATCTCGTCGGTGTAGTGCTTGGCATCAACCCCCGGAATATGCGTCGCCAGCTCCGCAAGGTTCTGCCGGCTGGATTTGGCCTGGTAGTAGTTCCACTGGTTGGCGGCTTCGGTCTTGAAGATGGCGGCGTTGTTTTTGTCCATCGCCGCTTCGCTTTCGGTGGAGCCGGCCTGGTAGCTGAGCATGGCGCCGACGGTGGCCATGATGGCGGTCATCACGGCGATGCGGCTGGCGAAATTGTCTCCGCTGCGGTGGGCACGTTCGGTGGCGTGTTCGACGTGTTTTTCGTGGGGGCTGGGGACTTCGAAGGCTTCGGACATGGGGGCGTCTATGAAGGGTTTGAGGGACTCTGATTCTTCACCAGCGAAGCTGTCTCAATCCTGTACGTAATGCTGCAAACCGGCCACCAGGGCGTCAAAGGTGACGCGGCAGCGCGGGCTGTTGCGCAGGTCTTCGTGCATGGTGACCCAGGTGTCCAGTTGCAGGGCAAATGCGTCCGGCAGGACTCGGCTCAGGCGGGTGTCTTGCCGGGCCAGTTTGACCTGGCAGCCACCGATGCCGGCGCCGGCGCGGATCAGGGCCAGTTGTGCGAGGTCGCTGTCGCTGCTGAGGGAAAAGGCGCTGCGCTCGAAGCCTTTGACGGCCAGGCTGCGGATGAAGGCGCTTTCCTGGTCGTAGCCGATGACTGAATGAGCTGAGAGATCATTCAGGCTCTGGGGTGTGCCATGTTGTTGCAGGTAGTCGTTGCGCGCATGCAGGCCGACTTCGATAACGCCGATCCTTTTCGCCAGAAGTTGTTCCTGGCTGGGTCGGACCATTCGCACGGCGATGTCGGCCTCCAGTTGCAGCAGGTCCAGCAGGCGATTGCTCAGCACCAGTTCGACCTTGAGGTGCGGGTGCTGCTGGCGCAGTCGGGTGATGATCGGCGGCAGGACTTCCACGCCGATCACTTCGCTGGCAGACACTCGTACCACGCCGCGCACTTCGGGGCCTTGGGGCGACGCGGCGCGCTCGAGTGCGGCAGCCGTGGTTTCCATGGTTTCGGCATGGGTGCGCAGGGTGAGGGCGACCGCCGTGGGCAATAGGCCGCTGGCGGAGCGGGTGAACAGCACCACGTTGAGGGATTTTTCCAGCGCAGCGATGTGCCGCCCGACCGTGGGCTGCGTGATGCCGAGCTGCCGTGCGGCCCCCGACAACGATCCTTCCTTGAGTACCCCGAGGAACGACCGGTAAAGCTCCCAACCAATATTTGATGCCATGCATAAATGTATAGCGTCTGGATGATCTTCGGCAATTCCTCTATAGCCCGCTGGCGAACAGAATCGCTCCATCACATTACCCTCAGGGGAAAAAAGCATGAACAAGGTTCTGGTATTGGGCGCGACAGGCGGGATTGGTGGCGAGGTGGCGCGGCAGTTGTTCGCTGCCGGCTGGCAGGTATGTGCCCTGACGAGGGATGTGGATAAGGCCCACAAACAGAACGCCGATTTCACCTGGATAAAAGGTGATGCGCTGAACCGTGGGGAAGTCGTCGCAGCGGCCCGGGGTTGTTCGGTGATCGTGCATGCGGTGAATCCGCCTGGTTACCAGCGCTGGGCGGAGCTGGTGCTGCCGATGATCGACAACAGCATCGCGGCGGCAGTCGCGGAAGGGGCGACGATTGTCTTGCCGGGCACGGTGTACAACTTCGGGCCTGATGCCTTCGCGCGGTTGGAGGAAGATTCGCCGCAGCATCCACTTACCCGCAAGGGCGCGATCCGGGTAGAGCTGGAGCAGCGTTTGCTTGAGGCGACCCAGCAGGGCGCACGAGCGCTGATCGTGCGGGCAGGCGATTTTTTCGGCGCCAAGGCCGGCAGCAGCTGGTTTTCCCAAGGCCTGGTCAAGCCCGCAAAACCGGTGGCCAACGTGAGCTATCCAGGGGCGCCAGGCGTGGGGCATCAGTGGGCTTACCTGCCTGATGTGGCGAGGACCATGGTCGAGTTGATTGCCCGCCGCGACAGCCTTGATGCCTTCGCCCGTTTTCATATGGCGGGGCACATAGATGCCGATGGTCGGCAGATGAGCCAGGCGATTCAGCGGGTGGTGTCACGCAGGACCGGCCAACAGCCTTCTGTACGTGCTTTCCCGTGGTGGCTGCTGAAACTGGCCGCGCCCTTTGTCACCACCTTCCGCGAGATGCAGGAAATGCGTTACCTGTGGCAAACCGAGGTGCGCATGGACAACCGCCGCCTCGTACAGATATTGGGCAGTGAACCGCACACGCCTTTGGACGAGGCGGTTGAGGCGACATTGGTGGGTATCGGCTGCTTGCCTAAGCGCGCCTGATCAGCCGCACATACACCGCGATATTGATCAACAGCACCAGCGCGCCCAGCCCCAATTGAATCTGCGGCGTCAGCCCGGCCGGGTAGATCAGGGCCAGGATGTAATGCTCGATAAACCCGCCGCCATAACCGTCCTGCCCGGCCAAATGACGAAACAGATTTTCCCAGCGGGTCAGCGGGCAGGGCAGATGGAACACTTCAACGGCAACGCCCCACGCGGCGGCAGGCAAATGCAGCCACATGACCGGTCGCCATTTGAGGGCGAGCAAACCGCCAAACAGCACGAACAGAATGAACGACAAATGAAACAGCACCAGGCCGTCGGCGGCGAAGCGGTAGAGCATGATGGGGTTCGCTTTTTGAATGGATCAGGTCCCGAATTCTTCCTTCAGGAACTCGATAAACACCCGCAATTTCTTCGGCGTGTTCGTACGGTTGAAGTAATACAAATACAGCGCGCTGTGGGCAATCCAGTCGTCCAGCACCTCCACCAACTCACCGCGTTGCAGGTACTGCTCGACGCTGGAGCGCGCCACGTAGGCAAAGCCAAACCCGTCCAGCGCACCGCGCACCATCAATTCAACATCGTTGGTCGCCAGCCGGCCTTTTACCGTAACCCGCATCTGCTTGCCGGCTTTTTCAAAGTCCCAGCGGTGCAGCGAGCCGGTCTGCGCACTGCGGTAGTTGACGCACTCATGCTCGAGCAAGTCGTGGGGATGAGTGGGCAGTTTGCGCCCCTGCAAATACTGCGGCGTGGCGACGATGACGAATCGCAACTGCGTCGCCACCGGCACCACCACCATGTCTTCGGCCAGCACATGGTCGTAGCGGATGCCCGCGTCAAAACCCTGGGCGACGATGTCCACCAGGCTGTTGTCCACCGCCACTTCCAGGTTGATGCCCGGGTATTTGCGCAGGAAGCGCTGGAGCAACGGTTGCAGGACCATTCGGCTGGCGGTGGAGGGAATGTTCAGGCGCAAGGTGCCGGCGGCGTCGACCGTCGCCGCTGCTACGCTGTGCAGGCTGGTTTGCAGTTCTTCCAGCAGCGGCGTGATCTTCTGGATCAACTGCTCGCCGGCCTCGGTCACGCTGACGCTGCGGGTGGTGCGGTTGAGCAGTTGCACACCCAACTGTTTCTCGAGGGCGCGCACGCGATGGCTGACGGTCGACACCGAGAGGCTGCTGGCGTCGGCTGCCTGGGTGAAGCTTTTCGAGCGGGAGACCTGCAGGAACAGTCGCAACTGCTGGAAATCGGGCGTGTCCATTGTGTGGTATTTCCGAAAGGGCCTTGCAGATTATGCATCTTTTTAGCAAGAACAGCGGCGCGCATACTTTTCCTACACACACGAGGATTGGCCCTTTATGACGACTTCCACCGCAAAACCCGTCTGGTTCATCACTGGCTGCTCCACCGGTTTCGGCCGCCAACTGGCGTTGCACACCCTGAGCCTCGGCTACCCGACCGTGGTCACCGCGCGTAATCCGCAGCAGGTGCAAGACATCGTTGCCGGTCACGAAGAAAACGCGCTGGTCCTGACGCTGGACGTTACCGACCAGGCCCAGGTCGAGGCGGCTGTCAAAGCGGCTGAAGAACGTTTCGGCCATATCGACGTACTGGTCAACAACGCCGGTGTCGGCTACTTCGGCTCCTTCGAAGAAAGCGACCTGGATGACGTGCGCAACATGTTCGAAATCAACGTGTGGGGCTTGAGCGCCATGACCCGCGCGGCCTTGCCCGGCATGCGCGCCCGGCGCTCGGGCAGCATCGTGAACATTTCCTCGGTGGGCGGTGTGGCGGCGTTCCCGTCGCTGAGTTTCTACAATGCGACCAAGTTTGCGGTGGAGGGCCTTTCCGAAGCGCTGTCCCAGGAAGTCGCGCCGTTGGGGATCAAGGTGTTGCTGGTCGAGCCGGGCCCGTTCCGCACCGACTGGGCCGGGCGTTCGGCCAACGAGGCGGCTCACGGGATTGCCGACTACAAGGAAACGGCGGTGGCACGGGCCAATATGGTTCGCAACTACAGCGGCAAGCAGCCGGGTGATCCGGTGCGCGCGGCGATTGCCATCGTCAAGGCGGTGGAGGCTGAGCAACCGCCATTGCGCCTGTTGCTGGGCAAGGCTGCGTTGACCTTTGCGCGGACCAAGGTGAAGGCGCTGAGTGCGGATTTTGATGCGTGGGCTGAGGTAACTGAGGGGGCGGATTTTCCCGAGTGAAGCACTGACTGGATTCGGCACAAGGCCGTAACGGTTGCTTGCAGGTAACGCTGGCCGTTATTGTGCTGAATCCTTTTAGTCCTTTTGCCCACGGATCTGTAGTGATGAATGCACCGCGTACCGCTGTCCCGATCAAGGCTGTCATTTTCGATATGGACGGGTTGTTGCTGGACACAGAAGGCATCTACACCGAAGTCACACAGATCATCGCCGAACGCTATGGCCGTACCTATGACTGGGGGATCAAGCAGCACATCATTGGTCGCGGCGCCCAGGACCTGGCGGATTACGTGGTCAAGGCGCTGGACCTGCCGATTACCCCCGCAGAATTCCTGGTGATCCGCGAGCCGCTGATGAGCGAGCGTTTCCCCAAGGCCTTGGGCATGCCGGGTGCTGAGGCGCTGGTGCGGCACTTGAAGGCGCATAACATTCCGATTGCCGTGGGCACCAGTTCGTCGCGCAATTCGTTTGGTCACAAGACCACGCTGCACCGTGAGTGGTTTGGGTTGTTCGACACCATCGTCACGGCGGATGACCCGGAAGTCGGGGCGGCCAAGCCGGCGCCGGATATCTTCCTGACGGCGGCGCGCCGCTTGGGTGTGGCGCCAGAGGATTGCCTGGTGTTTGAGGATTCGCCGTTTGGCGTGACAGCGGCGAAGGCT
The DNA here is from genome assembly GCF_013385695.1 of Pseudomonas sp. D8002. Lineage (NCBI taxonomy): Bacteria > Pseudomonadati > Pseudomonadota > Gammaproteobacteria > Pseudomonadales > Pseudomonadaceae > Pseudomonas > Pseudomonas sp. D8002. The sequence goes on from NZ_JACAPM010000006.1 coordinate 119,995, forward strand.
GCGCACATGACCGCGATTGCGGTGCCGGATGAGGCGATGGCGGACAGCAAGTACCACCATGCCGACCAGATTATTCGCAAGTTGGCTGACTTTGATTTGGCGGCGTATGGCTTGCCGCCGATGCGTTGATCCCTCTGAAGCGACTGGATTAAAAATGTGGGAGCGGGCTTGCTCGCGAATACGGTGTGTCAGCCGATACATGTGCTGACTGATCCACCGTATTCGCGAGCAAGCCCGCTCCCACATTTAGTCCTGCGGTGCCTTGGGCAAGGTCTTCTGCCGCAAAATATAAACCGTCACCAACACCGCACTGGTCAGCATGAACCCTCGCGCCCAGATCAGCGGCACCAGGTAGCAGGAAAACCCGATACTCACCCACATCAACCCAATGGCATACACCTTGCCCTTGAGCGGAATCCCGTTGCCATCCAGATAGTCACGAATCCACGGCCCCAGGCGCGGGTGTTCCACCAGCCAGTGGTAGAAGCGCGGGGAGCTACGGGCAAAGCAGGCGGCAGCCAGCAGAAGGAAGGGGGTAGTGGGCAGCACCGGCAGGAAGATGCCGATTACCCCGAGCGCCACGCTCAACCAGCCGATGGCCAGCAGAACGTAACGCAGGATCACGGAACGGTTGCCCATGGGCGCCACGGGCAACGGTCTTAGTGGTGGCGAGGCTTGAGGATCGCCGGCTTTTCGTCAGGTGCGTTGCACAGCAGGTACAGGGCGGTCAGCGCTTCCGGGATCTGAACGATCATGTCGTCCATCAGGTTGGCGTCGGCGGCGATGTCGGAGAACTCAGGTTGCTCGTCGAACAGGCCGGAACCGACCATGATCGGCAGCAGCATTTCGCTGACTTCTTCTTCAGCCGTTTCGAACCAGGCCTCTTCACGCAGGAACACGCCTTCCATGAAACCGATGCACCAGCCGCGCAGTTCGGAGTCGTCCGGGTCTTCGCCCAGGTCCAGGTCGCAAGGCAGTTCGAACTCTTCATCGGAAGCCAGTTGGCGGCCAATGTGAGCCTTGAGGGCCAGCAGGGTCGATTCGATTTCTTCGCGCTGGGCGGCATCACTGTAGTGAGGCTCTTCGGAGAACAGGGCGTCGATCCATTCACGGTCGGGAACGACATCGGAGCATATCGACAGCGCGGTCAGATAGCCGTGGGCGGCCACGTAGTCCAGCGCCTCGTCGTGCAGCTCATCGGCATCGAGGAAGGCTTGCAGGCGGGTTAGTTGCTCAGCGAAGGACATTGACGGACTACCTTGGGAATAAACGATGGGCAATTCTAGGCTTTCTTGAGCTGCCAGGCCAGCCGCAGCACAGATTTGAGAGGTATTTGAGCCCGGCGGCAATTCACCAACGGCACCCTTTGCCGGGTAACGCTCGGGTATACTGCCGCGTTTTGTGATGCCCCTGCAGGCCAAGCGCCAGTCGCGGGAAAAGTTCGCTTACGGATTATTTCCCGCTCAAGCGTGCTTTTTCGACCAGCCTGTACAGAGGGATTTCGGCGATATTTGGAGTTTTTCATGCTCGAGCAGGCTCAACGCGTCCTCAAGGACATCTTCGGCTACGACAGTTTTCGTGGCCGCCAGGGTGCGATCATTGAGCGCGTGGCCAACGGCGGTGACGCCCTGGTGCTGATGCCTACCGGCGGCGGCAAGTCGCTGTGCTTCCAGGTACCGGCACTCTTGCGGGAAGGGCTTGCGGTGGTGGTGTCGCCGTTGATCGCCCTGATGGACGACCAGGTGGCCACCCTTGAAGAGCTCGGCGTGGCGGCCGCTTCGCTGAACTCCACCCTCAGCGCCGAACAGCAGCGCGACCTCGCCGCCCGGATCAAGCGCGGCGAAGTGAAGATGCTTTACCTCGCCCCCGAGCGCCTGGTGCAGCCACGGATGCTGGCGTTCCTGCAGAGCCTGGAAATCGCCCTGTTCGCCATCGACGAAGCCCACTGTGTGTCCCAATGGGGCCACGATTTCCGTCGTGAATACCTGCAACTGGGCCAACTGGCGGAGCTGTTCCCCAACGTCCCGCGCATCGCCCTGACCGCCACCGCCGACAAGCGGACCCGCGAAGAAATCGTCGAGCGCCTGCACCTGCAGAACGCCGAGCGCTTCCTCTCGAGCTTCGACCGGCCGAATATCTTTTACCGCATTGTGCCCAAGGAACAGCCGCGCAAGCAGCTGCTGGCGTTCCTCTCCGATCGGCGCAGCGACGCCGGCATCGTCTATTGCCTGTCGCGCAAGAAGGTCGATGAGGTCGCCGCATTCCTCAGTGAACAAGGCTACCCGGCACTGCCGTATCACGCGGGTTTGCCCAACGAACTGCGGGCCTACCACCAGAAGCGCTTCCTCAACGAGGAAGGCCTGATCATGGTCGCCACCATCGCGTTCGGCATGGGCATCGACAAATCCAACGTGCGCTTCGTGGCCCACATGGATTTGCCCAAATCCCTCGAGGCGTACTACCAGGAAACCGGGCGTGCCGGCCGTGACGGCCTGCCGGCGGATGCGTGGATGGTCTACGGCCTGCAAGACGTGGTGATGCTCAAGCAGATGCTGCAGAACTCCGAAGGCGACGAGCGCCACAAGCGCCTGGAACAGCACAAGCTCGACGCGATGCTGTCGCTGTGTGAAGAAACCCGCTGCCGTCGCCAGACCTTGCTCGCCTACTTCGACGAAGACATGCCCAAGCCCTGCGGCCACTGCGACAACTGCGTGGACGGCGTGCAGACTTGGGACGCCACCGAGCCGGCGCGCCAGGCGTTGTCGGCGATCTACCGCACCGGTCAGCGCTATGGCGTCGGCCACCTGGTGGACGTGTTGCTGGGCAAGGACAATGAAAAGATTCGCAGCTTCGGCCACGAAAAACTCTCGGTCTACGGTGTGGGCAAGGCTCGCGCCGAAGGCGAGTGGCGCTCGCTGTTCCGGCAGATGGTCGCCCGTGGCCTGGTGGACATCGACCTGGAAGGCTACGGCGGCCTGCGCCTGAACGACAGTTGCCGGCCGCTGCTCAAGGGCGAAGTCAGCCTGGAGCTGCGCCGCGACCTCAAGCCGCAAACCACCGCCAAGAGCAGCACCAGCCAGGCCAGCCAACTGGTGCGTTTCGAAGAGCGCGAACAGTGGGAAGCCCTGCGCGCGCTGCGTAAGAAGTTGGCGCAGGAACACAGCGTGCCGCCTTACGTCATCTTCCCGGACTCCACCTTGCTGGAAATGCTCCGCGACCATCCCACTACCCTCGGCGAGATGGCCAGGGTCAGCGGCGTCGGTGCGCGCAAGCTGGAGCGTTATGGCCAGGCCTTCCTCGAAGTGCTCGGCGGCCAGGTCGAGGCGCCGAAAGAGGTCGCCGACATCCGCCACGAGTTGATCAGCCTCGCCCGTGCCGGCATGACCCCGATCCAGATTGCCGGGCAGCTGCAGTGCTCGGAGAAGAACGTCTACACCTTGCTCGCCGAGTCCATTGGCAAGCAGCAGTTGTCGTTGGAGCAGGCCCTTGATCTGCCGGAAGATTTGCTCGGTGAAATCCAGGATGCATTCCTGGATGGAGAAGGCGAATTGCCACCCGTTTCCGAGATTGCGCCGCTGTTTACCGGCCGCGTTCCCGAGGGCGTTTTGTACTGCGTAAGGGCCGCTTTGCAGTCGGAATTCGAGATTTGATGTGCCAATTACGACAATGTAACGAATCAGTACATACCGGGTCTTGCCTACTGGCATGGGTCATGCTTAGCTGACTAATAATTAGCCACACTTTATTTTCAGTCTAATCCATGAGTTTTTTATGCCGTTAACCGATCAACACCGTTTTGGCATGCAGTTGGCGCATATGTCCCGAGGATGGCGTGCCGAGCTGGATCGCCGCTTGGCAGGTTTGGGACTGTCCCAGGCACGCTGGCTGGTGCTGCTGCACCTGGCCCGTTTTACCGAACCGCCTACCCAGCGTGAGCTGGCGCAGAGCGTCGGGGTAGAGGGGCCCACCTTGGCCCGTTTGCTCGACAGCCTGGAAAGCCAGGGCCTGGTGCAACGCCAGGCCGTGGTGGAAGACCGCCGCGCCAAGCGCATTGTGCTGTGCGACACCGCGAAGCCGCTGATCGAGCAGATCGAGACCATCGCCACGGCCTTGCGCCATGAGCTGTTTGTGGGTGTCGATGAAGAGGATCTGCGGGTGTGCATGCGGGTGCATGAACACATCCTTGGAAATCTCGAGAAGTCCTGACCCCAGGTACACAGAAGATCAAAAATGTGGGAGCGGGCTTGCTCGCGAAGGCGGAGTGTCAGTGAATACATGTGCTGACTGACACACCGCCTTCGCGAGCAAGCTCGCTCCCACATGGGTTTTGCGGCGTAGTTAGAAGGTTTGCCCCAGGTTCAGGTACACCGCCTGCTGACTGTCATCGTTAAACCCATAACTGAAATTCAACGGCCCCAGCGGCGTATCAAACCCCAGGAAAATACTGGCGGCGTTGATGTACCCGCTGTCGTATTCATTGTCGTTGTTCCAAGCCCGCCCTCGCTCCAGTGATGCGCCCAGGTACAACGGGAAATCCAGCGGCAAATAAGACCGCGGCGTCAGCCGGCGATAGTAGACCGCGCGCATCAGGCTGATGTTCTGCCCGGCAATCGCATCCTCCCGGAAGCCCGACAGCTGCCGCGCGCCCCCCAGCAGGAAGCTGGAAATCACCACGTCCGACTTATCCAGGGTGCGCCCATACCGCCCGCCGAGGATCAGTGTGTCCGGCCCGCTGCTCATGGCTTTGTCCAGCTTGAACTCCCACTGGCGATAGCGCTGGTCCGAACCCAGCCCCGGTTCGAACTCCCGGAAGGCCAGGCCAATGTCTTCGCCGGTATGGGGGAAGTACACGTTGTCGAACGAGTCGAAGGAGTACTTCAGCTCATAGAAACCCTCGCTGAAGTTGATGCTCGGTGAATTCCGGTCGCCAATGCGCACATCCGCCTTGCCCCAGGCCTCGCCGACGCCGAAACGAATCTCGCCGCTGTTGCCGATCTGCCGGCCCACGTTCAGGCCGAAGCCGTAGCGTTCCAGGCGGTATTCGGAGATCGGGTTATTGTCTTCAATCAGTTCGACGTTCTGTGCCTGGGCACTGATATAGGGCGCGACGAAGTAGCGTGAACCGGTGTCCATCGGCTGATAGAACTCGCTGTACAACTCCTGCTTGTCCCCGATCTGCACCCGCGTCAGCCATTCGGCGCCGAGGCGGTTGATGCCGTTCATGCGGTAGCTGGCGCCGAGGTTGAAGGCGCTGTCGCCGCGCATGTCATCCGACAGGTTCAGGCCCAGGCGCAGGTAGTCGGTGCCGCTGCGTTTGCCCCGGGCACTGATGACCAGGGTGTTGTCCTTGCCCTTTTTCACCACGCGGTATTGCACCTGTTCGAAGTAATCCAGGCCGTACAGAGTGCCCATGTCGGTTTGCAGGCGGGCCAGGTCCAGAGGCTCGCCGAGGTTCTGGCGGATGTAGTAGCGGATCACCTCGTCGCCCACCTTGGAGTCGTTCTCTACCTTGATTGCGGTGATCACCGGGTTGCGCTCGCCGGCCGTTCGCGCGGCCACCAGCGACGGGTCCACCGGTTCGGCCGGGCGCAGGTGCGCCAGGCGCACGTCGAGTGCGCGGGTGGCGCGGTAGCCCGCGTCGATCATGTCCTTGGCGCGCCCGAAATCCGTCACCCCGTAGGCGGCCAGGGGCGGCTGGATCAGCACGTCGCGGGGCGCCAGGGCCTTGAGTTGTTCTTCGGAATTGCGCCGAGTCATCAGGGTGATGGACTGGTTGAGCACGTCCACCACGGTGTTGAGTTGCTTGCGTGAGCGCAGCGGGGTGCCGATGTCGACGACGATGGCGATGTCGACCCCCATTTCCCGCGCCACATCCAGCGGGATGTTATCGGTCATGCCGCCATCCACCAGCAGCCGGCCATCCAGCTCCACCGGGGCAAACACCGCCGGGATCGACATGCTGGCGCGGATCACCTGGGGCAGGTGGCCTTTGCGGAACACCACTTTTTCACCACTGGTGATGTCGGTGGCCACGGCGCGAAAGGGGATCGGCAGCTTGTCGAAATCCCGCACGTTACTGGTGTGGGCGAACATGCTTTCCAGCAGCAAGGCCAGGTTCTGACCCTGGATCACCCCCAGTGGCAGGCCGAGGCTGCCGTCGTCGCGGAAGCTGAGTTTCTGTTTGACCAGGAAATCCCGGTCATCCTGCTTGCGCCGGAATGGCACGTCTTCCCGCGGTGGCGCGTCGGACAGGGCGAGCTTCCAGTCGATGTTCAGCGCGAGTTTTTCCAGCTCGTCGATCTTGTAGCCCGAGGCATACAGCCCGCCGATCACCGCACCCATGCTGGTGCCGGCAATCGCATCGATGTGGATGCCCTGTTCTTCCAGGGCCTTGAGCACGCCAATGTGCGCCAGGCCACGGGCGGCACCGCCGGAGAGGACCAGGCCGATCTTCGGGCGCGGATTTTCGACGGCTTGGACGAGGACAGGGAACAGGCACAGCAACAGGCAGGACAACAGGCGGCGCATCATCAATCTCAAGGCAGGACGATAAAGGCCGGTATTATAGCCACTCGATCCTTTCAACCCGCCAAGCAGGAGCCAGTCAATTCATGTCAGCGGCCAAGCCCGAGATTGTCATCACCTATTGCACCCAGTGTCAGTGGCTGCTGCGCGCCGCCTGGCTGGCCCAGGAACTGCTGAGCACGTTCGCCGATGACCTCGGCAAAGTGGCCCTGGAGCCGGCCACCGGCGGTGCGTTTCGGATTACCTGCGACGGTGTGCAGATCTGGGAACGCAAGGCCGACGGGGGCTTCCCGGAAGCCAAGGTGCTCAAGCAACGGGTACGTGACCAGATCGACCCGCAACGGGACCTGGGGCATAACGACCGTACTCAATGAACCTCGGCCGTGGTGGCCGGCTGCTTGGCCGGTTTGGCGCCGCCCATCAGCCCGGACACCACGATGGCCACGATGATCAGCGCGCCGCCCATCAGCATGCGCAGGGTCGGCGTTTCAGCAAACAGCAGCCAGGCCGCGGTGATGCCGTACACCGGCTCCATGGCAAACACCACCGCCGCCGTGCGCGCCTTGAGCACCGCGAGGCTGGCGACAAACAGGCTATGGGCCAGGCCGGTGCAGAACACCCCGAGCAGACCGATCCACAGCCAGTCCACTGGTCGCACTTCGGCCAGCCCGGGCGCGGCGACGGGCAACAGGCACAGCGCTACCACCACGTTCTGGCACAAGGCGGCCTGCACCGGCGGGATGCGCCCACTGGCGCGGTTGTTCAGCGACAGCAGCGAGAACAACAACCCGGAGCCGACCGCCCACAACAAGCCGCTGGTGGCCTGGCTGGCGAGATTGAAATCCGGCGTGACCAGCACCAGGCCGATGCTCACCAGCACCACCAGCAGGATCTCGTTGGCGCGAATCCGCTCGCGGAAAATCAAGCCTTCGAGAATCACCGTGAACGCCGGGAAGGTGGCGAAGCCCAAGGTGGCGATGGCCACACCGGCGACCTTTACCGCAATAAAGAAACTCACCCAATGCCCGGCCAGCAGCAGGCCGCTGACCAGCAGGCGGCGCCAGTCGCGGGCTTGCAGCTTCTGCCAGGGCGTGTTGCTGGCAAAGCGCGCAAAGATCGCCAGGGCAATGACCGCGAACGCGGCGCGGCCGAACACGATAATCGCCGGCGAAGCGGCCGCCAGTTTGCCGAACACACCAGTGAGGCCAAACATCAATGCGCCGATATGCAGGGCGCCGAGGGCTGTGCGGGGAGTCATTGCGATCCTTAAACGACGGGTTTACAGGATCGCAGTCTAGAGGGTTGCAGGCATTCGCGTCTGTCGTTGGGCTCGCGGCTTTTGTCGCAGGACTCTTGCTTGGTGAAGATCCCTGTGGGAGCTGGCTTGCCTGCGATGCAGGCAACTCGGTCGTTCATATAGCGCGCGGTGATGCTATCGCAGGCAAGCCAGCTCCCACACCGGGCGGTGCTCGTCTGAAGGCTCGGGGCGAGAGGCCAAACTCGCGCAGCATCGCCGCAGCAAATGCACTTTGCGAACCATAGCCCACCCGCGCGGCAATCTCGCCGATGGGCAGCTGGCTGTCGCGCAACAGGCCGCGGGCCATCTGCAAGCGCCGGGTGCGTATGTAGTCCATCGGCGTCTGCCCGCTTTCCGCGATAAACCGTGCATGCAGGCGGGCGACGGACAGGTCGGCGAGCTTCGCCAGGTCCGCCACTTGCAGTGGGTGCGCGGCGTGCCGCTGGATATGCGCATCGAACGCGGCATAGGGCAGGCGCTTGCCCACCGGCGGCTGCGCAAGGTTGAGGCTGGCCAGCAGCAATACGGCGCCTTGCTGGGCGATCAGCGGGTCGTCCACCGGGCTGCTTGCCAGCCATTGCACCAGTTGGCTTTGGCGATTGTCGAGGGTCAGGTGTGCGCACCGGTCGAGCAAGCGGCGGCTGGCGTCGGCATGCTCGCCCAGGGACTGCGCCAGCCAGTGCTCATCGGGCACGTCCAGCACCAGGCAGCGGCTGCCATCGCGACTGCGGCACGCGTGATGGGCGGAGTAGGGCAGCACCATCACACTGCTGTGCTGCACCTGGCCGCCCCGGCCATCCACCTCGAAGTCCAGGTGCCCGGACAGGCCAAACACCAGCTGTGCATGGTCGTGGCTATGGGCGATAGGCGCATCGGGGTAGTGGCGTAGCGTGAGGTTGGGTCTCATCGCAGTCTCCTGGGCAGGCCCGCAGTTTACATCGCTTCGCCGCCTGTGGGCGCTGTCATCAGACTGACGCAACACTGTCATGGGCTATTAATCCCATGGGCGCAAGCTCGCGAAAACACCGTGAGGCATGCCCATGACCAGCGCCGAACTCGCCAAACCCAGCCGCAAGCAACGCGTGCGTACCCTGTGGATTTCCGACGTGCATTTGGGCACTCGGGATTGCCAGGCCGAACACCTCTCGCATTTCCTCAAGGGCTACCACGCCGACAAGGTCTACCTGGTGGGCGACATCATCGACGGCTGGAAGCTGCGCAGCGGCATGTATTGGCCCCAGGCCCATACCAACGTGATCCGCCGCCTGCTGACCATGAGCAAGCGCGGCACCGAGGTGATCTACGTCACCGGCAACCACGATGAATTCCTGCGGCGTTATTCGAAGCTGATCCTTGGCAATATCCAGTTGGTGGACGAGGCGGTGCACGTGACTGCCGATGGCCGGCATTTGCTGGTGATCCATGGCGACCAGTTCGACGTGATCACCCGGTATCACCGCTGGCTGGCGTTCCTTGGCGATTCGGCCTACGAATTCACCCTCACGCTCAACCGCTGGCTGAACCACTGGCGGGCGCGCTATGGCTACGGCTATTGGTCGTTGTCGGCGTACCTCAAGCACAAGGTCAAGACGGCGGTGAGCTTTATCAGTGATTTTGAAGAAGCGATCGCCCACGAAGTGACCAAGCGCGAGCTGCATGGCGTGGTGTGCGGGCACATCCACCATGCGGAGATTCGCAAGGTGGGCGAGGTGGACTACCTCAATTGCGGGGATTGGGTGGAGTCGTGCACGGCGCTGATCGAGCACTGGGACGGGCATATCGAGCTGTATCGATTGGCGGATGCCCAGGCGAAAGAGGCACAGCTAAAAGCCGAAATGGTCGCGGGCTAAGCCTCAAACCCACAGACTCACAGATTCACTCAGTCTAAATGTGGGAGCGGGCTTGCTCGCGAATGCGGAGTGTCAGTCACCAGATAATTCGACTGACCCACCGCCTTCGCGAGCAAGCCCGCTCCCACACTTGGATCCGGTTTGTTCAGTCAGGTGTGGGAAACATCCGCGATGGCTTCGGCCAACAGTGTCAACCGCGTCGCATCAATCCCCGCCACGTTCGCACGCCCGGAATTGACCATATACACGCTATGCTTGTCCCGCAGTTGCTTCACCTGATCCGCACTCAACCCGGTATAGGAAAACATCCCGCGTTGCGCCGCGATGTGCGCAAACCGCTCCGACAACCCATGGGGCGCCAACGCCTCCACCAGCCCGGAACGCAGCTGCGCAATCCGCGCCCGCATCGCTTCCACTTCCTCGGCCCACTGCTTTTTCAGCCCGGCGTCACCGAGAATCGTCGCCACCACAGCAGCACCATGGTCCGGCGGCGTCGACCACAAGTTACGCGCAATGAACGCCAGCTGGCTGCGCAAATCCGTCAGTTTCTCGGCGTCCGCCGCGCACACAATCAACGCGCCGACACGGTCGCTGTACAAGCCGAAGTTCTTCGAGCAGGAACTGGTGATCAGCACTTCGGGCAGCTCAGCCGCGAACAGCCGCACGGCCCATGCATCCTGTTCCAGGCCATCGCCAAAACCCTGATACGCAAAGTCGATCAGCGGCAGCAACTGACGTTCCTGGACGATCTTCAGCACCTGGCGCCAGTCATCGTGGGACAGGTCGAAACCGGTCGGGTTGTGGCAGCAGGCGTGCAGCAGCACCACATCGCCCTCAGGCACCGTCGACAGGGTGGCCAGCATTGCCGCTACGTCCAGACGATTGTCGCTGCCCACGTACGGGTAATGGCTGACCTTGAGCCCGGCCTTGGCGAAGATGGTTTCGTGGATCGGCCAGGTCGGGTTGCTCAGCCATACGCCACGGCCGGGCAGGCTGTGGGCGATAAAGTCGGCGCTCAGGCGCAGCGCGCCGGTGCCGCCAGGCGTCTGGGTGGCGCCGGCGCGGCGTTCACTCAGCAGCGGCGAACCAGCGCCCAGCACCAACTCACTGATCAGCGTGCCGAACGCGGCATTGCCATGGCCGCCGATGTAGGTCTTGGTGGTTTGTTGTTCCACCAGGCGCTGCTCGGCCAGTTTTACCGAATGGGGGATCGGCGTCAGGCCCTGGTCGTCCTTGTACACGCCCACGCCGAGGTCGAACTTGAGCGGGTTCGGGTCCTGGGCATACAGCTCCATCAGCCCGAGGATCGGGTCCCCGGGTACCCGGCCAATTGCGTCGAAATGCATTACTTGCGGCCCTCGGCATCCTTGGCCACTTCGTCGGTGCGCGCGGCCATGATGAAGTCGTTGCGGTGCAGGCCCTTGATGGAGTGGCTCCACCAGGTCACGGTGACTTTGCCCCACTCGGTGAGCAGGCCCGGGTGATGGCCTTCAGCTTCGGAGATCACGCCCACGGCGTTGGTGAAGGCCAGGGCGAATTTGAAATTCTTGAACAGGAAGACCTTTTCCAGCTGCATCACGCCATCGCGTACTTCGATGTTCCAGTCGGGGATCTGCTTGATCAGCACCGGCAACTCTTCGTCGCTGACTTGCGGGGCGTCGGCGCGGCAGGCTTCGCAGTGGGCTTGGTTCAACGTGGTCATGTGGGTATTCCTGAAATCGAGTATTTGGAAACGGTCGTCAGTAGCGTCACCCTAAAGCAACGCGGGGCCAGGGAACAGACTCACCTGGCCCTAAAAGCCGCAGTTCAAGCAGCTTTTGGCTTGGGCGGGAACTTCGGTGCGTGCAGCCCCAGCTGCATCCCGCGTTCGACCATGCCCATGATGTCTTCCTGCGCCACTTCGAACAGGCGCTTGAGGTTGGGCAGGGCGAAGTACACGGGTTGCAGGATGTCGATGCGATACGGCGTGCGCATCGCTTCGAGCGGGTCGAAGGCTTGATGCTCGGGCACGTCCGAGAGGCAGTACACGGTCTCCTTGGGCGAAGACAGGATGCCGCCACCGTAGATGCGCCGGCCTTCGGGCGTGTCCACCAGGCCGAACTCGATGGTCATCCAGTACAGGCGCGCCAGGTACACGCGCTGTTCCTTGGTGGCGGCCAGGCCGAGCTTGCCGTAGGTGTGGGTGAATTCCGCGAACCAGGGGTTGGTCAGCAGTGGGCAATGGCCGAAGATCTCGTGAAAAATGTCCGGTTCCTGCAGGTAATCCAGCTCTTCACGGGTACGAATAAACGTCGCCACCGGAAACTGCTTGTTGGCGAGCAATTCGAAAAAAGTCTGGAAGGGGATCAGCGCCGGCACCCGGGCGACTTGCCATCCCGTGGTCTCGGCCAGCACTTTGTTGACTTCCGCCAGCTGTGGAATGCGGTCGTGGGGCAGGCCGAGCTTGTCGATGCCGTCCAGGTATTCCTGGCAGGCGCGGCCCTCGATCACTTTCAGTTGGCGCGTGATCAAGGTGTTCCACACCGCGTGTTCTTCGGGCGGGTAGTCGATAAAACCGTTCGCGTCGGGCTCGCGGGCCACGTACTGCGTCTGCTTCATACTGCTCTCCTGCTAGGCATTCGTTCTTGTTATGTCCTGGGATGAGCCTATTGATACGCCGCCTGGGCCAGGAAGCCATCCTCCTGTGCCACGCTTTTGTAGGAAAAGTTACTGAGATTCGTAAAGTTTTCGTTACGGATGAAGCGATTCGTTCTCCCTGTGGCGTATTTTGGGTGTGAATCGCCATGCAGCTGTCACATAATCTTGACGATTATCTGCGGCCGGCGGCAAAAAGACGCAGCGACTCCACCTCTTCGGGCCTTCTCATGCGTATCAAAGTGCATTGCCAGAACCGCATTGGCATCCTGCGGGACATCCTCAACCTGCTGGTGGAGTACGGCGTGAACGTTGCCAAGGGCGAGGTCGGTGGCGAGCACGGCAACGCCATTTACCTCTATTGCCCGAACCTGGTGAACCTGCAGTTCCAGGCATTGCGCCCGCAGTTCGAGGCGATTGCCGGGGTATTTGGCGTCAAGCGGGTAGGGCTGATGCCCAGCGAGCGTCGGCATATGGAGCTCAACGCGCTGCTGGGGGCGCTGGAGTTTCCGGTGCTGTCCATCGACATGGGCGGCTCCATCGTCGCGGCCAACCGCGCGGCGGCGCAGTTGCTCGGAGTACGGGTGGATGAGGTGCCGGGCATTCCGTTGTCGCGTTACGCCGAAGATTTCGATTTGCCGGAACTGGTACGGGCCAGCAAATCGCGAATCAATGGCCTGCGGGTCAAGGTCAAGGGCGATGTATTCCTGGCCGATATTGCGCCGCTGCAATCCTCCGAGCATGACGACAGCGAAGCCATGGCCGGCGCCGTACTGACCCTGCACCGCGCCGACCGGGTGGGTGAGCGTATCTACAATGTGCGCAAGCAGGAGCTGCGCGGCTTCGACAGCATTTTCCAAAGCTCCAGGGTCATGGCCGCCGTGGTGCGTGAGGCTCGGCGCATGGCGCCGTTGGATGCGCCTCTATTAATAGAAGGCGAAACCGGCACCGGCAAAGAGTTGCTGGCCCGCGCCTGCCACCTGGCCAGCCCGCGCGGCCAGTCGCCGTTGATGGCGCTCAACTGCGCCGGTTTGCCCGAGTCCATGGCCGAGACCGAGTTGTTCGGCTATGGTCCCGGCGCCTTTGAAGGGGCGAGGGCGGAGGGCAAGTTGGGACTGCTGGAGCTGACGGCGGGCGGTACGTTGTTTCTCGACGGCGTCGGCGAAATGAGCGCGCGGTTGCAGGTGAAGTTGCTGCGCTTTCTGCAGGACGGCTGCTTTCGCCGTGTAGGCAGTGATGAAGAGGTGTACCTGGATGTGCGGGTGATCTGCGCGACCCAGGTGGACCTTTCCGAACTGTGCGCCCGGGGCGAATTCCGCCAGGACCTTTACCATCGTCTCAATGTGCTCTCGCTGCATATCCCGCCGCTACGCGAGTGCCTCGACGGTTTGCCGCCGCTGGTGGAGCACTTCCTGGATCAGGCCAGCCGGCAGATCGGCTGTCCGCTGCCCAAGCTCGCACCGGCGGCGATGGAACGCCTCAGCCATTACCACTGGCCGGGGAATGTGCGGCAGTTGGAGAACGTGCTGTTCCAGGCGGTTTCGCTGTGTGAGGGCGGCACCGTCAAGGCCGAGCACATTCGCCTGCCGGACTATGGCGTGCGCCAGCCGCTGGGGGATTTTTCCCTGGAAGGCGGGTTGGAGGAGATCGTCGGGCGCTTTGAAAAGGCCGTGCTGGCGCAGTTGTATGCCGAACATCCCAGCAGCCGGCTGTTGGGCAAGCGGCTGGGCGTGTCCCACACCACCATCGCCAACAAATTGCGTGACTACGAAGTCGTCAAAGCCGAACGCGGTTAAACCTGTGGGAGCGGGCTTGCTCGCGAATGCGGTGGGTCAGTCGAATTATCCGGTGACTGACACTCCGCATTCGCGAGCAAGCCCGCTCCCACATGGGTTCTTTGTCGGTCTTGATACCTGCACTTGCCGTTAGCGGCATAAGTCCGCCGTTTTTTCGACTCTCTTCCAACTGCCCTCAGCTGCTACCTGCCGGCAAACCCCCGCCCCGCCTGGACTTTCCCTCATTTCAAAAAGTTGGTTCGCAAATTGCTTAAGCCTCATCAGTACAGCGGTGGGCGGCAAGCGTCCGTCAGAAAGAGGAAAGAGCGTGGATAAGTACCTTTACGTGGCAATGACCGGCGCCAGCCAGAATGCACTGGCGCAGAAGGCCCACGCCAACAACTTGGCGAACGTTTCCACCAATGGTTTCCAGCGTGACCTGGAACAGGCGCGCTCGATGCCGGTGTTCGGTGACAGCTTTCCGGCGCGGGCCTTTGCCTTGACCGAGCGCCCAGGCACGGACTTTTCCCCTGGCGCGATGATTGAAACCGGCCGTGACCTCGATGTGGCCGTCAGCGGTGACGGCTGGATGGCCGTGCAAAACCCGGATGGCGGCGAATCCTACGTGCGCAGCGCCAGCATGAACGTCGATGCGCTGGGCGTGCTGCGGGCCGGCAACGGTATGCCGATCATGGGCAACGGCGGCCCGATTGCCGTGCCGCCCCAGCAGCAGATCGAAGTCGGCCAGGACGGCACCATCAGCATCCGCGCCATGGGCGAAGGCCCGCGGGTGATGGCTGAAGTGGACCGGATCAAGCTGGTGCAGCCCGACCTCAAGAACATGACCAAGGGCCTCGACGGCACCATCCACACCAAGGATGGCCAGCCGGCCCAGGCCGATGCCAACGTCAAGCTGACGTCGGGCTTCCTGCAGGCGAGCAACGTGAACGCCGTCGAAGAAATGACGGCAGTCCTGGCCCTGTCCAAGCAGTTCGAATTGCACATCAAGATGATGAACAGCGCCAAAGAAGACGACCAGGCCATGACCCGCGTCCTGGCGATGAGCTGATAGCAGCCACACACTAATTTTTGTAGCGCGGCGCCATAAAACAGGCGCACGAAGGAGAAGAACATGCTTCCGGCTCTATACGTTGCCAAGACAGGCCTGTCCGCCCAGGACACCAACCTGACCACCATTTCCAACAACCTGGCCAACGTGTCGACCACGGGTTTCAAACGTGACCGCGCCGAGTTCCAGGACTTGCTCTATCAGATCAAGAAGCAGCCTGGCGCCCAGTCGACCCAGGACAGCGAATTGCCGTCGGGCCTGCAACTGGGTACCGGTGTGGCAATCGTTGGCACCCAGAAGAACTTCAGCGCCGGTAACCTGCAGCAGACCGGCCAACCGCTGGACCTGGCAGTCAACGGCAAGGGTTTCTTCCAGATCCTGCAGCCGGACGGCACCACCACCTACACCCGTGACGGTACGTTCCACCTGGACTCCAACGGCCAAGTCGTGACCGCCAATGGCTTCGCGCTGGAGCCGGCGATTGTCGTGCCGAACAACGCCCAGACCTTCACCGTCGGCAACGACGGCACCGTGTCGATCACCGTGGCCGGCAACCCGGCGTCCCAGGTGATCGGCAACCTGCAAACCGCCGACTTCATCAACCCAGCCGGCCTGCAGGCGATCGGTAACAACCTGTTCCTGGAAACCGCGTCCAGCGGCGCGCCGCAAATCGGCACCCCGGGCCTCAACGGTTTTGGTACCACCCTGCAAAGCACCCTGGAAACGTCCAACGTCAGCACCGTTGAAGAGATGGTCAACATGATCACCACTCAGCGCGCCTACGAGATGAACTCCAAGGTGATTTCCACCGCCGACCAGATGCTTTCGTTCGTAACGCAGAATCTGTAATCAAGTCTATGGGGCGCCCTTGAAGGCGCCTGCAACACCGTGAGGTATGGGTCATGAATCGCTATGTTTCTGTTCTGGCATTGAGTGGGATTGCTGTGCTCGCGGGCTGTGTCGCCCCGACGCCTAAGCCCAATGACCCGTACTATGCGCCGGTGTTGCCGCGCACGCCGTTGCCGGCGGCCGCCAACAATGGCTCGATCTACCAGGCCGGGTTCGAACAGAACCTGTACAGCGACCGCAAGGCCTTCCGGGTGGGTGACATCATCACCATCACGCTGAACGAGAAGACCCAGGCGAGCAAGAACGCCAACTCGCAGATCGGCAAGACCAGCAAGACCAGCATCGGCCTGACTTCGTTGTTTGGCGGTGTACCGAACACCAACAACCCGCTGGGCAGCGGTGACCTGAGCCTGGACGCCGGCTACAGCGGCGACCGCGCCACCAACGGCAAGAGTGCGGCAGGGCAGGGCAACAGCCTGACCGGCTCGATCACCGTGACCGTGGCCGACGTGCTGCCCAACGGCATCATTGCCGTACGCGGCGAGAAGTGGATGACCCTCAACACCGGTGACGAACTGGTGCGCATTGCGGGCATGGTTCGCGCCGACGATATCTCCACCGACAACACCGTGCCGTCGACACGGATTGCCGATGCACGCATCACCTACTCGGGTACGGGTTCGTTTGCTGACGCCAGTCAGCCGGGCTGGTTTGACCGTTTCTTCCTTAGCCCGCTGTTCCCTTTCTAGGTGATCACTTTGAACTTCAAACAGCTGATGGCTGCGATGTTGCTGCTGGCCCTGAGCGCAGGCGCCCAGGCCGAGCGCTTGAAAGACATCGCGAGCATTTCCGGCGTGCGGTCCAACCAGCTGATCGGCTACGGCCTGGTGGTGGGGCTTAACGGCACGGGTGACCAGACCACCCAGACCCCGTTCACCCTGCAGACCTTCAACAACATGCTCTCGCAGTTCGGCATCAAGGTACCGCCGGGCTCGGGCAACGTGCAGTTGAAGAACGTCGCTGCGGTGTCCATCAGCGCTGACTTGCCGCCGTTCGCCAAGCCGGGGCAGGTGGTCGATATCACCGTCTCGTCCATGGGTAACTCGAAAAGCCTGCGCGGCGGCACCTTGCTGATGACCCCGCTCAAAGGTATCGACGGCAACGTCTACGCCATTGCCCAGGGCAACCTGGTGGTGGGTGGCTTTGATGCCGAAGGCCGCGACGGTTCGAAGATCACCGTCAACGTGCCGTCGGCCGGGCGGATTCCCGGTGGTGCCTCGGTGGAGCGCACCGTGCCCAGCGGCTTCAACCAGGGCAACAGCCTGACCCTGAACCTCAACCGCTCTGACTTCACCACCGCCAAGCGCGTGGTCGACAAGATCAATGAGCTGCTCGGCCCGGGCGTGGCCCAGGCCATCGATGGCGGCTCGGTTCGTGTGACGGCACCGCTGGACCCAAGCCAGCGTGTGGACTACCTGTCTCTGCTGGAAAACCTTGAGGTTGACCCGGGCCAGGCGGTGGCGAAAGTCATCATCAACTCGCGGACCGGCACCATCGTGATCGGCCAGAACGTCAAGGTTTCGCCAGCGGCCGTGACCCACGGCAGCCTGACCGTGACCATCACCGAAGACCCGATCGTCAGCCAGCCTGGCCCGTTGTCCAACGGCCAGACTGCCGTGGTACCCCGTTCGCGGGTGAATGCCCAGCAAGAAGCCAAGCCGATGTTCAAGTTCGGCCCCGGCACCACCCTGGACGAGATTGTCCGTGCGGTGAACCAGGTGGGCGCAGCGCCCGGCGACTTGATGGCGATCCTCGAAGCATTGAAACAGGCCGGCGCCTTGCAAGCCGACCTGATCGTGATCTGACGCCATGGCCATGGACATGCGCAAGAGCGGCCTGACCAGCACGGCGGATTCGGGTTCCTATTCCGACCTCAACCGGCTTAACCAGTTGAAGGTCGGCGACAAGAACAGCGACGGCAACATGCGCAAGGTCGCGCAGGAATTCGAGTCGCTGTTTCTCGGCGAGATGCTCAAGTCCATGCGTTCGGCTACCGAAGCCCTGGGCAAGGACAACCCGCTGAATACCCCGGCGGCCAAGCAGTACCAGGAAATGTACGACCAGCAGTTGGCGGTTTCCCTGTCTCGCGAGGGCGGTGGTATCGGCCTGGCGGACGTGCTGCTGCGCCAGATGCAGAAGAACAAACCGGTGGACGCCCAGGCGGCCACCCTGCAAGGCCCGGCTGCGCCCGCGAAGAAGGTGGATGTGCCGACTGAAATTGCCGCCGGTACCAAGGCCGATGGCCCGCTGGGCCGCAGCAATGGTCAGCGGCCATTGTGGGCATACCGCGTGGCGGTGCCTGAAGGCACCAACTCCCACGCCAACGACATGGCGCTGATGAACCAGCGGCGCATCTCGTTGCCGAGCAAGCTGACGGATCGCCTGCTGGCCGGCATCGTGCCGGGTGCCGAGGCTACCACTGCCGCCAAGGCCGCGCCGCTGCGCAACAGCGCTGCCGATGATGGCGTGGTCAACGGCACCGCCCGCAGCCTTGCCGCCATACCGCTTCGCGGGCAGATGCAGGTTTACGGCCGCGCCGTCGCCCAGCCACCGCTGGCACCGGCGAAGAAAGCCTTCAGCTCGCAGGATGAATTTGTCGCCACCATGTTGCCGATGGCCAAGCAGGCCGCCGCGCGGATTGGCGTCGACCCACGCTACCTGGTGGCCCAGGCCGCCCTGGAAACCGGTTGGGGTAAATCGGTGATGCGTGCCGAGGATGGCACCAGCAGCCACAACCTGTTCGGCATCAAGGCCGGCCAGAGTTGGCAGGGCGAACAGGCCCGGGCGATCACCAGCGAGTTTCGCGATGGCGCGATGGTCAAGGAGACGGCGCAGTTCCGTTCCTACAATTCCTACCAGGACAGCTTCCATGACCTGGTCACGTTGCTGCAAAGCAATGATCGCTATAAAGAAGTTGTGAAATCAGCCGACAACCCGGAACAGTTTGTGCGCGAGTTGCAAAAAGCCGGTTATGCAACCGACCCGGATTACGCCAGCAAGATTTCGCAGATCGCAAAAACGATGAACAGCTACCAGAACTACGCTGCCGCGGGCGCTTCCACTCATTTATAAGGTCTGAATCATGAGTTTGCTCAATATCGGGATGTCGGGGCTCAATGCCGCCCAGGGATCGTTGTCGGTCTTAAGTAACAACATCGCCAACGTCAACACCCCGGGATACTCGCGTCAACAGAGCGCTCAGACCGCGAATGCGTCGAACGCCTACGGCGGCGTATTTATCGGCACCGGTACGACCCTGGCGGACGTGCGTCGGGTGTACAACCAGTTCCTCAACACGGCTTACCAGAACAGCACGGCACTCGACAGCGATGCCAACGCCTACCTGGACCAGGCCAGTGCCATCGACAAGACCTTGTCGGATTCCAACACCGGCATGTCTTCGGTGCTCAGTGCCTTCTTCGCGGCGGCGCAGACGGCTTCTGCCACCCCGGGCGACGTGTCCGCGCGCCAATTGCTGCTGACCAGCGCCCAGACCCTGAGCAACCGCTTCAACTCCATTTCCGGCCAGTTGAACCAGCAGAAACAAACGATCAACAGTCAGTTGAGCACCATGACGGACCAGGTCAACAAGCTGACGTCCTCGATCGCCTCGCTCAACAAGCAGATTGCCCAGGCCCAGGGGACTTCCAGCAGTGCGCCGGCCAACCTGCTGGACTCGCGTGACGAAGCGGTGCGCTCGCTCAACGAGCTGATCGGCGTTACGGCCACGGAAAAAAACGGACAGTTCAGTATTACGACCGGTACGGGGCAGTCGCTGGTGGAAGGCGGGATATCCAATAATATCTCTGCGGTACCGAGTAGCACCGACAATAGCCAGTACACCATCCAACTCTCGATGGGCGACTCGTCCATTGACCTTGGCAATGTAGTCACCGGCGGCAGTATCGGTGGCTTGCTGCGCTATCGCAGTGACGTGCTGATGCCGGCCATCAATGATCTGGGGCGCATCGCGATTGCCACGGCCGACACGATCAACAACCAGTTGGGCCAGGGCCTGGACCTCAACGGCGAATTCGGTTCGTCGCTGTTCACCGATATCAACAGCGCGGCGGCGATTTCCCAGCGTAGCCAAGGGGCCGCCGGCAACAGCGCGGGGTCTGGCAACCTGAATGTCACGATCAAGGACAGCAGCCAGCTGACGACCTACGACTACAAGGTCACGTTTACCAGCGGTAACCAGTACAACGTCGTCCGCTCCGACGGCAAGGCCATGGGTTCGTTCGACACCACCACCACGCCGCCGCCGGTGATTGATGGCTTTACCCTGGCACTGGACGGCAAAGGGCCCATGGCTGCCGGTGACAGCTTCAAGGTCAGCCCCACGGCCAACGGGGCCACGGGCATCGGTGTCGACCTGAAGGACGTCAACAAGCTCGCCTTCGCGGGCCCCTTGGCGGGGAACGCAAGCAAGACCAACACCGGCACCGGTACGTTCACACCGCCTCAGCTGACCGTGCCGCTGGATATTCATGGCGGCGCTGATACCGCCCAGTTGCGCGTCGGCATCGAAAACTCCATGCCGGTAAAAATGCTCTTTGGCAAGCCGGCCGCCGACGGCACCCAGTCGTATACGGTGAGCGACGCGCAAGGCAATCCGATCGGCAGTGGCACCATCATCCCGGGCCAGGGCAACAAGATCAGCATCAACGTACCGATGCGCGATGCCTCCGGTGCGTTGATCCCGGGCAAAAGCTTCAACTTCGACACCACGGTCGGCGGCTCGCCTGCCAATGGTGACAGCACGACTTTCTCGTTCAACGCTTCGGGCACCTCCGACAACCGCAACGCCCAGCAATTGCTGGACTTGCAGACCAAGGCCACCGTAGGCGCCAGCGACGGCAGCCCGGGTGTGAGCCTGGTCAGCGCCAACGCCCGACTCGTGTCGCAGGTGGGCTCCAAAGCCAGCCAGGCCGCTACCGACTCCACCGCGACGGGTGCGCTGTTGGCAGCGAACAAGGCGGCCAGCAACTCGGTGTCCCAGGTCAACCTGGATGAAGAGGCGGGTGACATGATCAAGTTCCAGCAGTACTACACCGCGTCGTCGCAGATCATCAAGGCTGCGCAAGAAACTTTCAGCACACTGATTAATGCCCTTTAAAGGAGTCTGGGACGATGCGTATTTCTACACAGCAGTATTTCGACACCAGCGCCAGCAAGTACCAGACGAACTATTCCGGTGTGGTGAAAGCCCAGGACCAGGCGAGCAGCGGTATCCGGGTGCAGACCGCCTCCGATGACCCGGTCGCCGCCGCGCGCTTGCTGCAATTGCAGCAACAGAAAGACATGCTTGGCCAGTTCAACGGCAACATCAACACCCTGCAGAACTCGCTGACCAACGAAGAATCGGTGTTAAAGAGCATCAACACCGCCTTGCAGCGCGGTAATGAACTGGCGCTGCGTGCGGCCAACCAGTCCTTGAGCGATGACGATCGTAAATCCATCGCCAGCGAAGTGGGCGCGCTTGAGGACCAGGTGCTGGGCTTGCTCAACTCCAAGGATGCCAACGGCAACTACATGTTTTCCGGGTCGAAAACCGACACGCCGCCTTACATCCGCAATAACGACGGCACCTACACGTATCAGGGTGACGAGACGCCGCTGAGCTTGCAGATCTCGGACAATCTGTCGATGGCGGGGGGCGACACCGGTAAGTCGATGATGGAAAGTTCGACCAACACCGGTCGCACCCAGGCTACGTTGTTGCCGCCTGCGGTCAATGACGGCAAGGTCGCGGTATCGGCGGGCACGGTGACCTCCGGTGTCACCTACACCAAGAGTTTTACCGACGGCCAGCCCTACAAGCTGACCTTCAGCAGCAGCACGCAGTATTCCGTGACCGACAAGGACGGTAACGACGTTACCTCGGAGATTCCCGGCAACGGCACTTTCGATGCGACCAAAGAGGGCGCATCCAGCGTCAACCTGCGCGGCGTCAAGTTCGATATCAGCCTGACGCTCGGCGCGGACGTTGCGCCCGGCGCTGACTCCGACGCACTGGTGGCGGGCAAGGCGTTCACCCTGCAATCCAAGCCGGACACCTTCAGTGCTTCGCGTTCGCCAGGCAACGCGTCGACTGCACAAGTGACCGGTGGCCAGGTGACGGATCAGGCGGCCTACGCCAGCACCTTCCCTGATACCGGTGCGGTGATCAAATTCACCAGCGGCACCACGTATGAGGTGTATGCGCAGCCCTACAGTCCGAACAGCAAGACCATCGCGACCGGCACCATGGCTGCCGGTGCCACCTCGATCAACGCGGCCGGCGTGACGTTCGACATCAGTGGTGCGCCAGGGGCGGGCGACCAGTTTGCGGTCAGCGCCGTCAGCAACAAGAACGAAAACGCCCTGGACACATTGAGCCAATTGCGCAAAGCCCTGGAAACGCCGGCTGACGGCAACCTGGTCGCGCAGAACAACCTCAAGGATGTGGTGGCCAAAACCATCGGCAACCTGAACAACGCCAGTTCACAGATTGACCAGGTGCGCGGCTCCATCGGTGCTCGCCAGAATGCCCTGGATCTTCAAACGGATGAAAACACCAGCCTGGGGACTGCCAATACCAACACCATGAGTTCCCTGGGCAACGTTGACATGGGTCAGGCGGCGATCAACCTGCAGCTTCAGCAAACCATGCTGCAGGCCTCTCAGTTGGCCTTTGTGAAAATCTCTCAGTTGAGCCTGTTCAACAAAATGTGATGTCTGCAGCTGCAAACCGGCGGCTCACCCTGGAAACGGGGTGGGCCGTTGTGGTTTTTGGCGTTTGTATGTCCCCGTGTTTCGCACAAAGCGCAGAAAATTGAGTGACCTGTGAGTCATAAAGCGCATCTTCACTGTATCGTGTGAAAAGGATAGGTCGTCGCCAGGTCTCTGCGAGGGCCTGCCGCCAGGGTACAAAGGCGGTTTTCGGCGAGTTTTTTGCGGGGTCATCCCCATTATTGTCAGCACCCGGCGACGTGTCTCGCGGGGTGTTCTCCAGCTATTTAGTATTGGGAAGCCACAATGATTGGCATAAAAAGCATCGCCAGTTACGTGCCGGCAGACGGGATTGATAACTACGCCCAGGGTGCCAAATTCGCCAAGGATGAAGAATTCATCATTGGCAAGATCGGTTCGGCGTTCCTGCCGCGCAAGGATGCCGCGCAGGAAACCTCCGATCTGTGCGTCGAGGCGGTCAACGCCTTGTTTGCCAACAACCCCGATTTGAAGCGCGAGTCCATCGATGCGCTGATCGTCGTTACCCAGAACGGCGACGAAGAGGGCTTGCCTCACACCGCCGCCATCGTCCAGGACAAGCTGGGCCTGCCGACGCACGTGGCGGCCTTCGATATTTCCCTGGGCTGCTCGGGCTACGTCTACGGCATCTATGCGATGAAGGGCTTCATGGAAGCCACCGGCCTGAAGAACGGCCTGCTGGTGACCGCCGATCCGTACTCGAAGATCGTCGACCCGGAAGACCGCAACACCACCATGCTGTTCGGCGATGCCGCTACCGCCACCTGGATGGGTGAAGACGCGCCGTGGCAGTTGGGCAAGTCCAAGTTCGGCACTGACGGCTCCGGTGCGCCGCACTTGAAGGTCAGCGATGGCGTGTTCTTCATGAACGGCCGCCAGGTGTTCAACTTCGCCTTGCTCAAGGTGCCGGCGCATTTGCACGAGCTGCTCAACGAATCGGACCTCAAGGCTGACGAGATCGATGCGTTCTGCATCCACCAGGGCAGTGCGGCGATTGTCGACGCCGTGGCCCGACGTTTCGAAGACGCGCCGGTGGACAAGTTCATCAAGGACATGGTCGAGACCGGCAACACCGTGTCCTCGAGCATTCCGCTGCTGCTGGAAAAGCACATGCTCGACTCCACCTGGAAGCGCGTCGCCATCAGTGGTTTTGGTGTGGGGCTGTCCTGGGGCTCGGCGATTTTGCACCGCCCTTGACGACTTAAAGGCGCTGCACAAAAAAACGCCCATGATCGAAAGATCATGGGCGTTTTTTATTTGGCGCCAGAAAGCCAACAATTGCTGGGGTTTGGGCTATCGTAAATGCTTGAATTAAAAGGGGTGGCACGGCGCCAGTAAAAAAAATCAAAAAAGTCCTCAAGCAACCTGCTTTCACGACGATAACTATTACGAAGGTTCTCTAGGCCACACCCGGCGGTTGCCAGGGCCGGAAGCCGCAGTACACCACCCACGAGGATTTCGTCATGGCATTAACAGTAAACACCAACCTTGCTTCGTTGACCGTTCAGAACAACCTGAACAAGGCTTCCAGCGCCCTGCAAACTTCCATGCAGCGCCTGTCCTCCGGCCTGCGTATCAACAGCGCCAAAGACGATGCGGCCGGCCTGCAAATCGCTGGTCGTCTGACCAGCCAGATCAACGGCCTGGGCGTTGCCATCAAGAACGCCGGTGACGGTAACTCCATCGCGCAAACTGCTGAAGGCGCGATGCAGCAATCCACCAACATCCTGCAGACCATGCGTTCCCTGGCTCTGTCGTCCGCTAACGGCTCCCTCAGCGCTGACGACCGTAAGTCGAACCAGGCTCAGTACGCGGCTCTGACTTCTGAATTGACCCGTATCGCTTCTACCACCACTTTCGGTGGTCGTAACCTGCTGGACGGTTCTTTCGGTACTACCGCTTTCCAAGTGGGCGCCAACGCCAACCAGACCATCAACATGAGCCTGGGCAACGTAGCGGCTAACAACATTGGTTCGCAGCAGCTGCTGTCTTCTGCTCAAACGCCAACTGCTAACGGTATTGCAGCCGGTACCATCAGTGTGACCGGTGGCGGCCAGACCTCTGCTTCGCTGACCATCGCACAGGGTGCTTCGGCCAAGGATATCGCTGCCCAACTGAACGGCGCAGTCGGCGGCCTGCAGGCCTCCGCCAGCACTGAACTTAAGTTCACTGTACCTGCCAGCTTCCCGGCTGCTACTCCAAACGGTAAGTTCGACCTGACAGTCGGTAGCGGTCCTAGCGCCACTACTGTTTCGTTCACCGGTATCACCAGCGCTGCTGACCTGGCCGACCAACTGAACTCCAACGCTGCCAAGCTGGGCATCAGCGTTAACTTCGACCAGTCGACCGGCTCTCTGTCGATCAAATCCGACTCGGGTGAGAACTTCACCTTTGATAACGCTGACGCTGGCGGTCAGCTGATGAGCATCGCTACCAAAGGCGGCGACGGCAAGTTCAACGCGACTGCTACCCCACTGGATGCAGGTCCGCTGGTTGCTACCGGCGCTATCTCGTTGAACTCCAGCTCGAGCTACTCGCTGACTGGTACCGGTGGTGGTGTTGCTGGCTTGTTCGGTGCAACTGGCGTCAACGCTGTCAACTCGGCGAAAGTTGTTGTCAGCAACACCGACGTGACCACCGCTGCCAACGCACAGAGCGCTGTTGACGTGCTGACCCAGGCACTGTCCACCATCGACTCCCAGCGTGCTGACCTCGGTGCTGTACAAAACCGTTTCGACAACACCATCGCCAACCTGCAGAGCATCTCGGACAACTCCACTTCTGCCCGTGGCGTGATCCAGGACGTTGACTTCGCTGCTGAAACCGCTCAGCTGACCAAGCAACAAACCCTGCAACAGGCTTCGACTGCGATCCTGTCCCAGGCGAACCAACTGCCATCCGCTGTACTGAAGCTGCTTCAGTAATAACGGCGCTTGGTAACTGACGGAAGGGCGCGTTTACGTGCCCTTTTGTCTTTTGTCTAATGAGGTGATTGGTCATGGACATGAGCGTCAAACTGAACCTGTCTTACCCTGCGGCAGCGCCACAGAATGCACCTGCTCCTGTCAGTGCCGATCCGCAGAAGCCCAAGGTGGACGCCGTTGCTGGCGCGAAAGATGCCCAGCAGCCGAGCCACACCGACTTGAAAAAAGCCGTCAACGACATAAACGAATTCATCCAGGCTGCCCAGCGCAAACTGGATTTTTCCATTGATGACTCCACCCACCAGGTTGTGGTTAAGGTCATCGCAACCGAGAGCGGTGAAGTCATTCGCCAGATTCCTTCGGAATTGGCCCTGAAACTCGCCCAGAGCCTTCATGACGCCAGCAGCTTGCTGTTTGACGCCAAGGTCTAAACTGGCATGAACTTTGTTGCGAAAACTGCCTAGAGCGTGATTCGTCAATAAAGCATCAGCCCCGGATTAGGAGAAAGACGATGACAGTCGTAGCAGGTCTAACGGTCAACGGCCCGGGTACGGGCATCGACGTTCAAGGTCTTGTTAAGTCGTTGGTGGGGTCGCAAACCGCACCCAAGCAAGCGCAGATCGACAGCCAGACCAAAACATCCACTGCGCAACTGACTTCGATCGGCAAGATCCAGGCGGCTCTGGACGCGTTCCGGGGCGCGTTGGACACCATGACCAAGACTGTTAACTTCAGCGGCTTGAGTTCGGCGCTGTCGAACGACAAGCTCGCGACGGTCACGTTGGGCCCAGGTGCCGCCGCCGGCAACTTTACGCTGGGTGTCACCCAATTGGCCACGGCGTCAAAGGTCTCCACGGCAGTAATTCCTGGCGGGCCGACGGCCGTTGTCAATTCCGGGGTCTCGGCGACGGTGTTTACGGTCTCCCAGTCCGGCAAGAATTACAGCGTCAGTGTGCCACCGGGCGGAACCCTGCAGCAGGTGCGCGATTCGCTCAACTCGCAGTACGGCAACGCGGGCTTGAGTGCCAACATCCTGACTGACTCCAACGGTTCGCGGTTGGTGGTCACATCGTCGACGACCGGTGTCGGTAGCGACATCACCTTCAAGGGCTCCTCGGGCCTGGATACGGGTGCGACGGTTGTGGGCTCGGCGCCGCAGAACGCCATATATAACCTTGATGGCAGCCCTCAAGAGTCCAAGAGTAATACCCTGCCCGACGCAATCAGTGGTGTGAGCATTACCTTGACGGGGGTTTCGGGGACCGATGCCCCTTCGACGATCAAAGTGTCTGCGAACAGCGCAACCCTGAAGTCGGCAGTCAAGGGCTTCACAGATACCTACAGTGCGTTGGTCAAGGCTGTGAATGCCGAGACTCAGGTCACCACCAATGCCGACGGTTCCGTCACGCCAGGCCCGTTGACCGGGGACAGTTCGGTGCGCAGCATGATGGCGTCGATCCGCAACGTGATGAACTCGGTGACCGGTAGCGGCTCGTTTTCATCCCTGGCGCAGTTTGGCGTGACCACGGACCAGACAGCGGGCACCCTGAGCGTCAGTGATGTGGCGTTTGACAAGGCGGTCCTCACTAATGGCTCCGACATCAACAGCATCTTCACCGGGCCCAGCGGACTGTTGGCAAGCCTGACGAATGCCACCGCCAACTTTGCGCTGAGCAAGACCGGGGTGTTCGCCGAAAAGTCCTCGACGCTGCAGGATAACCTCAGGGATTTGACCAACCAGCAGACCGCCCTGAACACGCGTTCTGATGCCCTGACGGCCTCCCTGACCCTGAAATACAACGCCATGGACTCCCTGGTTGCCCAGCTCAAGGCTCAGGGCGACAGCGTCATGACCACGCTCAACTCGCTGAACAATCCGAAGTCCACCTGATTGGCGGATGGATAAAGCCCGCCGAAGGCGCTGAGTCAAAGCGCCAGGCGGGCTAAAGTTTTGTGTAACACCGTCGACATAATAATCAGCGTCCACCCTTTTAGCTGTCGCCTGTCACGAGGTAGAAACATGAATCCCATGAGAGCCCTTCGCCAATACCAGAAGGTCAACACCCACGCCCAGATCTCCGAAGCCAGCCCGCACCGCCTGGTGCAGTTGCTGATGGAAGGCGCACTGGATCGTATGGCGCAGGCCAAGGGTGCGATGGCTCGCGGTGATATCGCGCAGAAGGGGTTGATGCTGGGCAAGGCGGTGGACATCCTCGTCGGGTTGCGTGACGGCCTGAACCCCGAGAAGACCCCGGACCCGATTGCACTGCAGCAGTTGGATAACCTGTATGCCTTCATGACCATGCGCCTGCTGGAAGCCAACCGTCAGAATGACGCTGCGATGATCGATGAGGTCGCAGGTCTGATGATTACGCTCAAGGAAGGCTGGGACGGTATTGCCACAGAGGTACAGTAGGCCGTAAGGCCTGAGGACGATGTCATGAGCCAAGCATTGCAAAAAATCGACGAGACCCGTGAGGCGCTGTCCGAGGCGTTGGCTGAACGCAACTGGGGGGCGATCGGCGAACTGGATTTGGGCTGCCGCGCGTTGATCGATGCTGCGCTCAACGAGGATTCGGCGGATGAGGCAGCCATTCGGGCAAAACTGGAAGACTTGCTTTCGGTCTACCAGCAGTTGCTTGAGGCGACGACAGGGGAGCGACAGGCTATTTTCGAAGAGATGTCGCAGTTCAACCGAGCTAAACATGCGTCAAAGGTTTACCATATGTTCGGCTGAAGGCTCAGTTAATCCGAACACCGCGCGTCATAAATTTGACTGTGCACGATTTTTTGACTTAACTAGTGCTATTTTCAGACGTCAGAAAGCCGTAGCGCAGAAAATGCCTACAGCAATCTAGATTGCCCCAACTCGAGGGCATTAGAGTTTTACTAGGGAAGTTGCTATTGCATGTGGCGTGAAACCAAAATTCTGCTGATCGATGACGATAGCGTTCGGCGCCGCGATCTGGCGGTGATCCTGAATTTTCTTGGCGAAGAAAATCTACCCTGTGGCAGCCACGACTGGCAGCAGGCGGTCAGCTCTTTGTCGTCGAGCCGCGAAGTCATTTGTGTGCTGATCGGGACGGTAAACGCTCCTGGTGCAGTTCTGGGCTTGTTAAAGACACTGTCGACCTGGGATGAGTTCCTTCCGGTGTTGCTGATGGGCGATATTTCTTCCGTGGACCTTCCGGAAGACCAGCGCCGCCGCGTGCTCTCCACCCTTGAAATGCCCCCCAGCTACAGCAAATTGCTCGACTCCCTGCACCGTGCCCAGGTCTACCGCGAGATGTACGACCAGGCCCGCGAGCGCGGCCGTCACCGCGAACCCAACCTGTTCCGCAGCCTCGTCGGCACCAGTCGTGCGATCCAGCACGTGCGCCAGATGATGCAGCAAGTAGCCGACACCGACGCCAGTGTGCTGATCCTTGGCGAGTCGGGCACCGGCAAGGAAGTGGTCGCACGCAACCTGCACTACCATTCCAAGCGTCGTGACGGGCCGTTCGTGCCGGTCAACTGCGGGGCGATCCCGGCAGAGCTGCTGGAAAGCGAACTGTTCGGCCACGAGAAGGGCGCCTTTACCGGGGCGATCACCAGCCGTGCCGGGCGTTTTGAACTGGCCAACGGCGGCACCCTGTTCCTCGACGAAATCGGCGACATGCCGCTGCCGATGCAGGTCAAGCTGCTGCGGGTATTGCAGGAGCGCACCTTCGAGCGCGTGGGCAGCAACAAGACCCAGAGCGTCGACGTACGCATCATCGCGGCCACCCACAAGAACCTCGAAAGCATGATCGAGGTCGGCAGCTTCCGCGAAGACCTGTACTACCGCCTCAACGTATTCCCGATCGAAATGGCGCCCCTGCGCGAGCGCGTCGAAGACATCCCGTTGCTGATGAACGAGCTGATCTCGCGCATGGAACACGAAAAGCGTGGTTCGATTCGCTTCAACTCGGCGGCGATCATGTCCCTGTGTCGCCACGGCTGGCCGGGCAACGTCCGCGAGCTGGCCAACCTGGTGGAGCGCATGGCGATCATGCACCCGTACGGGGTGATCGGCGTGGTCGAGCTGCCGAAGAAATTCCGCTACGTCGACGACGAAGACGAGCAATTGGTGGACAGCCTGCGCAGCGACCTGGAAGAGCGCGTGGCCATCAACGGCCACACACCGGACTTCGGCTCCACCGCCATGCTGCCGCCGGAAGGCCTGGACTTGAAGGACTACCTCGGCAGCCTCGAACAAGGCCTGATCCAGCAGGCACTCGACGACGCCAACGGTATCGTCGCCCGTGCCGCCGAGCGCCTGCGCATCCGTCGTACCACCCTGGTGGAGAAGATGCGCAAGTACGGCATGAGCCGCAAGGAAGGTGATGAACAGGCGGATGATTGACGCCTGTTTTTCAACTGACTGAAAACCAAGCCTATTTTTTTAGGCACGGGTATTGCTACAGCACTCGCAACGTTCCGTTTAACTGACGGTCAGCCAAGCGAGAGAGCATGATGCCCCACGCCGCCCAACTATCTTCGGTCCCTGACACTCAGGGGCCGGCTCCCTCCGTAGAGCAGATCAGCCGCCTCGGGCTTGAACAGGCTTTTTCCCTGTTCAACCAGATGTCGAGCCAGTTGACTGACTCCTACAGCCTGCTGGAAGCCCGGGTTTCCGAGCTTAAAGGCGAGTTGGCCGTGGTCAGTGCCCAGCGCATGGAAGAGCTGGCCGAGAAAGAGCGACTGGCCAACCGTCTGCAAAACCTCCTCGACCTGTTGCCCGGTGGCGTGATCGTCATCGACGAGCAGGGCCGTGTGCGCGAAGCCAACCCGGCGGCCTGCAACATGCTTGGCCTGCCGCTGGAGGGCGAACTGTGGCGTGAGGTCATCACCCGCTGCTTTGCCCCGCGGGAAGACGACGGCCACGAAATCTCCCTCAAGGATGGGCGCCGCCTGTCCATCGCCACGCGTTCCCTGGATGCCGAGCCCGGCCAGTTGGTGTTGCTCAACGACCTGACTGAAACCCGGCACCTGCAAGACCAGTTGGCCCGCCATGAGCGCCTGTCGTCTTTGGGGCGAATGGTCGCTTCCCTGGCCCACCAGATTCGTACGCCATTGTCGGCCGCGCTGATTTACGCCAGTCATTTGACTGATGAGCAATTGCCCGCCGCCACCCACCAGCGTTTTGCCGGCCGCCTCAAGGAGCGCCTGCACGAACTGGAGCATCAGGTGCGCGACATGCTGGTGTTTGCCCGCGGCGAATTGCCGCTGACCGACCGCGTCACCCCGGCCGCCTTGATGCAGTCCCTGCAAGCGGCGGCCGCCACTCATATCCAGGAAGCGTCAGTCCGTTGGCAGTGCGACAGCCATTACGGCGAGTTGCTGTGCAACCGCGACACCCTGGTGGGCGCGCTGCTCAACCTGATCGAAAACGCGACCCAGGCCAGCGGCCCCGGGGCGCGGCTCAAGGTGCACCTGTACAACCGTGGCGAGACCCTGCGCCTGAGCATCAGCGACAGCGGCAGCGGGATTGACCCGGTGGTGCTGCAGCGCCTCGGCGAGCCTTTTTTTACCACCAAGACCAACGGGACCGGCCTGGGCCTGACCGTGGTCAAGGCAGTCGCCCGTGCACATCAGGGAGAATTGCAGCTGCATTCCCGGTTGGGTCGTGGCACGTGCGCGTTGATCACGCTGCCGCTGTTTTCATGCGCCGTCAGCGCGGAGTAAAAGGTCATGGCTATCAAGGTTTTATTGGTTGAAGACGATCGCGCCCTGCGTGAAGCATTGGCTGACACGCTGTTGCTGGCGGGCCATGACTATCGGGCGGTCGGTTCTGCCGAAGAAGCCCTGGACGCGGTGGAGCAGGAGTCTTTCAGCCTGGTGGTCAGCGACGTCAACATGCCGGGCATGGACGGACACCAGTTGCTCGGCCTGTTGCGTGCGCGCCAGCCGCAACTGCCGGTGCTGCTGATGACCGCCCACGGCGCCGTGGAGCGTGCCGTCGACGCCATGCGTCAGGGCGCTGCGGATTACCTGGTCAAGCCCTTCGAACCCAAAGCCTTGATCGAACTGGTCGCCCGGCATGCCCTTGGCACCCTGGGCGCTGCCGAGGGTGAAGGTCCGATTGCCTTCGAACCGGCCAGCGCGCAATTGCTGGAACTGGCGGCCCGTGTTGCCCGCAGCGACTCCACCGTGCTGATCTCCGGCGAGTCCGGTACCGGCAAGGAAGTACTGGCGCGCTACATCCACCAGCAATCCCATCGTGCCAGCCAGCCGTTCATTGCGATCAACTGCGCGGCCATTCCCGACAACATGCTCGAAGCCACCTTGTTCGGCCATGAGAAGGGCTCGTTCACCGGCGCCATCGCGGCGCAGGCCGGCAAGTTCGAGCAGGCTGACGGCGGCACCATCCTGCTCGACGAAATCTCCGAAATGCCCCTGGGCCTGCAAGCCAAGTTGCTGCGGGTATTGCAGGAGCGCGAAGTGGAGCGGGTGGGCGCACGCAAGCCGATCCAGCTGGACATCCGTGTGGTCGCCACCACCAACCGCGACCTGGCGGGCGAAGTGGCGGCGGGGCGCTTCCGTGAGGACCTGTTCTACCGGCTCTCGGTGTTCCCGTTGGCCTGGCGCCCGTTGCGCGAGCGCCCGGCCGACATCATCCCGCTGGCCGAGCGCCTGCTGGGCAAGCACGTCAATAAAATGAAGCATGCCCAGGCGCGCCTGTCGGCCGAGGCCCAGGCCTGTCTGATCAGTTACCCGTGGCCCGGCAACGTGCGGGAACTGGACAATGCGATCCAGCGTGCGTTGATTTTGCAGCAGGGCGGCCTGATCCAGCCCCAGGATTTCTGCCTGGCCATGGGCGCGGGCGCAGCCCCGCAGCCGAGCCTGGCTGCCGCGCCACAGGTCGAAGCCGTGCCTGCCGAATCCGCCGGCGCCCTGGGCGACGACCTGCGTCGCCGGGAATTCCAGATGATCATCGACACCCTGCGCTCCGAGCGCGGGCGCCGCAAAGAAGCCGCCGAGCGCCTGGGCATCAGCCCGCGCACCCTGCGCTACAAGCTGGCGCAGATGCGTGACGCCGGGATGGACGTGGAAGCCTACCTCTACGCCACCTGAAAATTCTCAAAGCCGACAGGGCCAGTCGCCTTTTCTTACAGAATGCCACGGAGCTGGCACCCTTGTTGCTACCACCCCTGTAATCGCTGTGTAGTGTCAAAAAATTGCGGGTCGTCGGAGAGAAAGTTCATGAGCCAAGGTGTTGAGTTCAATCGGTTGATGTTGGATATGCGGTCCATGCAAATGGATGCCATGGCTCAACCGAAATCCGCCGCGCAAGCCGTACCGGAATTGGGCCAGAGCAGCTTTGCCGACATGCTCGGCCAGGCCATCAACAAAGTCAGCGACACCCAGCAGGCATCCAATCAGTTGGCGACCGCCTTCGAGATCGGCAAGAGCGGCGTGGACCTCACCGACGTGATGGTCGCCTCGCAAAAAGCCAGCGTTTCATTCCAGGCCTTGACCCAGGTGCGCAACAAACTGGTTCAAGCCTATCAAGACATCATGCAGATGCCGGTTTAAGGACGATTTGAGTCATGGCAGAAGCACTCGTGGATAACGCACCCGCCAAGGCAGACGGCAAGCCGCCGCTGTTTGGCCTGTCGTTCCTGGAAAACCTCTCCGAGATGACCATGTTGCGTCAGGTAGGCCTGATGGTCGGCCTGGCTGCCAGCGTGGCGATTGGTTTTGCCGTGGTGCTGTGGTCCCAGCAACCGGATTACCGTCCGTTGTACGGCAGCCTGGCCGGCATGGATTCCAAGCAGATCATGGAAACCCTGGCGGCGGCAGACATCAGCTACACCGTCGAACCGAATTCCGGCGCCCTGTTGGTCAAGGCCGACGATGTGGCCCGTGCGCGGATGAAGCTGGCGGCTGCCGGCGTAACCCCGTCCGACGCGAATATCGGCTTTGAAATCCTCGACAAGGACCAGGGCCTGGGGACCAGCCAGTTCATGGAAGCCACCCGCTACCGTCGCGGCCTGGAAGGCGAACTGGCGCGCACCATCTCTGCCCTGAACAACGTCAAGGGCGCCCGCGTGCACCTGGCGATTCCGAAAAGCTCGGTGTTCGTGCGCGATGAACGCAAGCCCAGCGCCTCGGTCCTGGTCGAACTCTTTGCCGGCCGCTCCCTCGAGCCTGGCCAGGTATTGGCGATCATCAACCTGGTGGCCACCAGCGTTCCTGAATTGAGCAAGTCGCAGATCACCGTAGTCGACCAGAAGGGCAACCTGCTGTCGGACCTCGCGGAGAACTCCTCGCTGACCATGGCCGGCAAGCAGTTCGACTACAGCCGTCGCATGGAAAGCATGCTGACCCAGCGTGTGCACAACATCCTGCAACCGGTGTTGGGCAATGATCGCTACAAGGCTGAAGTGTCGGCCGACGTCGACTTCAGCGCCGTCGAATCGACCTCCGAGCAGTTCAACCCGGACCAGCCGGCCCTGCGCAGTGAGCAATCGACCACCGAGCAACGTACCGCCAGCAATGGCCCGCAAGGCGTGCCGGGTGCCCTGAGCAACCAGCCGCCCACCCCGGCCACTGCCCCGCAAACCACCGGTGGCGCTGCCGCTACCGCAGGCGCGGTGCAGCCTGGCCAGCCGCTGCTGGACGCCAACGGCCAGCAGATCATGGACCCGGCCACCGGCCAGCCCATGCTCGCGCCGTACCCGGCCGACAAGCGCAACCAGTCCACCAAGAACTTCGAGCTTGATCGTTCCATCAGCCACACCAAGCAGCAACAGGGTCGGATCAATCGCCTGTCGGTGTCGGTGGTGGTGGATGACCAGGTCAAGGTCAACGCCGCAGACGGCGCCATCACCCGCGCCCCATGGAGCGCCGATGAATTGGCGCGCTTCACTCGCCTGGTGCAGGACGCGGTGGGCTTCGATGCCAGCCGTGGCGACAGCGTCAGCGTGATCAACATGCCGTTCTCCGCCGAGCGTGGCGAAGTCATCGCCGAGGCAGCGTTCTATACTCAGCCGTGGTTCTGGGACATCGTCAAGCAAGTGCTCGGGGTGTTGTTCATCCTGTTGCTGGTGTTCGGCGTACTGCGCCCGGTGCTCAACAACATCACCGGCCACGGCAAGAAGCAACTGGCCCTGGCCGGCGGCGACGTCGAACTGGGTGGCATGGGCGGCCTCGATGGCGAACTGGCCAACGACCGCGTGAGCCTCGGTGGCCCGCAAAGCATTCTGTTGCCGAGCCCGAGCGAGGGTTATGACGCTCAGTTGAACGCAATCAAGAGCCTGGTGGCCGAAGACCCGGGTCGTGTGGCCCAGGTCGTGAAAGAGTGGATTAACGCAGATGAGTGATAGCCGAGCTGCAGTAGCCAAACTCTCCCGGGTCGACAAAGCCGCCGTGCTGTTGCTGTCCCTCGGAGAAACCGACGCCGCCCAAGTGCTGCGCCACATGGGGCCCAAAGAGGTTCAGCGTGTCGGCGTGGCCATGGCGCAAATGCGCAATGTGCACCGCGAGCAAGTCGAGCAGGTGATGAGCGAGTTCGTCGAGATCGTCGGCGACCAGACCAGCCTGGGCGTCGGCTCCGACAGCTACATTCGCAAGATGCTCACCTCGGCCCTGGGCGAAGACAAGGCCAACGGCCTGATCGACCGCATCCTGCTGGGTGGCAACACCAGCGGCCTCGACAGCCTGAAGTGGATGGAACCGCGGGCCGTGGCCGATGTGATCCGCTACGAACACCCGCAAATCCAGGCGATCGTGGTGGCGTATCTCGACCCCGACCAGGCCGGTGAAGTGCTCGGCCACTTCGACCATAAGGTGCGCCTGGATATCATCCTGCGCGTCTCGTCGTTGAACACCGTACAGCCGGCGGCCCTGAAAGAATTGAACACGATTCTCGAGAAGCAGTTCTCGGGCAATTCCAACGCTTCGCGCACCACCCTGGGCGGCATCAAGCGTGCGGCCGACATCATGAACTTCCTCGACAGCTCGGTGGAAGGCCAGTTGATGGACTCGATCCGCGAGATCGACGACAGCCTGTCGGTGCAGATCGAAGACCTCATGTTCGTGTTCAACAACCTCTCCGACGTCGACGACCGTGGCATCCAGGCGTTGCTGCGGGAAGTGTCCTCCGACGTACTGGTGCTGGCGCTCAAGGGCTCCGACGAGGGCGTCAAGGAAAAGATCTTCAAGAACATGTCCAAGCGGGCTTCCGAACTGTTGCGCGACGACCTCGAGGCCAAGGGCCCGGTGCGCGTCAGCGACGTGGAAACTGCACAGAAGGAAATCCTCACCATTGCCCGCCGTATGGCCGAAGCCGGAGAAATCGTTCTCGGTGGGAAGGGCGGCGAAGAAATGATTTAAGGCGCCGCGCATGTCGAACAAAGATGAGACGCCCAGCGATCTGATTCGCGCACGGGACGTCGGAGGGTTCGACGTCTGGTCGCTGCCCAGTTTCGACCCGCATCGCCCGGAGCCTGAGCCGGAGCCGGTAGAAGAACCCCCGGCCGAGATGGAAGAAGTGCCGCTGGAGGAAGTCCAGCCACTGACCCTGGAAGAGCTCGAAAGCATTCGCCAGGAAGCCTACAACGAAGGTTTCTCCACCGGCGAGAAGGACGGTTTTCGCAGCACCACCCTCAAGGTTCGCCAGGAAGCCGAGGCCGCGCTGAGCGTCAAGCTGGCCAGCCTGGAAACCCTGATGGGCAGCCTGTTCGAGCCCATCGCCGAGCAGGACTCGCAGATTGAAAAAGCCATGGTCGGGCTGGTGGAGCACATCACCCGCCAGGTGATTCAGCGCGAATTGGCCCTGGACTCCACGCAAATCGAAAGCGTGATGCGCGAAGCCCTCAAGCTGCTGCCCCTGGGCGTCGGCAACGTGCGGCTGTACATCAACCCGCAGGATTTCGAACAGGTCAAAGCCCTGCGCGAGCGCCATGAAGAAACCTGGCGCATCGTCGAAGACGCCGCGCTGCTGCCCGGTGGTTGCCGGGTCGAGACCGAGCACAGCCGCATCGATGCCACGGTGGAGACGCGCATCACGCAGATCATGGCCAAGCTGTTCGATCAGTTGCACGAGCAGGCGCTGCACCCGGCAGAGCCGGACTTGAGCGTCGAGCTGGACACCCCCGATGCGCCTTGACCGCACCAGCTTCGCCAAGCGCCTGGGTGGCTATGCCGAAGTCACCGAGTTGCCCGGCCAGCCGATCCTGGAGGGCCGGCTGCTGCGCATGGTCGGCCTGACCCTGGAAGCCGAAGGCCTGCGCGCCGCCATGGGCAGCCGCTGCATGGTGATCAACGACGACAGCTACCACCCGGTGCAGGTCGAAGCCGAAGTGATGGGGTTCTCCGGCAGCAAAGTATTCCTGATGCCCGTCGGCAGCGTTGCCGGCATTGCCCCCGGCGCTCGCGTGGTGCCGCTGGCCGACACCGGCCGCCTGCCGATGGGCATGAGCATGCTCGGCCGCGTGCTGGATGGCGCCGGGCGCGCCCTCGACGGCAAGGGCGGGATGAAGGCCGAAGACTGGGTGCCGATGGACGGCCCGACCATCAACCCGCTCAAGCGCAACCCCATCAGCGTGCCGCTGGACGTGGGCATTCGCAGCATCAACGGTTTATTGACGGTGGGCCGCGGCCAGCGCCTGGGCCTGTTTGCCGGTACCGGCGTGGGTAAGTCGGTGTTGCTGGGGATGATGACGCGCTTTACCGAGGCCGACATCATCGTGGTCGGGCTGATCGGCGAGCGGGGCCGGGAGGTGAAGGAATTCATCGAGCACAGCCTCGGCGAAGAAGGCCTCAAGCGTTCGGTCGTGGTGGCCTCACCGGCGGATGACGCGCCGCTGATGCGCCTGCGCGCCGCGATGTACTGCACGCGCATCGCCGAATATTTTCGCGACAAGGGCAAGAACGTCCTGCTGCTGATGGACTCCCTGACCCGTTTCGCCCAGGCCCAGCGGGAAATTGCGCTGGCCATCGGCGAGCCGCCGGCCACCAAGGGCTATCCGCCGTCAGTGTTTGCCAAGCTGCCCAAGCTGGTGGAGCGTGCCGGTAACGCCGAAGCCGGTGGTGGTTCGATCACTGCGTTCTACACCGTACTCTCCGAGGGCGATGACCAGCAGGACCCGATTGCCGACTCGGCGCGGGGCGTGCTCGACGGGCACATCGTGCTGTCCCGGCGCCTGGCCGAAGAAGGGCACTACCCGGCCATCGACATCGAAGCCTCCATCAGCCGGGTGATGCCGTCGGTGGTCACCCCGGAGCACATGATGCGCGCGCAGCAGTTCAAGCAACTGTGGTCGCGTTATCAACAGAGCCGCGACCTGATCAGCGTCGGCGCCTATGTGGCCGGCGGCGATCGCGAGACCGACCTGGCGATTGCCCTGCAACCGCAACTGGTGACGTACCTGCGCCAGGGCCTCAACGACAAGATCAGCATGGGTGAAAGCGAGGCACACCTGGGCACCATCTTCGCGCCGGCGCCGGGCGGATAAACCATGGCCAACACTCGCGCCGCGCGCCTTGCCCCGGTAGTGGACATGGCCGAAAAAGCTGAAAAGACCGCCGTCCAGCGCCTGGGGTACTTCCAGGGCCAGGTTCGCCTGGCGGAAAGCAAGCTGGGGGACCTGGAGCGCTTTCGCGGCGAGTATCAGCAGCAGTGGATCGAGCGTGGCAGCAAGGGCGTCTCCGGGCAGTGGCTGATGGGCTACCAGGGCTTTCTCAACCAGTTGGAAACCGCCGTCGGCCAGCAGCGCCAGAGCTTGGCCTGGCACCAGGCCAACGTCGACAAGGCCCGCGACAGCTGGCAACAGGCCTATGCCCGGGTCGAAGGCCTGCGCAAACTGGTGCAGCGCTACATCGACGAAGCCCGTGCACTGGAAGACAAGCGCGAGCAGAAATTGCTGGATGAATTGTCCCAGCGTCTTCCCCGCCAAAACCCCTATTAACCACGCCCTCGCTCCTACATGGATTTGCCCACTTCCCTATCACCTGCTACACCTTGTTGCACATTGCCAATGACAAGGAAGCAGTCGTATGTCAGTCGAATCAGAAGTGTCCCTGGACGGGACGAAGTTGACGATCACCGTCAGGGGGCGATTCGATTTCGGTAGCCACCAGGCCTTTCGTGATGCCTACGAGCGGTTCTACAAGGTGCCCGAGATCTACGTGGTGGACTTGAAGGAAACCACCTACATGGACAGCTCGGCCCTGGGCATGCTCCTGCTGTTGCGTGACCATGCCGGAGGCGACAATGCCGAAGTGCAGGTGGTCAACGCCAACTCCGATGTGCGCAAGATCCTGGCCATTTCCAACTTCGACAAACTGTTCGACCTCACTTGAGCGTCCTGGCCCCGGTCCTCGAGGCGCTGACGGTGTTGATCGCCGAAGACAGCGCCGCCGACCTGTTGTTGCTGTCAACCATCGTGCGCCGCCAGGGCCACCAGGTGCTGACCGCCAGCAACGGCCAGGAAGCGGTCGATGTGTTTACCCGTGAACGGCCGCAGTTGGTGTTGATGGACGCCCTGATGCCGGTGATGGACGGCTTCGAGGCGGCCCGCCAGATCAAGCAGCGGGCGGGGGAGGCGCTGGTGCCGATCATCTTCCTCACCTCCCTGCGCGAGAGCGAAGCCCTGGCCCAGTGCCTGGATGCCGGGGGTGACGACTTCCTGGCCAAACCCTATAACCAGGTGATCCTGGCGGCAAAGATCAATGCCATGGATCGCCTGCGTCGCTTGCAGGCCACGGTGTTGCAGCAACGCGACTTGATCGCCCGGCACCACGACTACCTGCTGCAGGAGCAGCGAGTGGCCAAGGCGGTGTTCGACAAGGTGGCCCACTCGGGCTGCATCAACGCCGCGCCGAATATTCGTTATGTGCAGTCGCCCTACGCGCTGTTCAACGGCGATTTGCTGTTGGCCGCCTACACGCCGTCGGGCGATATGCATGTGCTGCTGGGGGACTTTACCGGCCACGGTTTGCCGGCGGCGGTCGGCGCCATGCCCCTGGCGGAAGTGTTCTACGGCATGACTGCCAAGGGCTACGGATTGGCGCAAACCCTGCGGGAGATGAACGCCAAGCTCAAGCGCATCCTGCCGGTGGACATGTTCTGTTGTGCCACCTTGCTGTGCCTCAGCGCCCAGCGACGGGTGGTGGAAGTGTGGAATGGCGGCATGCCCGACGGCTACGTGCATGACGTCACCACCGGCAAGCGTACGCCGCTGGTGTCGCGGCATTTGCCATTGGGCGTGCTGGCGGCCGATGCGTTTGATGACCGCACTGAAGTCTGGCCGATGGCGCTGGGTGACCGAGTGTTTTTGCTGTCGGATGGTGTGCTGGATACCGCCGATGCCCATGAACAGTTGTTTGGCGCCGAGCGGTTGCAGCAGGTGTTTGCGGCCAATCGCGAGCCGGACCGGTTGTTCGAGGAGATCGAACAGGCCTTGGCGGGTTTTCGCGGTGAGGTGCGCGATGACATCAGCATGGTGGAGATCAGCCTGCAGGCGGATGAGCCGTTGCGTTCGTCGTCGGTGGTGTATTCCGACAGTGGGCAGTCGTCGCCGCTGGATTGGTCGGTAAGTTTTGAGTTTCGTGCCGAGACGCTCAAGTCCTACAACCCTTTGCCGTATTTGTTGCAGTTGCTGTTGGAGATTCATGGGCTGCGGGAGCAGAGCGGGGCGTTGTACAGCGTGATGGCGGAGTTGTATTCCAATGCGCTTGAACATGGTGTGCTGGGGCTGGAT
The DNA here is from genome assembly GCF_013385695.1 of Pseudomonas sp. D8002. NCBI lineage: Bacteria > Pseudomonadati > Pseudomonadota > Gammaproteobacteria > Pseudomonadales > Pseudomonadaceae > Pseudomonas > Pseudomonas sp. D8002. Next base: position 160,460 of record NZ_JACAPM010000006.1, read on the forward strand.
TCGCGGCTCAAGCGGGATGCACAGGGGTTTGCTGCGTATTACCGCGAGCGTAATGAGCGGCTGGCGCGGTTGGATAGCGGGTATGTGCGGGTGCACCTGGATGTGGTGCCGACCGGGGAGGGGGGGTGTCTGACGCTGCGGATCGAGGACAGTGGGGCCGGGTTTGATGTGGATAAGGTGCTGGCCAGGCCGCTGGATGTTGACCGTCTGTCTGGTAGGGGATTGAGCCTGGTGCGCCAGTTGAGCAGCGATGTAGGCTGGTCTGACGGCGGGCGGTGTGTGTGCGTGGAGTTTTCATGGAAGGCTCTGGCATAATCCGCCGATTCTTGATCAAGGAGCGAACAAGTGGCAGAGATTCATCTGGACCCCGATGTGCTGACTGGCTTGCAGGAGGTCATGGAGGGCGAGTATCCGAAGCTGCTCGACACTTTTCTCGATGACTCGCAAAAGCGGGTAGAGGCGTTGCGCCGGGCTCGGGATGATGCCAAGGCGCTTGGGCGGATTGCGCATAGCTTCAAGGGGAGTAGCGGTAATCTTGGGGCGGTGCGGTTGGCTGAGCTTTGTCAGTTGCTCGAGGATAAGTCCGCCAAGCCTGTGGTTGCGGATTTGGCGCAGTTGGTGGATGAGATTGACCATGAATTCGCGCTGGTGCGGCCGTTGTATGAGCATGAGCGGGGGCGGTTTCAGCTCTGACGCTTTTGTGTGTATATCCGTTTCTTCGGTAACGGCGGCTTATGGTTTCGCTCTTGCAGCGAGTCACTTTGCAAAAGCGGCACAGTAACCAAAGCGCTCTGCCCCATCAAAAACCAGAGCGAAAGCAGAGCTGCTTTTCTGTGGGAG